>NZ_JBGCCO010000022.1:0-164093 GCF_041262605.1 Kitasatospora sp. GAS1066B
CTCCCCCAACCAAGCCACCCCCCCCCCCCCCCCCACCACCCCCCCCCCCCCCCCCCCCCCCCCCCGCCCCCCCGCCCCCCCGCCCCCCCCCCCCCCCCCCCCCGCCCTGGTGTTGTCGCGTCCGCGTTCGGTCAGCCGGTGACGCTCGCCGCGCCCGTCTCCAGGTGGCCGGTGAAGCGCTGCGAGAAGGTGGCGTCGGTGTTGACCGTCACCGTGAAGTCGTACCAGCCGTTGGTGTTCGCGACCGCGTTGAAGTAGTCGCTCGCGCTCTGCCCGGCCGCGACCGTGTAGGTCCACGGGCCGTCCGTGCGGTAGTGGTTCGAGGTGATGGTGAAGGTTGCCGGGGCGGTGCCGTTGTTGGCCAGCTTGAACCAGAGCGCGAGCTGGCCGGTGTCGGGGGCGGTGGCGTAGGAGGCGGTCACCAGCAGGCTCTTGCCCGCCTTGGTGCTGTCGCCCTGGAAGCGGCGCAGGAAGCGGTTGGGGCCGATCACGCTCAGGTCGTAGGCGCCGTTGCCGTAGCCGCTGCCGCAGTTGAAGAAGTCGCTGGTGCTGTTGCCGGGGGCGATCGTGTACTGCCACGGGCCGCCGCTGCGGTGGGCGTTGGCGTAGGCGGCGAAGTGGGTGGTCCGCGAGCCGCCGTTGTCCATCTTCAGCCAGACCTTCATCGTCGACGACGAGTCCAGCTCCAGGTGGTCCAGGTTGGCGTTCGGCTGGTAGGGCAGCGCGCGGGCCGGGCGGGTGCCCGACTCCTGGGCGGGCAGCGCGTTGTTGGTCGGCGAGGGGTTGCCGAGCGGGCCGCAGGTGCTCAGGCCGATGGTCTGCGAGGTGGAGGGCAGCGAGGGCATCCCGTACACCGGGTTGGTGAAGTCGAAGATGCTGGTGAGGTCACCGCTGACGCCGCGCCGCCAGTCGCTGATGTTCACGCACTGCGCGGGCGTGCCCTGGGCGGCCGTCCAGACCTCCAGGAAACGCAGCACCGAGGTGTGGTCGAAGACCTCGGAGTTGACCCAACCACCGCGGCTCCAGGGCGAGATGGCGAGCAGTGGGACCCGGAAGCCCATGCCGATGTTGGTCGAGCCGTAGAACTCGCCCGCGGTGCCGGCGGGGGCGACCGGCGGCGGCACGTGGTCGAAGAAGCCGTCGTTCTCGTCGTAGTTGATCAGCAGGATGGTCGAGTTGAAGACGTTGGAGTCCGCGTTCAGTGCGTCCATCACCATGTGCACGAAGTGCGCGCCGTCCTCGGGGGTGGCGTACGGGTGCTCGGAGGACTGCTGGTCGGCGACGATCCAGGAGACCTGGGGCAGCGTGCCGGCCAGCACGTCGGCCTGGATCGCGGCGGCGATGTCGTCGGGGGTGCGGCCGGTGACCTTCGGCACCGAGCCCATGCCCTTGACCGCCAGGTCGCTGCCCGCCGAGGCGTTCGCGAACTGGCTGAAGTAGGCGAGCGCGTTGTCGCCGAAGTTGTCGCTCGCGTTCTGGTAGACCTTCCAGCTGACGCCCGCGTTCTCCAGCGCCTCGGCGTAGGTCTGCCAGCTCAGGCCGGACTCGTCGCCGCCGTCGTAGGCCGGGCCGCCCGCGGTGCCGCTCGGGTCGATCATGCCGGACCAGTGGTACGTGCGGTTCGGGCCCGTCGCGCTCAACACCGAGCAGTGGTAGGCGTCGCAGACCGTCCAGTTGTCGGCCAGCGCGTAGTGGAACGGGATGTCCGAGCGCTGCAGGTAGCCCAGCGTGCGGACGGTGCCCTTGGCGGACACCCAGGAGTCCATCTTGCCGGTGTTCCACGCCTTGTGCTGGTCGGACCAGGCGTGCGAGAGGTCGCCGTTGCACTGCGCGGTGGTCTCCGCGCTCGAACCGGCCCCGGTGTTGGCCGGGTTGAAGGCCCAGGGGTACTGGCGGGCGCTGGCGCTGTTCGGCTGGTTGAAGACGCTGTAGCCGCCGGCGATCTGGATCGCGCTGCGGTCGGCGAAACCGCGCACGCCCTGCAGGGTGCCGAAGTAGTGGTCGAAGCTGCGGTTCTCCTGCATCAGGATCACGATGTGCTGCGCGTCGGTGATGGTGCCCGTGCTGGTGAGCTGTGCGGTGCTCGCCGCCTTGACGGCACCCGCGGCGGTCGCGGCCGGCGCGGCCGCGGCGCCGACCGTCCCGGCCACCGCGACGCCCGCCGCCGCGCCGGCCGAGGTGGCCATGAACGTCCTGCGACTCAGCTCTGTCATCCGGATCGCCAAACCCTTCGGTCGCGCCGCTGCTGGCGGCTGCCGGCACTCCGGCGACTGCCGGAAGCCAAAGGCCCTGTCCGCACGTTGTGCTGTCCATGCCGTCAGTACCGCGTTGTACATACAACGTGGGCCGCGCACATCGTGGCCCAGCCGGACGGCAGGCGCTAGAGCCTGGTACCAAGGCTTGTCGGACTGTTCGCTCAAGGGTCAGCGAGCGTCGGGCGGATGAACTGCGGGCCGCTTCGGATCGGCGATCAAGGGCGCCGTCACAGCGGGGAGCGCCTCCGCCCGCGCTACGCCGAAGCGACCGCCGCGCTACGGGCCATCACCACGATGGGGCACACGCCGCCGGAGACGCCGGTGACGTGGAACGAGGAGACGACATGCGCATCCGCAAGCTTCTTGCCGCAGCCGCCCTTGCCGGTACCGTCGCGACCGGGGCCCTGGCGACGGCCGGAACGGCTTCGGCGAGCACCATCCAGTACGACTGCAACAGCTCGCAGGCCATGGTCTGCCTCTACTACAACTCCAGCAACTACGGCTACGGCGCGTACTTCGAGCAGACCGGCAACATCTCGGACTACGGCACCAACACCAAGTTCGTCGCCGGCCACAACGGCAGCTCCGGTGCCGGCACGCTGGTGAAGAACCACGCCGCGGCGGTCGACAGCTGGTACAGCGGCACCTTCACCGTGTACTACAACAGCGGCTACGAGAACTGCAGCTACGCCTGCCAGCCCATCCCGGCCTGGCAGACCGTCGACCTGAACACCACGCTGAAGAACAACGACGCGGCGGGCTTCTTCAACTGAGCCCTGCCTGACGGCTCCTGACACCCGGTGGTCTCCGGCCCGCGCGATCGGGCCGGAGACCACCGGGTCGCGTCCAGACCGCTCGTGCCGCCGATCCGAGAGAGACCACACACCTGTGTCCAGCCGCTCGCGTCGTTCCGCCGCCCTCCTGCTCGCGCTGCCGCTGCTGCTCGCCGGCTGCGCGAGTGCCGTCGCCGACTCGAACCATGCCTCCTCCTCGGTCCATGCCTCCGAGGCCCCGACCAGCACCGAGGCGCCCCCTTCTCTGCCGGCGACACCCGTGCTCGACTCGGCGAACGACAAGCCGCTGCCCCTCGACGGCTACCTGCTCAACCCGGCGCAGTTGCTCACGGTCGAGAAGGCACAGGCACGGCTCATCTCGGACTGCATGACGCGTTTCGGATTCAGCTACACCCCGCCGGCACCCGTTCTCCCGGGCCGCGACAGCGACGCTCCCGCCACCCGGATCGACGGCCGCTACGGGCGGCAGAGCACCGCACTGCTGGCCACCTGGGGCTACCACCCCGAAGGCGGTGGCCAGCCCGCCACCAAACCGCCGGCGGAGCCGCCGATGAGCACGCAGATGGCCACGGCCGAGCGGGGAACGTCCGACCCGAAGCAGCGGTTCGGGTCCGGCGGGCAGACCGTCAACGGGCAGCAGGTGCCGGACCGCGGCTGCATCGGGGAGGCCGGCAAGCGGCTGACCGGCTCGGCCGAAGGCCTGGTCGGCGACCCGCAGTTCGCCTCCGACCTCAACCTCAGCACGCTGCAGTCGGCGCGGGACGACGCCCGCACCCAGGCGGTGTTCGCCCGGTGGTCGCAGTGCATGAAGGCGGCCGGCTTCAGCTACGCCGATCCGCTCGCGGCGATGGGCGACCCGGCGTGGGCGACCACCGCCGCGCCCACGCCGCACGAGCTCCAGGTGGCCACGGCGGACGGCGCCTGCCGGCATCAGGAGAACGTGGTCGGCGTCTGGTACACGGTCGACTACGCCTACCAGCAGCGGGCGATCGACGAGAACGCCGCCGCCATGGCCAAGGTCAGGACGGCGCTGGCGACCGAGGTACAGGCGGCGACAGCGGCCCTCGGCAGCTGACACTTCGCCGGATCGGGTACGGAGGACGGCACTGGTCGGCCTAGTCGCGCACCTGCACCCCCAGCGCCTGGGCGAACTGCGGGGCCAGCTCGATCAGCTGGGCGGAGGAGATCAGCGCGCCGCGCAGCCCCTCGTGGCCGTCCGGCAGCACCAGCCGGCTCGCACCGCGCAGGTCGGTCCTGGCCAGCGTGGCACCGGCGAACCTGACCTCCTCCAGCGAGCTGCCGGGGAAGCTCACCCCGGTCAACTTCGCGCCGCCGAAGTCCACGTCACGCAGCTGGCAGTCCTCGAAGACCACGTCGCGCAGCACCGCGCCACGCAGGTTGACCGATTCCAGCTTGCACTGACGCACCGTCAGGCGGCGCAGCTGCGCGCCGTACGCCGACACCCCCGCGAACAGCCCGCCCTGCGCGGTGACGTCCTGCCACTCGCTCTCCACCAGCTCGCAGGCCACCAGCCGGCAGCGCTCCAACCAGGCCTCGTTGAACCGGGCCTGGCGCAGCCGTACCTCGGTCAGCGAGACGTCGGTGAACGCGCACTCCAGGAAGAGGGTGCCGCCCGCCTGGACGCCGTCGAGCGCCAGGCCCTCGAAGTGCGCGGTGTCGTAGCGCTCGTCGCGGCGCAGCGGGCCGGGGTGCGGCTGGAGCAGGTGGGCGTAGGGCTGGTCGGCGAGCGAGGCGAGTGACACCGGGGATCCTCAGAGCGTGGACAGAGCGGGCGAACCATCCTCGCAGGCGCCACCGACAACACGGCTCAGGACGACAACTCAGGACGGCAACTCAGACCGGCAACTCAGGCCGGCAGCTCCCGGCTGTGCAGCCACACCCCCACCGCCACCGCCGCCGTCGCGACCAGCCCGGCCGCGAGCACCCCCGACCGGCCGAGCGCGGTGCAGGCCAGCACCGCCGCCGCGGCCACCGGCAGCACCCACTGCGCGGCGCCGGTCTTGCTGTGCCGCGAGTGCAGCGCCCAGACGGTGATCAGGTAGAGCGCGGCCGGCACGGTCACGGCAGCGGTCGCCGCGGCGGCCGAGATGTGCGCCTTGCCGACCGCGTACTCGACGGCGACCTCGCAGCCGGCACCGATCGCGGCCGCCGATCCGAAGATCAGATAGTGGCCGTATCCCCAGAGGAAGGCCTGCCGGTTCGACCGCAGGTGCTGGTGGATCGGCGCGGCGAAGTAGATCCACCAGGCCGCGAAGCAGAGCAGCAGGCCGCCGATCGCGATCGGGATCAGCTCGCCCAGCGCCTCGTGCTCGTCCACCGCGACCTGCATCGCGACGGTGGCGGCCGACACCGTCTCACCGAGCACGATCAGGGTGAACAGCCCGTACCGCTCGGCGATGTGGTGCGGGTGCCAGGGGCTCTGGGCCCGCCGCTCGGCGATGGCCGGCACCGACAGTTCGGCAATCACCCCCAACGGCATCACCCAGGGGATCGCCGAGTTCGGCAGCAGCAGCACCAGCACCCAGCCGACCTGCACCAGCGCGACACCGCCCGCGTAGGCGAGCGCCATCGAGCGGGCCGCGCCGCTCTCCCCGCGCGCGGCCCGCAGCCACTGGGAGACCAGCGCCAGCCGCATCACCACGTAGCCGAGCACGCCGAGGGTGAAGTCGCGGTCCAGGAAGAGCCGCGGGATCCCTGCCGCAAAGATCAGCGCGCCGGTGATCTGCACCAGGGTGGCGATCCGGTACGGCACGTCGTCGCAGTCGTAGGCGGAGGCGAACCAGGTGAAGTTCATCCAGGCCCACCAGACGGCGAAGAAGGCGAACAGGTAGCCGACCAGTGCGACGCGCAGGTGCCCCTCGCCGAGCGCGGTCGCCAACTGCCGCCCGGCCTGGGCGACCGCGACCACGAAGCAGAGGTCGAAGAAGAGCTCCAGCGAGGTGGCGGTGCGGTGCGGCTCCTGCCGGCTGCGCGGCACCATCCGCCGCACCACGGGGTCGGCGGCGGTGGGCGCCGGCTCGGCGGCTTCGGGTCCTGCGGTCATCGGTGCGACTCTCCCTGCGTGTTCGGCGGCCCGAGCGGCCCGACCGGCCTCGACGGCGCGAGGCGCACTGCGGCGACACGACGCGCCGCGCCCGCCCCGGCCGATCGTGGCAGTCGCCGGTGGTCAGCGCACGCACCGCGACGGCACGCCACGGCCCAGCGTCACCTGCGCCGCGCAACCAGCCGCCCGTCGGTCCGCCCGGAGTCAAGGAGAGTTGACGAAGGAGTGCGCGAACCGGGTGACAGCGTCGCCACCGGCACGCGCCTGGGGTGTCGCGCACGGCGGTCGCCCCGAATGTCCCGATACATTCCTCTCAATGGAACGGCGAGAGAGGCGTCCTGCGGGCAACGCGGAAGGTCAAGGCCGGCGCGGCTCCGGAGGGGGAGGACATCCCCCTGGTCCGGCGCCACACCGGCCTCGTGATCACCGCGCTGCCCGACAGCGCGTACTCTGACGTTCCGTCAACCAGCCCGCCGCCCCGGCCGGGGCCCTTCCGTCGCGCTACTTCTGCCAACCGACCTTGGTGTAGTCGACGTCCGCCAGCCCGGGGGCGCCGAAATTGGCCAAGCCCTTGCGGAAGGCGGTCACCTGCGGGCGCTGGTAGATCTCCAGCGTGTGCCCGAGCTCCCAGATCTTGGCGTCCGCCTGGTTGTAGAGCTTGGCGGCGGCCGCCGGGTCCAGGGTGGAGGCGGCCTGCTTGAGCAGGCTGTCGATCTCCGGGGTGCTCAGCTTCGAGAAGTTCTGGTAGACGTTGTCACCGGTCGGCTGCTGGTAGAACGGCAGGATCAGCGAGGGCGGGAAGGACCCGGTGTTGCGCCAGGTCGCCAGGTCGAACTTGCCGACGTTGATGTACTTCTCGTCCAGGTCGTTGTCCGGCACCTTGTCGACGTCCAGCTTCACGCCGACCTGGCCGAGCATGTTCTGCACCGCCGCGGTCATGTCGAGGGTCTGCTGCGAGGAGCCCGCGGCAACGATGAAGTGCAGCTCCAGCGGCTGCCCGTTCTTGGTGCGCGGCTTGCCCGCCCCCGCGTCCTGCCAGCCGGCCTGGGTGAGCAGTTGCCCGGCCGCGGCCGGGTCGAACTTGCCCCACTGGCCGGAGTTGTCCTGGTACCCGGTCTGGTTGGTCATGAAGACGTGGTTGCCCAGCTCCGGGAAGGTGACCGGCACGCCCTGGCTCATCACCTTGATCAGCGCCGTGCGGTCGATCGCCTTGCCCAGCGCCTGGCGGACGCTCTGGTCGGCCAGCGCGCCGTTGGAGCCGAAGGAGATGTGCACCTCGTCCCACGGTCCTGCGGTGCGGATCACCGCGTCC
This sequence comes from Kitasatospora sp. GAS1066B, assembly GCF_041262605.1. NCBI lineage: Bacteria > Bacillati > Actinomycetota > Actinomycetes > Kitasatosporales > Streptomycetaceae > Kitasatospora > Kitasatospora sp. GAS1066B. The sequence goes on from NZ_JBGCCO010000022.1 coordinate 7,426, forward strand.
GCGTCGCCCTTGAGCTGGCCGTAGGCGTTGGCGTTGCCCGCGCTGGCGTAGTCGATCTCGTTGTTCAGGAAGGCCTGGGTGATCGCCGAGGAGGAGAGCGCCCGGTAGGTGAACTTGTCCAGCACCGGCTTGTCGCCCCACCAGTTGGGGTCCGGCACCACCGTGATGGTCTGCGCCGACTTGTCCTGCGAGCCGATCTTGAAAGCCCCGCCGGTGATCGGGACCTTCTCGACCCAGCCCTTGTTGAAGTCGTCCGGGGTGGAGATCCCGGCGGCCGGCAGCAGCGGGTAGAAGAGGCTCTGCCAGTCGGCGAACGGGGTCGAGAAGGTGACCTTGACCTGGGTCGGGTCGGAGCCCTGCGCGACGTCGCTGATCTGGTTGTAGCCGTTGGTGCTGGCCGCGTTGTAGGCCGGGTTGCTGCCGTTGTCGGCCTGCCAGACCGCCTTGAAGTCCAGGTAGCTCAGCGGCTTGCCGTCCGACCAGCGCGCCTTGGGGTTGAGCTTGTAGAGCACCACCTGCGGCGAGGTGGAGACCACGGTCGCCGACTGCAGGAATTCGGGGACCGGTTGGAAGGTGCCGCTCGCGTCGATCCGGAAGAGCAGCGGCTCGATCATCTTCATGATCTCCACCGAGTCGCCGTAGGTGCCGTCCACCTGGTACGGGTTCCACTGGTCGATCCACTGCTGCAGCGGCTCGCGCAGCTCACCGCCCGGCTTCAGCGCGCTCACCGGCTGTGGGTTGATGTCCGTGGCGTTCAGTCTGGGCACCGCGCTCTGGGCGGCGTTCCCGCCCGACTTCGACGAGCTTGAGCCGCATCCGGTCACCACCAGGGCGAGCGCGGTGGCCGCGACCAGCGAGCGGGTGAGCTGCGTGCGCGCGAGCTGCGAACGGGTGCGGCCGCGCCGCGTGGTGGTGGCATCCATGGAGGGTCCCTCCTGAGGAGTCGGGGGCACTTCTCGCCCGAAGGTGTGACGAGCCTTGATCGTGGGCAGCCAAGTGGGTGTCCAGCCAGCAGAACGTAACAGCGGATCAGTTCCCCGACCAGAGGCCCGTGTTCACTCCTGATCGAATCGCAACAGGGGGCAACACAGCGGAAACACCCTGTCCGCAACCGACTGCAAGACTCTGACCTGCTGCTTCGCCGAACCCGCCGAAGCGGCCGCGTGCACGGTCTTGACCGGCCGAACGGTCGGTTCGAGAATGCCGCTGCACGAAGCTGCTCCGAACACCCATCGAGCGAAGGCAATTGGACATGATGATCGGGAGTCCCTGCGGACGCCCCACCGGGCGTCGCTGATGCTGCGTTACCTGGCGAAGCGGCTCGCCTACTACCTGGTCCTCCTGATCGTCTCGGTGTTCCTCGCCTACGCGCTCTCCAGTGCCGCGCTCAACCCCCGGTCGTACTTCGAGAACAAGACGCCCCGCCCGTCCGCCGCCTCGGTGGACCGGCAGTTGACCGCGCTCGGCATCAACGACCACACGCCCGTGGTGGTGCGCTTCGGACACTGGGCGGACGGCCTGGTCCACGGCGACCTGGGCCAGAGCATCCACAACGCCTCGGTCAACGCCGACTTCGGCCGCCGGCTCTGGGTCTCGCTGCGGCTACTGGTGATCGGCAGCCTGCTCGGCACGATGCTCGGGGTGGCCGCCGGCGCCTGGGGCGCGGTGCGCCAGTACCGGTTCTCCGACCGGGCGTTGACGATCTTCTCGTTCGTGCTGCTGTCCTCGCCGGTCTTCCTGATCGCGCTCTTCCTGAAGAACGGCGCGATCGCCGTCAACCAGGCCTCCGGACACCAGCTGATCAACTTCACCGGATACGAGACCCCGGGACTGGCCGGCGGCCTGGGCGCCCACCTGGCCGACTGGGGCGTCCACCTGCTGCTGCCCACCCTCTCGTTGGCGCTCACCGGCATCGCCACCTACAGCCGCTACCAGCGCAGCACGATGCTGGACGTGCTCGGCTCGGACTACCTGCGCACCGCCGAGGCCAAGGGACTGACCCGCCGCCAGGCACTGCTCAAGCACGGGCTGCGGACCGCGGTGATCCCGATGTCGACCCTCTTCGCCTACAACATCCTGGGCATCTTCACCGGCGCCACCTTCACCGAAGTGATCTTCGGCTGGCACGGGATGGGCGAGTGGTTCATCAGCTCGATCTACGAGAACGACATCAACGCGGTGGTCGCGGTCAACCTCTTCACCGCGGTGACCATCCTGGCCTCCGGGTTCCTGGCCGACACGCTGCACGCCGCACTCGACCCCCGGGTGCGTGCGTGATGGGAGATGCCGTTGTGACCGCAGTGCTGGACGAGGTGCCCGTGGCGGCCGCCGCACCGGCTCCCGCGAGCCGGGGCCGCCTGGTGCTGGCCCGCCTGCTGGCCGCCCCAGGAGCGCTGGTGGGCATGGCCGTGGTGGTGCTGCTCTTCCTGCTGGCCTTCGTCGGGCCCTACCTGACGCAGTGGCACTACACCGACATCGACTACTCCGCACTGCGCGAACCGCCCTCCGGCACGCACTGGTTCGGCACTGGCGGCCTCGGCCAGGACGTCTACGCACAGACCCTGCGCGGCCTGCAGAAGTCGCTGATCATCGGGCTGCTGGTGGCACTGCTCTCCACCGTCGCGGCCGGCCTGGTCGGTTCCTGCGCCGGTTACTTCGGCGGCTGGGCCGACCGGCTGCTGATGTTCTTCGTCGACCTGATGCTGGTCTTCCCGAGCTTCCTGATCATCGCGATCATCTCGCCCCGGCTGCAGAGCGGCGGCTGGATCGCCTTCGTGGTGCTGCTGGCCGCCTTCAACTGGATGATCACCGCCCGGGTGGTCCGGTCGATGACGATCTCCCTCAAGGAGCGCGAATTCGTCCGCGCCGCACGGTTCATGGGTGTGCGGCCGCTGCGGATCATCTGGCGGCACATCCTGCCGAACGCCGCCTCCTACCTGATCGTGGACGCCACCATCGCGGTCGGCGCGGCCGTGATGAGCGAGACCGCGCTCTCCTACTTCGGCTTCGGCGTCAAGGCCCCCGACGTCTCGCTCGGCACCCTGATCGCCAACGGCACGGACGCCGCGCCCAGTTACCCGTGGATGTTCTACTTCGCGGCCGGGCTGCTGGTGCTCTTCGTGCTGGCCGTCAACCTGATCGGCGACGGGCTGCGCGACGCGCTCGATCCGACGGCGGAGGCCGGGCGGCGGCGCTCGGCCCGTTCCGAGCGCAAGTCCCGTCAAGGCAAGGCCTGATGACCACCGTGACCTCCCCCCTCCTCGCCGTCCGCGACCTGCGGGTCGACTTCGCCGGCAACCGCAAGCGCGCGAGAACCACCGCCGTGCGCGGCGTCGACCTGACCCTGGCGCGCGGCGAGACCCTGGGCATCGTCGGCGAGTCCGGCTCCGGCAAGTCCGTCACCGCGCTGGCCGTCCTCGGCCTGCTGCCCGGCACCGCCACCGTGCGCGGCTCGGTCGAGCTGGACGGGCGCGAGCTGGTCGGGCTGCCGGGCAACGAGCTGGCCAGGATCCGCGGCCGGCGGATCTCGATGGTCTTCCAGGACCCGCTCTCCGCCTTCACGCCCGTCTACCGGATCGGCGACCAGATCGCGGAGGCGGTCCAGGTCCACCAGAAGGTCGACAAGGCGACCGGCCGCCGCCGGGCCGCCGAACTCCTCGACCTGGTCGGCATCCCGGACCCGGACCGGGCCCTGGACAGCTTCCCGCACGAGTTCTCCGGCGGCATGCGCCAGCGCGCGATGATCGCGATGGCCGTCGCCAACGACCCCGACGTCCTGCTCGCCGACGAGCCCACCACGGCGCTCGACGTCACCATCCAGGCCCAGGTGCTGGACGTGCTGCGCACCGCCCAGCGCGAGACCGGCGCCGCGCTGGTGCTGGTCAGCCACGACCTGGGCGTGATCGCGCAGATGGCCGACCGGGTGGCGGTGATGTACGCCGGGCGGGTGGTGGAGACCGCCGGCGTGGACGACCTCTTCACGGCGCCCCACCACCCCTACACCCTCGGCCTGATCGGCGCGGTGCCACGGCTGGACCGGGCGGGCGGTCCGCTCGTCCCCATCCCCGGCAACCCGCCGGCCCTCAACGCCCTGCCGCCGGGCTGCCCGTTCGCGGCCCGCTGCCCGCTGGCCACGGACGAGTGCCTGGTCGCCGAGCCCGCCCTGGCCGGTCCCGTCGACCACCAGGCCGCGTGCATCCGCGCGGCCCAGCTGGCCGAGACCCGCCCGGCCCCGTCCGACATCTACCCCGTCCCCGTGATTCCGCCGCCTGCCACCGCTGCCCCCCGCGCCACCCTGCCGCCCGTCCTCACCATCTCCTCGCTCCGCAAGACCTTCCCCGTCCTCAAGGGCAACGTCTTCAAGCGCAAGGTCGGCGAGGTCTACGCGGTGGACGGCGTCTCGCTGGACATCCGGCGCGGCGAAACCCTGGGCCTGGTAGGCGAGTCGGGCTCGGGCAAGTCCACCACGCTCTTCGAGATCCTGGCCCTCGGCAAGCCCGAGGGCGGCCGGATCGAACTGCTCGGCCAGGACACCGCCACCCTCACCCGCTCGGCCGCCCAACAGCTGCGCGGCCAGCTGCAGATCGTCTTCCAGGACCCGATGGCCTCGCTGGACCCCCGGATGCCGATCGGCGACATCATCGCCGAGCCGCTGCAAGCCCTGGGCACCGACCGCGCCGTCAGCTCCGCCCGAATTCCCGCCCTGCTCAGCCAGGTCGGCCTCGAGCCCGCCCACGCCTCGCGCTACCCGCACGAGTTCTCCGGTGGCCAGCGCCAACGCATCTCCATCGCACGGGCGTTGGCGGTCTCCCCCGAACTCCTCGTGCTGGACGAGCCGGTCTCCGCGCTCGACGTCTCCATCCAGGCCGGCGTCCTCAACCTGCTCCAGGAACTCAAGGCCTCGCTCGGTCTGGCCTACCTCTTCGTCTCCCACGACCTCTCGGTGATCCGCCACCTCGCCGACCGCGTCAGCGTGATGTACCTGGGCCGCACCGTCGAACAGGGCGAGATCTCCGCCGTCTTCGCCGCCCCCCGCCACCCCTATACCCGCGCCCTGCTCTCCGCCGTCCCGCTCCCCGACCCCGCCGCCGAACGCACCCGCACCCGCCTCCTGCTCCCCGGCGACCCGCCCTCCCCCACCAGCCGCCCCACCGGCTGCGCCTTCCGCCCCCGCTGCCCGATCTACGCGGCCCTCGGAGCGGAGCAGCGGACGCCCTGCGAGACGACGCCGCCCGCCCTCACGGAGGCCGCACCGGAGGCCGACCACGCGGCGGCCTGCCACTACCCGACGGCGGAACTGGTCTGACGCCTGATCAGGTGGCGTGGGGAACTCTGACGCCGCGTCACTCGGACGCGCGCTCTGGCAGGCGTCCGGGTCGGGTGCCGCCTAGCGTGCCTGGCAGAGAGCCGGGCACAGCCGCGCGGCAGCCGTCCGTCCCGCGTGTGGAGGTCCTCTGTTGGCCGTGTCCGAGCAGGAGGTCAGCGGGCCCGGGGAGTGGGATCCGCAGCCGCGGCCGCCCTGGGCCGAGCCGGAACTGCCGCCGCGCACGGTCGGCCAGCGTGCGGTCCTGGTGGGTGTGCTGGCCTCGCTCACCCTGGTGCTGGCGATCGTGGCGGGCAGCCGGGGTCTGCGCGACCTCGACGCCGCGCAACTGCCGTACGCGGCGGCCACCGTTTTCCTGGCGTTCGGGCTCGCCCACCGCTTCACCTGCTGGGTGAACGCGCCGGCCGGCCGCCGGTCCGTCCAGTTGCTCCGGCTGCGCTGGCGGAGCGCGACCTCCTGGTCCGGCCTGCGGGCGGAGCCGCTCGCGCTGCCTCGGCTGGCCCGCGATTTCCTGGGCCTCCCGCAGCGTGCCGGCTCCCCCTCGCCTGCCGATCGAGTGGCGCGTCACCTGCTCTGCTGGGGCTGTCTGGCGGCTGCCGCGATCACCTTCCCGCTCTCCTGGGGGTGGCTCAGCTTCACCGTGAGCGGGGACCCGGCCGGGTCGGGCTGTCTGCTGCGGCTCTGGGGGCACCGGCTCTTCGGCTTCGACGCGGACGGACTGGTCGGGTGGGCGGTGTTCCACGGCCTGGCCCTGGTGGCGGTGCTGGTGGTGGCCACCGCCGGGTTCCTGTTGTGGCGGGGCGACCGGGCGGCGACCGGCGGTCTGCTGCTGAACCCGCTCGTGCTGACGGCGCTGCTGACGCTCGCGGTGACCGGCCTGCTGCTCACCTTCTCCGAGCTCGCGCTGCACGGCGCCGGCTACCAGTTCCTGGCCGTGCTGCACGCGGCCTCGGTCGTGTTCGCGCTGCTCTACCTGCCGTTCAGCACCGCGCTGCGGGCGCCGAGAGGGACGGAGCGGCGACATGACCAGCCCTGAGGAGCCGCGAGAGCTGCCCGATGCCGCCTCGCCGACCATGGCCACCACCACCCGGCGCGACTGCCTGCGTCTGGTCGCCACGCTCTCCGGCGGCCTCGCGGTCGGCTCCACGGTGGTCGCCGCCGGCGTGCTCCCCCGGCACGGCGACGGCGGTGCCGATCCGCTGAAGGTCGCCGACCAGCTGGCCCCCGGCGCGACCATCACCTTCGGCTACCCCACCGCGCAGGACCGGGCGATCGGGATCCGGCTGGCCGACGGCTCGCTGGCCGGCTACTCCACCGTCTGCACCCACATGGCCTGCGGTGTCCTGTGGCGCCCCGACCGGGGAGCGGTGGGCGAGCTGTACTGCCCGTGCCACGGGGGCGCGTTCGACGTCCGCAGCGGTGACGTGACGGCCGGTCCGCCGCCACGCGGGCTGCCGAAGGTCGTGCTGGTGGAGGATCCGGCCGGCGGGATCTGGGCGATCGGCACCGCCCGTTCGGGCGAGAGCGAGGAGCACGGCGTCTGCCGCCAACTGCACGAGCGTGACCCGGACCTGGCTCACCAGGCGGGCTGCGACGGCCCGACCGTCGCACCCACCGGGCCCGTCAAGGAGCAGACGTGACCGACCAGCCGTCCGAGCCCGAGCTTGCGCCGGATCCGGTGCCGCCCGCCGGCTACCGGACCTACCCGGCCGACTACTTCCGCCGACCGGACGCGGACACAGGTGTCCCGTCCGGCCCCGGGCCTGGACGCGCGACGCTGCCGACCGCGCGGGTGCTGATCGCGCTCACCGTGCTGGTCGGCCAGCTCTGGGCGCTGACCGTGGCCGCCAACGCCTGGCTGACCGGCGACCTCGGCACCGCGTGGTGGACCACGGCCTTCTCCGCCGTCTGCTTCCTGGTAGTCGCGCTGATCTGGCGGCTCACCCCGGAGCACGAGCACTGAGCGCGCGTCCACGCCGCCGCGGGAACGTCCGGCGTCGCCACGGGAGCGTCCGTTGAGCACCGTCCTGCCGCGCGGCCCGCGCCGGGACAGCTACCGGCCCGGCACCGCGATCCACCACTGGACCCCGGAGGAACCCGAGTTCTGGGCCACCACCGGTGCACGGGTGGCGGCCCGCAACCTGCGGGTCTCCGGGCCGGCCCTGCTGCTGGCCTGCGCGGTCTGGCAGATCTGGTCGGTGACGGTGGTTCAGCTCGACCGGATCGGCTTCGACTACACCGCTTCGCAGAAGTTCTGGCTGACCGCCGTCCCCGGCCTGACCGGCGCCACCCTCCAGCTCGGCTACACCCTGCTCGGGCCGGTGATCGGGGGACGCCGCTGGACGACGTTCAGCACGCTGCTGTTGACCGGCCCGCTGCTCTGGCTCGGCCTGGCCCTGCGGGACACCGCGACGCCGTATCCGGTCATGGTGGTGATCGCCGCGCTCTGCGGGATCGGCGGTGGCAACTTCGCCGCCTCGATGGCCGGCATCGCCGCCCTGTACCCGAGCTTGCCGAGTTTCCCGGGCTTCCCGAGGGCGGGGAGGGGCGCCGCGTACCGGCGCAACGCGGTGCTCGCCAGCCTGGGCGTCGGCGCGGTCCAGTTGCTCGCACCGATCGCGAACAGCGCCTTCCTCTGGATCCCGCCGCTGCTGGTGACGGCCGGGCTCGCCTGGTCGCGGATGAACGAACTCGACGGCGCGGCCCGGCCGTTCGAGCAGCCGAGCGGGATCCTGCGCCGCAAGCACACCTGGCTGCTGACCCTGCTCCAAGTGGGCGCCTTCGGTTCCTTCATCGGCTTCGCCGCCGCACTGCCGAACCTGATCGACACCAGCTTCACCCCGCTCGCCCCCGCCTGGTCAGCGACCCGCTACGCCTGGGCCGGCCCCTTCGTCGGCGCGCTGGCCCAGTGGCTCGGCGGCCGGCCCGGCAGCAGGGTGACCGGCGCCAGGTGCACGCTGGTCGCCTTCGCCGGGCTGGCGCTGACCGTCATCGTGGCGGTCCGCGCACTGCCGGCCGCCGGCGACGGAGGCAACTTCCGGCTCTGCTACGCCGCCTTCCTGGCCGCGTTCTTCTTCGCCGGGCTCGGCAGCGGGTCGATCGTCCGGCAGCTCGCGGCGATCTTCCGCGACCGGGACCGGACCGACCGGACCGCCTCGGCGGTGGCCGGCCTGTCGACCGCGATCGCCAGTTGCGGGGGCTTCTTCCTCCCGGCGATGCTCGCGCTCTTCCCGGTCACCGACCTGCTGTACGTCGTGGTCGGGTACTACGCGCTCTGCCTGGGCGTCTGCTGGTGGTACTACGCCCGGGAGGGGGCGGAGGCTCCCAGCTGAGCGAGGGTGACGCCGTGCGACCGGCCGGTGACGATTCGATGTTTGGCCGGACGCCGTGTAATGTTCTCCGGGTCAGCACGCGCCGCTAGCTCAGTTGGTTAGAGCAGCTGACTCTTAATCAGCGGGTCCGGGGTTCGAGTCCCTGGCGGCGCACCGACGGTCGAAGGCCTCTCGTTCAGACTTCTGAGCGAGAGGCCTTCGGCGTTTCCCGCTTGTGCCCGATGGGGATGTACGCGACGCCGGTGGACGGTGCCGCTGCGTGAGCGCACCGCTACCGCCGCGCACCCGACCGCCGATCGAATCGAATCGAGGCCACGCATGGCTGTGAAGGTGCTGCTCGTCACCGGGGACGCCGCCGAGTCGCTGGAGGTCCTCTACCCGTACCAGCGGCTCCAGGAGGAGGGGTACCAGGTCGACATCGCCGCGCCGAGCAAGAAGAAGCTGCGCTTCGTGGTGCACGACTTCGAGGACGGCTTCGACACCTACACCGAGAAGCCCGGTTACAGCTGGCCCGCCGACCTGGCCTTCGCCGAGGTCGACCCGGCCGAGTACGTCGCGCTGGTGATCCCCGGCGGCCGGGCCCCCGAGTACCTGCGCAACGACCCCGAGTTGCAGCGGATCGTGCGGCACTTCTTCGACGCCGAGAAGCCGGTGGCACAGATCTGCCACGGTCCGCAGATCACCGGCGCGGCCGGCGTCCTGGGCGGCCGGACCACCGCCGCCTACCCGGCACTGGAGCCGGACGTCCGGGCGGCGGGCGCCACCTACCGGGACGGCGAGGCCGTGGTGGACGGCATGCTCGTCTCGGCTCGCGCCTGGCCGGACCACCCGGGCTGGCTGCGGGCGTTCATCGAGATCCTGCGGACGAAGGCACCGGCGGCCTGAACCGGCTCCGGCAGCGGCGGCCCCGGCAGGCGGGACTTCCGAACTCACCGGCCACAGCCGGACGTTCAGCTGATGAGCTGACCACGAGGGCGGCGATCCGAAGCGAGAGCACCGCTCTCGAACGTGAGCGGCGCTCCAGCCGATTTCAACAAAGGCCCGCTGGTCAGGTACTGTTCTCGGCGTTGAACAAGCGCCGCTAGCTCAGTTGGTTAGAGCAGCTGACTCTTAATCAGCGGGTCCGGGGTTCGAGTCCCTGGCGGCGCACAACAAGGCACACGCCTGATGGGGCGCTCTCCTCCGGGAGAGCGCCCCATTGCGTTTCCGTCCCGCGCCTGTCGTCCCTCGCGTTTCAGCGCCTTCGCGTTTCAGCACCCGCGTTTCAGCACCCGTGAGCCTCACCGGGGCAGCGCCACCAGCCGGCGCCCGGCGAACCGCCGCATGTACTCCCGACGTGTGAGCTGACAGCCCCTCAGGCGGCCCCGGTTACCACCGCCGCCCGGCGGCTTGTGATGATCCTTGGAGAGGGTGCACACCAACCGTCCGCCGGCCTGACCGCCGACCCTTCGATGACAGGAGTACCAGACCCTGTGAGCGCTCCGCAGCAGGCAGCCGCGCCACCGTCCCCACCGACGCCCGCCGGCCGGGTGGGAGCGCTGCCGCGGCGGCCGGCCCTGAGCCGACCGGTCTGGGTCGCCGCAGCGGCCGCGCTGCTGCTCGGGGTGCTCTGGGCCCGGTACGTCGCCGGGGTCAGCGGGGACCTGGCCGCCCAGTGGGCCTGGGCGGACTTCGCGGCGCACCACCCGGGCTCGGCATACGACCTGGCCTGGTACGGCGGCATGCACCCCGCCTCCTACAGCGTGCTGACCCCCTGGCTGATGGCCCTGTTCGGGGTGCGCACGGTCGCGGTGGCCAGTTGCGTCGTCTCGGCGGCACTGCTCGCCCACCTGGTCGTCCGTGCGGGTGTCCGCCGACCGCTGCCAGTGGCGCTGTGGGGCGCTTTCGCACTGTCCTGCAACGTGGCCGCGGGGCGGGTGACCTTCGCGCTCGGCATCATGTTCGGCCTGGCCGCGCTGCTGCCGATCGACTCAGGACCGAGCGGAGCCGGGCAGGCCACCGCCCCCGCACGCGGCTCCGGCTGGCAGCGGTACGCCTGGGCGGCCCTCTGCGCACTGCTCGCCACCATGGCCAGCCCGGTGGCCGGCCTCTTCGTCGAGGTCGTGGCGGCCGCGCTGCTGCTCACCGGCCGCCGCCGGACCGGCTGGGCACTGGCCCTGCCGCCGCCCGTGGTGGTGCTGGGCGCGGCAGTGCTCTTCCCCGGCTCCGGGATCGACCCGATCTCCGGACCCACCGCCCTGATCTGCGTCGGCTGCGCCGCCGTGGTGGCGCTGATCAGCCCGCCGTCCTGGCGGACCCTGCGGATCGGCTGCCTGGTCTACGCCGTGGGCTCCGGGCTGACCTGGGCCTTCCGCACCCCGATCGGCAGCAATGTGGAGCGGCTCCCGCTGATCTTCGGCAGCGTGCTGGTACTGGCCGCGCTCTGCACCCGCCCGTTCAGCTGGCGGCGCACCCCCGCCGCGCTGCTCGCGCTCGCGGTGACCGCGTACTGGACGGTCAGCGCCAACATCATCGGCATCCCCACCCCGCCCCCCGCCGGCCAGGCCGACGCCCTGCTCGCCGAGCTGCGCCTGCTGCACGCCGACCAGGCCAGGGTCGAAGCCGTCCCGATGCTCAACCACTGGGAGTCCTGGGGCCTGGTCGACACGGCCGAGCTGGCCCGCGGCTGGAACCGCCAGGCCGATGTCCAGCGGAACCCGCTCTTCTACGACAACACCCTCACCCCGGCGAGCTACCACGACTGGCTTCAGCGCTGGTCGGTCGGCTACGTCGCCCTCCCGGCCGGCGCCACCGACGCGGCCGCGAACGCCGAGGCGGCCCTGATCCGCACCGGCCCCGCCTGGTTGCGGGAGGTCTGGCACGACGACCACTGGCAGCTGTTCCGCTTCACCGACGCCGTCCCGCTCGCCGACCCGCCGGCCACGGTGGAGCGCGCCGACGCCGCCCAACTTCAGCTCACCGTCAGCGCGCCCGGCCCCGTCCTGGTGCGCATCCCGTGGTCCCCCTGGCTCACCGCACACGGCCCGGGCGGCACCTGCCTGCGTCAGAAGGGCGACTGGACCGAGCTCACCGCCCCGGCCCCGGGCGAATACCGGATCGACGCCCAGTACAACTGGCCCCGCGGGACACCCTGCTGAGCGAGTGCCCTGCGGGGCCGGCTGTCCTGGGCGTCAGTTCGCCACCGAAGGCAGCTCCTGCGCGACCTCCCAGACATTGCCGTCCGGGTCGGCGAAAGCGGCGGTGCGCAGGCCCCACGGGCGGTCGATCGGCCCACCCAGCACCGGCACGCCCAGCTCGGCCAGCCGCGCGACGGCCTCGTCCGTGTCGTCGACCGAGATGGTGTAGAGGCAGCGCGCGCCCAGCCCCGCAGCAGCTACCGGCGACGGCGCGACCACCTCGTCCGCCGCGGTGGTCTTCAGCAGATTGATGATCGTGTTGTCGAACTTGAAGGCCGCCGAGTCCGCGTCCTCGTACATCGGGTCCAGGCCGCAGACCGTCCGGTAGAACTCCCTGGACCGTTCCAGGTCTTCGACGAACAAGGTGATCGCGGTCACATTGCGCAGCGACATGCCCATGGCTCGACTCCTCCGGGTCCGTGTGCGGCCGGCCGGTCGCACGGCGCAGTCCAGTAGAACAGCGCCCACTGACACTCCGTCATGGCGCGGCCGGGGCCCGCTGCCCGATGGCGCGCCGACAGCGCGCCCCGGCCCCGGCCGCCGAGCCGGCAGGCCGTCCTCGACCTCACCACTCCTGAGGAGGGTGCGGCCCGCTCCCGGGCCCGCCTCGTCGGCGCGGCCGGTCCTGTAGCGTCGCAGGGGGCGGATGGTCCGGGGTGAGTGGTTCAGGGACCGGGACGAGCAGCAGAAGCAACAGGACGAACAGCAGCACGAGCAGGCGAGGAACGAACCCGGGTGAGCACCAGCGAGGCCGCGAGAGAGCCCAGCGGGCGACGGAGCCCGATAGCGCGCGTCGGCCGCTGGTTCTGGCACCCGGAGCGCCGTTGGCATGCCTGGGCGGTCGACGTGCTGCTGGTGATACCGGCCGCGCTGGACGCGCTGCTCAACTTTCCGCCCCCGCGTGACTGGCGCTTCCTGATCTCACTGGGGGCCGCCGCCGTGCTGCTGCTGCGCCGCCGCTTCCCGCGCACCGTGCTGCTGCTCACGCTGCCCGGACTGTACGCGGGCAACGCGCTGCTCGCCGCCATGATCGCCGCCTACACGGTGGCCCGCACCGAGCGGGCGCAGTGGCAGAAGGCCCTGGTGGCGCTGGCAGTGGTGGTCGGCAGCTTCATACCGTGGCCGATCAGCGGGCTGCGGCTGGAGAGCTGGAGCGACATCACCCAGCACCTGATCTTCGCCAGCATGCTGGGCACCGGCCCGGTGATGCTCGGGCTGCTCGCGCAGACCCGGCTGGACCTCTCGGCACGGGTCGCGGAGCTCGCCGAACTGCGCGACCACGAGCGCGCGCTGTACGCGAAGACGGTGATCGCCGAGGAGCGGGCCCGGATCGCCCGGGAGATGCACGACGTGGTCTCGCACCAGGCGGGGCTGATCGCGGTGCAGGCGGGGGCGCTGCAGGTGACCACCAAGGACCCGGCGACCCGGGAGACCGCGGGCATCCTGCGCGGGCTCGCGGTGGCGACGCTGGAGGAGCTGCGGTCGATGATCATCGTGCTGCGGGCCGCCGGCGCCGGGCCGACCGAACTGGCGCCGCAGCCCCGGCTGGCCGACCTGGCACGGCTGGTGGCGGCCGCCGAGGTGGACGCGGTGCTGCGGGTCGATGGCTGCCTCGACGGCCCGCTGCCGGAGCCGGTGGAGCGGGCCGCCTACCGCACGGCGCAGGAGGCGCTGACCAACGTGCGCAAGCACGCGCCGGGCGCGCCGACCGAGGTGCTGCTGCGGATCGAACCGGACTGCCTGCGGGTCACCGTGCGCAACGCCGCCCCCAGCGGGCCGCGCACCGAGCCCGAGCTGCCGGGCGGGCACCACGGGCTGATCGGCCTGCGCGAACGGGCCTGCATCCTGGGCGGGACGATCGAGGCGGGTCCCGAGCCGGACGGCGGCTTCGCGGTGCGCCTCTGGCTGCCGCTGCCGGCCCGGACGGAACCGGCGGAGGCAACCGAACCGCAAACGCCTCAAGAGCCTCAAGGACCTCAGGCGCCTGAAGAGCCGACGGAGCCGAGAAAGCCACCCGGGCCGGCGGAGGCTCAGAACTCCAGCACCGCCGCCGCCACGGCAGCCGGCTGATCCAGCATCAGCAGGTGCCCGGCGGGCGCCACGATGTGCAGCCCGCCGCCGAGCTCCGCCGCCAGCAGCGCCTGCCGCTCCAACCGCCGACGGGTCCCCCGCCCGGCACCGCAGCCCGCGGCGGCGGCGAGGCCGAAAGCCGAGCTCGCGGCCAGCGCGACGGCCGGCGCTGTCAGCGGCAACTCCTCGCGCAACGACAGTAGTTCGGCGGCCTGGTCCAGGTAGCAGGTGTTCTCCAGCAGGGCCGCGCGCAGCGCCCGCGCGGTCCGGTAGCAGCGCCGCACCAGTGCCCGCGGGGCGGGGTCGCGGCGCTGCGCGGTGGCCAGTCGCACCACCAGCCGCCGCCCGGGCGGCCCCAGCAGGTAGGGCACGGCCAGGGCCCGGGCCGCACCGGCCACCGCCCGCGCCGCCGCCACCCGGACGCCGGGCAACGGGCGAGCCCTGGCGCGCGGCTCGACGCTCCCGTCGACCAGCACCACGGCGCGCGTGCGGTCCGGATGCAGCCGCGCGAAGGCCTCCACGTGGAATGCGGCCAACGAGTGGCCGACCACCACGCAGGGCTCGAACAGGCCGACCCCGTCCAGCAGTTGCCGAATCCGCTCGGCCTCACCGGCGAGCGTGGCCGGGCCGGCCGCGGCCGCGCTGAGCCCGTAGCCCGGCCGGTCGAAGCGGACCACGGTGCGGTGCGGCACCAGCAGTGCGGCCACCGCGTCCCAGTCGAACCAGGCACAGCCGAGCCCGCCGCTCAGCACGCAGACCGGCCCGCTGCCCTCGCGGCGCACATGCGTGACGGTGCCGTCGATCCGCAGCAGCCGGCTGCCCTCGGGGAGCTGAGAGTTACCCACGGCCCCACCGCCTCCGCCCATTGCGCCCGACCGCCGGGCAGCCGCACCGCTGCACGATCCCACCCTAATCGCAACAACTCGTGTCACTTACTCAAAAACGGGACAAAAGTCCCTAGCATCCATCGAACGGCCCCGGGCAGGCTGGCCAGGTCCCTGCCCAGGTCCGACCCGGACCAGCCAGAACAGCCAGCGCCCAGCCACCGCCCATCCACCGCGTGAACGACCGTCACGGGGCTGACAGGAAAGGCCCACCCGTGCCGCGAACCGCTTCCCGCCCGCTGCCGCGCCGCGTGCTGCACTCGGGACGACCGCACCGCCAGGGCTGGCGACGGCTGGTGCCGACCTGGCGGTTCGCGCTCTTCTCGACCTTCGCGGCGCTGCTGCTCGGCACCGGCCTCTTCGCGCTCGGTGTGGCGCTGGTCAAGGTCCCGGACGCGCACGCGGCCGCCACCGCGCAGCGCAACACCTGGCTCTACCGGGACGGCACGGTGCTCGCCCAGACCGGCCAGACCAACCGGCAGAGCGTGAGCCTGGACCAGGTCTCCACCGACGCGCAGCACGCCGTCCTGGCGGCCGAGGACCGCGGCTTCTACCGCGAGGGCGCCGTCAACCCGGCCGCGTTGCTGCGCGCGGGCTGGAACACCGCCACCGGCAAGGGCGCCCAAGGCGGTTCGACGATCACTCAACAGTACGTCAAGAACGCCTATCTGACGCAGCAGCAGACGATCAGCCGGAAGGTCCAGGAGATCTTCATCGCGCTCAAGGTGGACGCCACCCTCTCCAAGCAGGAGATCCTGGCGAACTATCTGAACACCACCTACTACGGGCGCGGCGCGTACGGCATCCAGGCGGCCGCGCAGGCCTACTTCGGCGTCGACGCGGCCACGTTGGACCCGGCCCAGGGCGCCTACCTGGCCACCCTGCTGAACGCGCCCTCGGCCTACGACCTGTCGACCGCCACCGAGGCCGGCAAACGCGCGGCCACCGCCCGGTGGAACTACGTGCTGGACGGCATGGTGAAGGAGAACTGGCTGGCCGCCGCCGACCGGGCCGCCCTCACCCTCCCCACCGTGCGCGCGCCGCAGCCCGCGCTCGGGCTCGCCGGGCAGGCCGGCTACCTGGTGGACGCGGCCAAGGACTACCTGGTCGCGCACCAGCTGGTGGACGAGGCCGCGCTGGCCAAGGGCGGCTACCGGATCACCCTGAGCATCGACCCGGCCCGCCAGGCGGACCTGCAGCGTTCCGTGCAGCGGCAGTTGACCGACAAGCTGGACCCGAACCAGCGCCCGGGCGATGCCGACATCCAGGCCGGCGCGGTCTCGGTGGATCCCAAGTCCGGTGCGGTGCTGGCGTTGTACGGCGGCGACGACTACACCGAGCACTTCGTCGACAACGCCACCCGCCGCGACTACCAGGCGGGTTCCACCTTCAAGCCGATCGCGCTGGCCGCCGCCCTGGAGAGCGGCGCGAGGACGCAGGACGGGCAGGCCATCACCCCGGACACCGTCTACGACGGCGCCAACCGCCGCCCCGTGCAGGGCGGCAGCGCGAAACCGCCGTACGCACCGCCGAACGAGGGCGAGCGCGAGTACGGCAGGATCACCCTGCGCCAGGCCACCGACTGGTCGGTCAACACCGCCTTCGCCCAACTCGCCCAGGACACCGGGCTGGAGAAGGTCAAGCAGACCGCGATCGCGCTGGGACTGCCGGCCGACACCAACGAGCTGGACCCGGTGCCCTCGCTGCCGCTGGGCGTCTCGATGCCGAGCGTGCTGGACATGGCCGGGGTCTACGCGACGCTGGACAACGACGGGCAGCGGATCACCCCGTGGCTGGTCGAGTCGGTCAAGCTGAACGGCACCGACGTGCCGCTGCCGCCGAAGCGGAGCGGCCGGGCGGTCGGCGAGCAGACCGCCCGGCAGGTCACCGAGATGCTGCAGGGGGTGATCGCGGACGACGGCGGCACCGGCTGGCGCGCCCAGGACCTCGGCCGCCCGGCGGCCGGCAAGACCGGGACCACCGACGGCAACCGCTCGGCCTGGTTCGTCGGCTACACACCGGAGTTGGTCACCTCGGTGGCGATGTTCGGCGAGCAGGCCGGGACCGGCCAGCAGGTCACGCTCTCCGGCACGGCGGGCGGCGGGCGGGTCAACGGCGGCGGGTATCCGGCGCGGATCTGGACCGACTACATGACGGCGGCGCTGGACGGCAAGGCGGTCCGTGCCTTCACCCCGCCGAGTGCCGGTGCCCCGGCCGAGGACGCCGCGGCCGGGCCGAGCACGGGTCCCGGTGCGGCGGGCCCGCACAGCCCGGCGCCGACGCACCGCCGACCGACAGCACCTCCGCACGCACCCTCACGCGTACCGTCGCACGGGCCCTCGACCGCGCCGACGGCCCCGCCGACGGCCGCACCGCCCGTCCCCTCCCCCTCGCCCGGCACCACGCACCCGGCGCCGCCGACCCCGACGCCGCCCACCACCCCGGCGAGGCCCACCCCGCCCCCGTCCCAGCCCCCGTCCCCGGAGGCGCCCACCGAGACCGGCCCGCCCGCACCGGCCCGCCCGAGCGGCTCGCCGCCGGCCCTGGTCGGCGCCGCCTGACGCCCGCTCGACCGCATTTGTCCGGGACCTGGCAGAATGCACCGATGCACTCCTCCCCGGCCACCACGCACCGCTCCCGCCGGGCCGTCGGCCTCACGCTCGCGCTGATCTCCGCCGTGTCCTTCGGGGGTTCCGGCACCGCCGCCAAACCGCTGATCGAGGCGGGCCTGTCACCGCTGCACGTGGTGTGGCTGCGGGCCACCGGCGCCGCCGTGGTGCTGCTGCCGCTGGCCTGGCGCCATCGGAGCATCGTGCGGGACCGGCCCGGGCTGCTGCTGGGTTTCGGACTGCTCGGCGTGGCCGGCGTGCAGGCCTGTTACTTCGCGGCGATATCCCGGATCCCGGTCGGCGTCGCGCTGCTGATCGAGTACCTCGGACCGCCGCTGCTGCTCGTCTACGTGCGCTTCGTGCAGCGCCGCCCGGTGACCCGGGGCGCGGCGCTCGGTGCCGGGGTGGCGGTGACCGGACTGGCCTTCGTGGTGCAGGTGTGGAACGGGCTGAGCCTGGACGCCCTCGGCGTGCTCTTCGCCCTCGGCGCGGCCTGCTGCCAGGTCGGCTACTTCGTCCTCGCGGACGCCGGCGGTCGCGGCGAGAAGCCCGCCGACCCGCTCGGGGTGGCCGCGTTCGGCCTGCTGATCGGGGCGCTCACGCTGACCGTGGTGACCCGCCCCTGGGAGGCGGACTGGAGCAAGCTGGGCGGCCGGGTCACCATGGCCGGCCACCACGTACCGGCCCTGCTGCCCGCGGCCTGGATGGTCCTGGTCGCCACCGTGCTCGCCTACCTGACCGGCGTGGTCTCGGTGCGCCACCTCTCCCCGCCGGTCGCCGGCGTGGTCGCCAACATCGAGGCGGTCGTCGCCACCGTCACCGCCTGGTTCCTGCTGGACGAGCACCTGGGCACCACCCAGCTGATCGGCGGCCTGCTGGTGCTGCTCGGCGCCTTCGCCGCCCAGGCAGGCCGCGCCCCCGAGGAGCCGCCAGCCGAGCCGATCACCGTGCCGGCCGGCCAGGCCCCGCCGCCCGGCCGGACCGAGCCGAGCACGCCGACCGAGCGGACCGCACCGGCCGAGCAGCGCCGCTAGCCGCCAGCAGCCAGCAGCCAGAACTCGGCCGGGACCCGCCGGCCGCACCCGCGAAACCTCACGCGGACGGGCTGCGGCCGCTCATCGCGTCGCTCGCGATCGCCTCATGGTGGCGGATCACCTCGGCGATGATGAAGTTGAGGAACTTCTCCGCGAAGACCGGATCCAGCCGCGCCCCGGCGGCCAGCTCGCGCAGCCGGTCGATCTGGTCGCGCTCGCGGGCCGGGTCGGCGGCGGGGAGCCGGTGGGCGGCCTTCAGGGTGCCCACCCGCTGGGTGGCCTTGAAGCGCTCGGCCAGCATGTGGACGATCGCGGCGTCGATGTTGTCGATGCTCTGCCGCAGGGCGGCCAGCTCGGCGCGGACGGCGTCGTCCACGTCGTCCAGCGAGGTGGTGCGGTCGGGCGCGGGCTGCTCGGTCATCGGGTCTGCTCCGGTTCGGGCGCCCCGGCCACGGGGGCCGAGCGCGGACTGGGGCCGGCGGCCTGGGGACTGCCCGGCGCGCGGGCCGGGCAAATCTAACAGGCGACCCGGCGAGGGTTCGCCCGGATTGCGCCGATCGTCCGCCATGTGGACAGTGCACCCCACGGCACAGCGGGTACCGTACGGCGCGTTCCGGTTGCGGACGGTGACGGGCGGTCGGATTCTGACGCACAGACAGCGATCCCCAGCCCGAAAGGCCCCCTCCATGCCCCTGCGCGACTCCTACCCCGACGGCGCCCCCTGCTGGGTCGACCTGACCTGTGCCGATCCGCTCGGCGTCCAGGACTTCTACGGCCCGATCCTGGGCTGGGAGTTCCAGGAGCTCGGCGCCGACTACAACGGCTACACCATGTGCCTGCTGGACGGGCGCCCGGCCGCCGCGCTGATGCCGCCCCCGGCCGGCGGCGACAAGCTGCCGCCGACCTGGAACGTCTACCTGGCGACCCGGGAACTGGACTCCGTCTACGACCGGGTCGCCCGGGCCGGCGGCACCGCGGTCCTCGGTCCGCACGAGGTCCCGGGCGCCGGGCGCCTCGCCTACGCCTTCGACCCGGCCGGCGCGGCCTTCGGACTCTGGCAGGCCGGCGGCCACCAGGGCGCGGCGGTGTACGGGGAGGCGGGGGCGATGTGCTGGCACGAGCTCACCACGCCCGAGCCCGAGCCGGCGGACGCCTTCTACGCCGAGCTCTTCCCGTACCAGCAGAAGCAGGTGGGCGACGGGCGGGCCTTCGACTACACGGCGTGGAGCGTGCCGGGCTCGGCCGGGCTGCCGGTCTGCGGCCGCTACCGGGCGGCGGTGCCGCAGCCCCACTGGTCGACCTACTTCGCGGTGCCCGAGGCGGACCACGCGGCCGACCAGGTGATCGGGCTGGGCGGTCGAGTGCTGCGCGACCCGTTCGACTCGCCGTACGGCCGGATGGTGCCGTGCACCGACCCGAGCGGCGCCAAGGTGACCTTCTGTCAGCTCCCCTGAGTGGCGGCCGTCGAGCAGTAGGCTGGGCCCGGCGTGACCGGAACTGACACACCGACTGTCTCTCACTGTGCATCAGGAGGTACCGATCGTGGCTACTACGCGCACCGCTCACACGGTTTGGCAGGGCGAGCTCATCAAGGGATCGGGCGAGGTCACCTTCGACTCGTCCGGCATCGGTACCCAGCCGGTCTCCTGGCCCTCCCGCGCCGAGCAGGCGAACGGCAAGACCAGCCCCGAGGAGCTCATCGCGGCCGCCCACTCGGCCTGCTTCTCGATGGCGCTCTCGCACGGCCTGACCGGCGCCGGCACCCCGCCGACCCGCCTG
Source organism: Kitasatospora sp. GAS1066B (assembly GCF_041262605.1). Classification (NCBI taxonomy): domain Bacteria; kingdom Bacillati; phylum Actinomycetota; class Actinomycetes; order Kitasatosporales; family Streptomycetaceae; genus Kitasatospora; species Kitasatospora sp. GAS1066B. The sequence goes on from NZ_JBGCCO010000022.1 coordinate 27,633, forward strand.
GAGGTGAAGGCCGACGTGACCTTCCAGCCCGGCGAGGGCATCACCGGCATCCACCTGACCGCACGCGGCGAGGTGCCCGGGCTGGACGCGGCAGCCTTCGTGGAGGCGGCCGAGGGCGCCAAGAAGAACTGCCCGGTGAGCCAGGCGCTGACCGGCACCACCATCACGCTCAGCGCCGAACTGGCCTGACGCGGCACTGGCCAGCACTGCGGCCCCCGAGGCGCAGATCGCCCCGCGCACGCCCCCGGCGCGCACCACCTGGTGCCCGCCGGGGGCGTGTCTGTTGCACGCCCGGCCTCTTCCGAAACACGGCGAATCACCCTGTCGGCTGTGGCCCAGGCTTCCGCACGCGGCCTATGATCGGGCGCAGCGCTCTACTTCTTGACAACGGGCCGGTCCGGCTGAAACCGGTCGGCCCGCAGTCGGCGGCAGCGGCGCGAAAGAGCGTGTGGCAAGCGAGCGTCAGCGGCGGACGGGAGCGAGCAGTGCGAGGCCGGAACGAGGGGGCCGACGCACACCGCAATGGCGTGCGACAGGACGCGCTGCGCCCAGCCTCGCCCCTGCCGGTCGACCGGCAACCGGCCGGCAGCCGCCCGGTCGACGGGCAGCCGGTCGACGGCCACGCGGCCTCGCCGGAACCGGCCGACGGCCGCCCCACCGTCCAGTGCCCCAGCTGCGCGACCCCGCTGCCCGCCGAGCTGCTGGCCGGCGCCGCGCCCGTGGTGACGGTCCCCGTGGCCGATGCCGGCGAGCTGCTCGCCGCGCTGCGGGCCAGCGAGTTGAGGCTCCGGGCCGCCTTCGCCGACGCGGGCATCGGGATGGTCCTGGTCGACACCGACGACCTGGTGATCGAGGCCAACCCGGCGTTCGCCGCGATGCTCGGCCGCGAGGTCGCCGAGCTGGCCCGGATGCACATCCACGAGATCATCGACCCCGAGGACACCCCGCGCCGGCTCTACCGCGAGCTGGTGGCCGGCCGGCGCGACCGGCTGCGGGTGGAGAAGCGGCTCAAGCACCGTGAAGGGCGCGAGGTCTGGAGCAGCGTCACCATCTCGCTGGTCCGGGACGCCGAGGGCGAGCCGTTCTACACGCTGGCGATGTTCGAGGACATCACCGAGCGGCGCCGGCTCGGCGACCGGCTGGCCTACCAGGCGCTGCACGACCCGCTCACCCGGCTGCCCAACCGCACCCTCTTCTTCGAGCGGCTCAACGCGGCCTGCCTGCCCTCCCCGCAGCGCCCGGGGGAGGTCGAGGCCGGACGGCGGGTCGGGGTCTGCTACCTGGACCTGGACGGCTTCGCGGCGATCAACGACACGCTCGGCCACCACATCGGCGACCAGCTGCTGACCGCCGTCGCGGCCCGGCTGGAGCGGCGCTTCAGCGCCGACGAAGGGCTGCTGGTGGCCCGGCTCGGCGGTGACGAGTTCGCCGTGCTGGTCGCCGACAGCGAGGGCAGCGAGCAGCTGACCAAGCTCGCCGCCCAGGTGCTCACCGTGCTGGAGCGGCCCTTCGAGGTGGCCGGGCACCGGCTCGCGGTCACCGCCAGCGTCGGCGTGGTGGAGCGGCCGGTCAACGGCACCAGCCCGACCGACCTGGTGAAGGACGCCGACGCCACCCTCTACTGGTCCAAGTCCGACGGCCGGGCCCGCTGGACCCTCTACGACCGCGACCGCGGTGCCCACCAGCTGACCCGCCGGCTGCTCTCCACGGCGCTGCGCCCGGCCCTGGAGCGCGGCGAGTTCACCGTCGAGTACCAGCCGCTGGTGGGCCTGGCGGACGGCACCGTGCACGGCGCCGAGGCGCTGGTCCGCTGGCGCCATCCGCGCTTCGGCACCCTCTCGCCGGACCGGTTCATCCCGCTGGCGGAGGAGTCGGGGGCGATCGTGCCGCTCGGCAAGTGGGTGCTGGAGGAGTCCTGCCGGCAGGCGCGCGGCTGGCTGGCCGAGTTCCCGGACACCGAGGCCTTCGTGAGCGTCAACCTGGCGGCCCGTCAGGTCTGGGACTCCGACGTGGTGGCGGACGTGGCCCAGGTGCTGGAGCGCACCGGACTGCCGGCCCGGCTGCTCCAGCTGGAGCTGACCGAGAGCGCGGTGCTCGGGCCGGGCGGCCGACCGCTGCAGGCACTGCAGGCGCTGGCCGACATGGGGGTGCGGATCGCCATCGACGACTTCGGCACCGGCTACTCCAACCTCGCCTATCTCTCCCGCCTGCCGGTGCACGCGCTGAAGTTGGACGGCACCTTCATCGAGGGCTTCCGCGACCCCGCCCCGGTCGGCCGCCCCGACCTGCGCTCGCGGCGCAGCGAGGCGGACGAGCAGATCGTGGGCGCGATGGTCCGCCTCGCCCACGACCTGGGGCTGACCGTCACCGCCGAGGGCATCGAGAGCGCGGCCCAGGCCGAGCGGTTGCGGCTGACCGGCTGCGACACCGCGCAGGGCTGGTACTTCGCCCGGCCCGGTGAGGCCGCGCTGGTCGCCGGAATACTGCGGGAGGGGCGCATCCGCCCTGCCGGGGCCGACCAGCCACACGGCACCGACCGGCTGCCCGCGGCCGAGCAGCCGGCCGCCGGCCACACCGCGCTGCGGCCGTAGCGGCTGCCGCGCGGGCTGCGCGATGCCGGCTACTGACCCGCCGTCAGCCCGTAGGCCTGGGCGATCAGCTCGTACGAGCGCAACTGCTCCTGGTGGCCGTGCACCCGGGAGGTGATCATCAGCTCGTCGGCGCCGGTGCGCTTGCGCAGCTCCTCCAGGCCGTCGGCGACCTCGTCCGGACCGCCCAGCACCACGTTGCCCAGCCAGTCGTCCAGGAAGTCGGCCTCGGCGGGGCTGTAGGGGTAGGCGGCCGCCTCCTCGGGCGTCGGGATCAGCCCGGGCATGCCGCGGCGCAGGCGCAGCATGCCGAGCCCGGCCGAGGCGGCCAGCCGGCGTGCTTCGGGCACCCCGCCCTCGGCGACGGCCACCGCGCTGACACCGATCAGGGCGTACGGCTCGGCCAGCACCGCCGAGGGACGGAAGCTCTCCCGGTACAGCTCCAGCGCCGGGACGGTGTTGGCACCGCTGAAGTGGTGGGCGAAGGCGAACGGCAGACCGAGCCGACCGGCCAGCTGGGCACTGAAACCGGAGGAGCCGAGCAGCCAGATCGGCGGGCGCTCGGGGCCGCTGGGCACCGCGGTCAGCCGGGCGTAGGGGTGGCTGTCGGGGAAGTCGCCGTCCAGGAAGTGGGTCAGCTCGGCCAGCCGGCGCGGGAAGTCGTCCGGGTCCTCGTGCTCACCGCGGCGCAGCGCGCGGGCGGTGGCGGGGTCGGTGCCGGGGGCCCGGCCCAGGCCCAGGTCGATCCGGCCCGGGTGCAGCGCCTCCAGCAGGCCGAACTCCTCGGCGACGGCGAGCGGGGCGTGGTTGGGCAGCATCACGCCGCCGGAGCCCAGCCGCAAGGTGCTGGTGTGCGCGCCGAGGTGGGCGAGCAGCACGGCGGGGGTGGAGCTGGCCACCCCCGGCATGCCGTGGTGCTCGGCCACCCAGAAGCGGTGATAACCCCACTGCTCGGCGCCGCGGGCCAGCTCGGTGGTGGCGGCCAGCGCCTGGCCTGCGGTGTAGCCGGCGCCGACGGTGGCCAGGTCGAGGATCGACAGCGGGGCGGGGGCGGTGCCGCGCGCGACCCCTCTGACGTCCTGCCTGACGTCCTGCCGGCTGCCGCCGCCGGCACCCTGCCCGCTCTGCCGCTGGTCCTCGCCGCTCATCAGTTCTCGCCTTCCGCTGCACACTGCCTGTCCGCACCGGACAACAGCGCCCGGGTGCACGCTGTTCCCGGCCGCACGCTGTTCCCGGCCGCAGGCCCTACGGTGGGACGATGTCGCACTCGCCCGCCTCGGCCACCGCACCGCTCGCCGCCCCCGCGGACGCCTCCCCGGGCGCCCTCCGCAAGGTCGGCCTGCTGCTGACCCTGGTGCTGGGTTCGCTGAGCGCGCTCGCGCCGCTGTCGATGGACATGTACCTCCCCTCGCTCCCCCGGATCACCGGCGCCCTGCACACCTCGGACGCGCTGGTCCAACTGACCCTGACGGCCTGCCTGGTCGGCCTCGCGCTCGGCCAGCTGGTGGCGGGCCCGCTCAGCGACGCGCTCGGGCGGCGCCGTCCGCTGCTGATCGGCCTGGGCCTGTACGTGCTCTCCACGGCCAGCTGCGCGCTGGTCGGCGACGTCCGGGTGCTGATCGTCTGCCGCCTGGTGCAGGGCCTGTCCGGCGCGGCCGGAATAGTGATCTCCCGGGCCGTGGTCCGGGACCTGTTCGACGGCCTGGCGGCCGCCCGCTTCGCCTCCTCCCTGATGCTGGTCTCGGGGGCGGCGCCGCTGCTGGCGCCGATCCTCGGCGGGCAGCTGCTGCGGTTCACCTCCTGGCGCGGGGTGTTCGGGGTGCTGGCGGTGCTCGGCGTGGTGATCCTGGTCACCTCGGCGCTGCTGGTCCGCGAGACGCTGCCGCCCGCGCGTCGCCGGCGCGGCGGGCTGCCGGACACCCTGCGGACCATGCGCGGCCTGCTGGCCGACCGGCTGTTCACCGCCTACCTGCTGACGGTGGCCTTCGGCTTCGGCGCGCTCTTCGCCTTCATCGCCGGGTCGCCGTACGTGGTGCAGGAGGTCTACCACGGCTCGGCGCAGCGCTACAGCCTGCTCTTCGCGCTGGTCGAGACCGGGCTGGTGGCCCTGTCCCAGCTGACCGGGCGTCGGCTGCTCGGCCGCTACCGCTCGCACCGGATCCAGCTGACCGGCGCGGTGCTGCTCGCCCTGTCCGGGACGGCGCTGGTGCTGATGGCGGTGAGCCACCGCGGCGGGCTGGCCGGGCTGACCGCCGGGCTGTTCGTGATGGCGGGCGCGCTCGGCGTGGTGTCGCCGCCGAGTTCGGCACTGGCCCTGCAGCGCGCCCCGCACGCTGCCGGGACCGCCTCCGCGCTGCTGGGCACCGTGCAGTTCCTCACCGGGGCGATCGCGCCCGCGCTGGTGGGGCTCGGCGGGCACGACAGCGCGCTGCCGATGGCGGTGGTGATCCTCGGGATGGCGCTGGCGGCGCTCGCCTCGTTCATCGTGCTGGCCCGCCCGTGGCAGGCGGTGCCGGACCCGCTGCTCGGCTGACGGTCCGTCGGTGACCGCGGGCGTCGGTGACCGCGGGCGTCGGTGATCGCGGGCCGTCGCCCAGCGTGCTGGCGGGATCACGCCAGCGCCGGATCTCGCCAGGCGCCGATCTCGCGCGACAGCGCCCCTCTTTGGCAGGCTTGGAGTCACAGCGGGGCGCCCACCAGCACCCCACTCCTCAGCAACGCCGACGGGCTGGACCAGTTCCGGGCGACCCTCGTGAGCCCCTGTGGCGGACACCCCGCCGCAGGGGCTCACGCCTTTTCGCCCCCGCTCACTCTCACCACGCGACGCAAGAGAGGCGTTAGCAGCGCCGACCCGACGCTGTCCACCCGCCGTTCAGGGGGGCACTTAGCAAAGGTTCATGAAGAGCCGATAGCGTAGGCGACCTGAGCCACCTGTCTCTCCGGGCGGTCCGGAGGGAGTTGGATCATGGGAAGCGCGACGCTCACGACGTCGTCCTGGTTCTGCGTGCTGGCCGTGCTGGCCGTGCTCGGCGACGCCTTTCTGCCGTTCCTGCCGAGCGGCACGCTGGTGATCCTGGCCGTGCTGAAGACCGACCGGATAGCCGGAGCACCGGTGTTCCTGGCGGCCGCCGTCGCCCTCTCCTCCTTCCTGGGTGACGTACTGCTGCTGACCCTGGCCCGGCGCGGCGCCCCGTTCCTGCGCCGACGGCTCGCCAAGCGCCCCCAACTGGCCGCCAGCGTGCGCAAGATGGGGCAGTCGCTGGAGGGGCGGACCAGCCGGACGGCGGCCACGGTGGTGATCGTGGCCCGCTTCGTGCCGGGTGGACGGACCGTACTGGACCTGGCGATAGGGCACTCCCCGGCTCCCTCGCACCGCTTCCTGCGCTGGTCGGCGCTGGCCGCGCTGGTCTGGGCCGGCTACATCGTGACCCTGGGCTGGCTGAACAGCCACTGGTTCAACACCGCTTGGCTGAGCATGCTGGTCTCCTGCGTCGCCGCCACCTCGATCAGCGCGGCCGTCGCCCGCCTGGTCCACCGGCAGCGCCGCCTGTCGACGGCCGCCGCCGACGCGGCCTGACGCCTCCCGCACGATCGGCCCGGAGCGGGACCGAGTGTCTCAGGACTGCAACAGAACTCCCCTGCCCGCAGCCGCCGATCGACTTCCGGCCGTCCTGTGCAACGTGTCATGACTCACCGAGCCTGCTTGGATCCAAGCAGCGCTCCATGACATCCTTCTTTAAAAATACTGATCAATTGCCGTATTTTTCCTGATCGCTCCCGCCCACCCGCCGAGCGACCAGACCTGACCTGGCTGGGGAGACCATGAGCAGCATCTCGCGCAGGAAAGTGCTGAGCGCATCGGCGGCCACCGCGGCCCTGGGAGCCCTCACCGCGTGCGGCAGCGGCACCTCCCACTCGGACGCGGTCACGGCCGGCAACTCACCGACCGGCACGCCCGGTAGCGGCAGCCCGGCGCCCAGCGCCTCGCCGTCCGGCAAGGTCACCCCGATCGGCGACGGCTCGACCGCCGACACCGGCCCGCAGCCGAACCAGCCCAAGCCCGACAAGCTGGCCCCCGGTCAGCGCCCGCCGCAGTTCGTGGTCTTCTCCTGGGACGGCGCCGGCGCCACCGACGACGGCCAGTTCGACCGCTTCCTGAAGCTCGCCCAGGAGAACAAGGCGACCTTCACCTTCTTCCTCTCCGGCATCTACACGCTGCCGAAGACCAAGACCAGCCTGTACCACCCGCCGCAGCACTCGATCGGCGCCTCCGACATCCCGTACCTGTCGGACGGCGCGATACGCAACACCATCAAGCTGATCAGCCAGGCCTGGCTGGACGGGCACGAGATCGGCACCCACTTCAACGGCCACTTCTGCTCCACCCGCCCCGACCACAACGGCGTCAACCGCTGGTCGCCGGACGACTGGGCGAGCGAGATCCAGCAGGCGGTCTCCTTCGTCACCCAGTGGAAGACCAACACCGGCTTCACCGACCTGCCGCCGCTGCCCTTCGACTACACCAAGGAGCTGATCGGCGGGCGCACCCCGTGCCTGGACGGCCAGAAGGGGCTGCTGCCGACCGCCGCCAAGCTCGGCTGGAAGTACGACGCCAGCTCGCCGGGCGAGAAGCAGACCTGGCCGCAGAAGGTGCAGAACGGGCAGGTCTGGAACTTCCCGCTGCAGTCCATCCCGTTCCCGGGAAAGCCCTTCGAGGTCCTCTCGATGGACTACAACATCATGGCCAACCAGTCGAACGGCGACCCCAAGGGCGACCCGAGCAAGCACGACGAGTGGCACACCCAGGCCGCCGGCGCCTACCTGGCGGGCTTCAACCGCGCCTACAACGGCAACCGGGCGCCGTTCTTCGTCGGCAACCACTTCGAGCAGTGGAACGGCGGCATCTACATGGACGCCGTCGAGACGGCGCTGAAGCAGATCGCCGGGCAGCCCGAGGTGCGCCTGGTGTCGTTCCGTCAGCTGGTGGACTGGCTGGAGGCGCAGGACGAGTCGACGCTGCGCAAGCTGCGGACGCTGAACGTCGGCCAGGCGCCGGCCAATGGCTGGGAGAGCTTCCTGGGCACCGCCGGCTGATACCGACGCTCGTGAGCCCCTGCGGCGACACTCCGCCACAGGGGCTCACGCCTCCTCACCCCGCTGTCAACGCGCCGGGTCAGGCGCCGAGATCCGGGATCCGCCAGTCGATGGCCTTGCCGCCGAAGCCGGCCAGCGCCGCGTCGATCTGCGAGAACGGCTTGCTGCCGAGGAAGAGCTTGGCCGACAGCGGCGAGGGGTGCGCGCCCTGCACCACGGCGTGCCGCGTGGTGTCGATCAGCGGCAGCTTCTTCTTCGCGTAGTTGCCCCAGAGCACGAAGACGCAGGGCTCGGGCCGGTCGCTGACCGCCTTGATCACCGCGTCGGTGAACTTCTCCCAGCCCTTGCCCTTGTGCGAGTTGGCCTCGTGCGCGCGCACCGTGAGCACCGCGTTGAGCAGCAGCACGCCCTGCTCGGCCCACGGCATCAGGTAACCGTTGTCCGGCACCGGCAGGCCCAGGTCGCTGTGCAGCTCCTTGAAGATGTTGCGCAACGAGGGCGGGGTCTTCGTCCCGGGCAGCACCGAGAAGCTCATGCCGTGCGCCTGGCCGTTGTCGTGGTACGGGTCCTGGCCCAGCACCAGCACCCGCACGTCCTGGTAGCCGGTGGCGGCCAGCGCCGAGAAGACCCGCCCGCGCGGCGGGAACACCTCGTGCTCGGCCCGCTGGGCGGCGACGAACTCGGCCAGCTGCGCGAAGTACGGCTGCTCCGTCTCGGCGGCCAGCACCTCCCGCCAGGGCTCCGGCAGTTCGAACTCTCCCCCGCGCTCGTCGTCCGGCACGGTGTCCACCTCAGCGACCTCGGTCACCACATCAACCTTCCCCAACCGGGCGGGCCCCAGCGGCCCGTCCGCCATCGTTCATCCCGCACGCTACACAGCCGCGCCGACAACCTTCGCCCGAGCCCGGCCCGCGCCCGCCGGGGCCCGCCCCCTGAGCATCCGTCAGACCAGCTCGATCAGATCCGCGATCGACTTGACCACCCGGGTCGGCCGGTACGGGAACCGCTCGATGTCGTCCTTCGAGGTCAGCCCGGTCAGGACCAGCACCGTCTCCATGCCCGCCTCCATGCCGGCCACGATGTCGGTGTCCATCCGGTCGCCGATCATCACGGCGCTCTCCGAGTGGGCCCCGGCGGTGTTCAGCGCCTCACGCATCATCAGCGGGTTGGGCTTGCCGACGAAGTACGGCTCGACGCCGGTGGCCTTGGTGATCAGCGCCGCGACCGAGCCGGTGGCCGGCAGCACGCCCTCGGTGGAGGGACCGGTCTCGTCGGGGTTGGTGCAGATGAACCGGGCGCCGGCGTTGATCAGCCGGATCGCCTTGGTCAGCGCCTCGAAGCTGTACGTGCGGGTCTCACCGAGCACCACGTAGTCGGGGTTGTTGTCGGTGAGCACGTAGCCCACCTGGTACAGCGCGGTGGTCAGCCCCGCCTCGCCGATCACGTAGGCGGTGCCGTCCGGGCGCTGGCCCGCCAGGAACTTCGCGGTGGCCAGCGCCGAGGTCCAGATGCACTCCTCGGGCACGTGCAGGCCCATGCCGGCCAGCCGGGCGGCCAGGTCGCGCGGGGTGTAGATCGAGTTGTTGGTCAGGACCAGGAACGGCTTGCCGGACTCCTTGAGCCGGCGGATGAACTCGTCGGCGCCCGGGATCGGGGTGCCCTCGTGGATGAGGACCCCGTCCATGTCGGTCAACCACGACTCGATGGGCTTGCGCTCTACCACCTGGGTATCTCCTCGGTCTCACAACGGTTCTGAACGATCTTGCGCATCGCTCCGGACCGGGCACCGTCGGCCGGCCGGGCGCCACAGGCTGCCCCAACGCGCACCAGCGTAGTCGTCCAGTGCCGCCACCGTGCGGGCACCGACTGCCACACCTACTTCGGGTGGAGCCGGCCGAGGTCGTCCCCCGCGCAGTAGCGGTGGGTGGTGTCCTGGTCCCAGCCGGGTTCGCCGGTGGTGGCGAAGCGGACCCAGTCGCCGTGCATCTCGGCGGCGAGCTCGAGCGGGGCGCGACCCGTGCCGAGCAGGGCGTGCTCACCCCGCAGGGCGGGCAGCTTCAAGCGATCGAAGACGAAGGGCAGTTCGAGGCAGTGGCAGGCGCCCAGTGCGCCGGCGAAAGCCTGCGACCGCCAGGCGAATTCGTACCTGAAGGTTCGTCCGCCCGATCGGGAGGCGTGTGCCTGCGCCAGTCGACGACTGCCGGCGGTGAACGTATCGGTGATCATTCGCGAGAGCAGGCGACCCGGCCTCTCGCCCGGGAACCGTGCCCGGTAGGCGGCCACCTGCTGCTCCGGATCAGCAACGCGGCGTCGGGCGGCGGCGAGCAGCTCGACATCGGTCGCCGTGTCCAGCACACCGGAGGGCACGGTGTAGGTGTCGGCCTCGTCCGTGGTGGTGCCGATCAGGAGTTCCGTTCCGGTGGCAGCCAGCACTGTCCTGGCCGGCTGTCCGTGCAGGAGGATGCCGTCGATGACGGGTCTGAACGGGCTGGATCCCAGCATGGTGTCCAGGAAGCCGTGCGCGGCGTGATCGATCGGCGGCAGTTCTCCGATCAACGCGGTGAGCCGGGCGTCGGTCAGTTCACCCAGCGCCACGGCGGTGGGGGCGGTTCCGAGGGCCTGGGCGACGGCACCGGTCACGCGTGCGGCCTGCTCCGGTTCGTAGGCGCACTCACCGGTTCCGCTCTGGCTGATCGCGCGCTGGAACAGGCCGTCCGCCTGCGGGCAGGCGAGCAGGGACGCGACGATCATCGCACCGGCCGACTGCCCGCAGACGGTCACCCGCGCGGGGTCACCGCCGAAGACGTGGATGTTGGCTGCGACCCAGCGCAGCGCGGCGATGACGTCCAGCAGCCCGCGGTTGGCAGGGGCGTCGGGCAGGTCCAGCCAACCCGCCACGCCGAGACGGTAGTTCAGGGTGACCAGCACCACCCCGTCGCGGGCGAAGGAGGTACCCTCGTACAGCTCGGACTGTCCGGTGCCGGAGATGAATCCGCCGCCGTGCACGAACACGATGACGGGAAGACCGCCTCCTCCGGGACCGGGAGTGCTCACGGTGACGGTCAGGTAGTCCCCACCTCCGCTCGGGCCGGCCCCGAGCAACGGGGTGAGGTCCAACAGCCCGAAGTCCCGGGCCGGCGCGGGGGCACTCGGCCCAGGCCGGGTGGCGTCCCGGATCCCGTCCCACCGGGGCGGGGGGCCCGGCGCGGCGAAACGTGCCGCGCCGACCGGGGCGGCGGCATACGGGATGCTGTGGAAGACGGCGCACCCGCCCTCCACCACGCCGCGGACCTGACCGGTGGCCATGCGCACGACTGGCGGACTGTTCATGTGGTGAAACCCCACTTCTTGACGGCGAACGCGCCGGCGGATCGTTCGATCTCGGCAGCCAGTCCGCCGCGCAGGTGAGCGGGGAACATCTGCGCGGGTGGCCGGGTCGCCATCTCGTGCTCCAGGACACGGTCGATCCTGACCCGGCCCACCGTCATCGTCGTCGTCATCGAGCTGGTCAGCGCAGCTCCCGCAGGCCCACGGTCAGCAGGTTGGGGTCCTTGGCGGTGACGTAGGCGGCATCGAGCACGTACACCGTTCCGCACCGCACCTGGATCGCTGTGGGGTTCTGCAGGCCGTCCGCGGCGGTCAGCACGGTGGAGTGGCTGCCGTCGGGACGGATCCGGACGACCTGGTCGGTGTGGTTGAGCGCGGCCAGGATCTCGTCACCGCGGCCGGTGAAGGCGAAGTCGTCGACGGTGGTCAGTCCGGTGGCCCGGGTCTGGACCGGACCGGGCCGGCGCCCCGGCAGGAAGGGGATCCGCACGATGGTGCCCTGGTCGGTGTTGGACACCCACAGCGCGTTGTTGTGGATCTTCAGTCCGTTGGCACCCGCCAGACCGGAGAAGGCGAGTTCAGGCGCGGTCGACCACGCGGTTGCCGGCCCGCCGGCCTTGGGGACCGCCCAGATCGTGCCGAGCACCGAGTCGGCGATGTAGAGCATGCCGTGCCGCTGGTCCAGCGCCATGCCGTTGGGCAGGGCGGCGGCGGGCAGCGCGGCGATGCGCTCCGGGGTTCCGTGCGGGCGCAGCCGCCACACACCGGTCAGGTCGGCGGTGCCGGCGGCGTACAGGAAGTACAGGGTTCCGTCGGCGTCGCGGTCGATCCCCATGGTCGCCGCGAAGTGCAGAGCGGGCGTGTTGACCCCGCCGTCAGCAGGCAGCGGCATGGTGGCCAGGATGTGCGTCGAGCCGTCGGCATCGACCCGGGCGACCTGCCGGGCCACCGAGAAGGTCACGTCGAGACTGCCGTCAGGTTCGGTGGCCGCGTTCTCCGGTGTCTGCCCCGAGGCCAGGTCGAAGTGTGCGGCGACATGGACGGCCGCCTTGCCGGGTTGGGCCGCGGCGGCCGGCACCGAAGCGAAACCGAAGGTTCCGATCACGACGGACGCGACCGCCAGGGCTACTCCTGACAGTTTCTTGTTCATGCTGTTCTCGTCCGTTCCGGCGCGCGGACATGGCGCGCCCTGGAGGAAGGTGTCGTATCGGGGAAGGGTGCCTCGCAGGACGTATGCGCCCGGATTCAGCTTCAGCGAGGGCTGTTGGTGACCGTCGGCGTGGGTTCCGCGGTTTCGGCGTGCCCGGTGCGCTCGGCGTGCACGGTGCGCGGCGCGGTCGGGGTGTCGAGTCGGGCGAGCAGCGAGAGCGCCGCCGCGGACGCGGTGTCGGCGCCCGCCGTGGCCACGACGATGCGTTGGCCCTCTTCGCCGGGGACGTTCAGGGACTGCAGATTGAGCTCCATGCGGCCGACGACCGGGTGGTGCATGCGGTACGCCGCAAGGGCCCACTTCCTGACCCCGTGCTCGGCCCAGATCGTGGCGAACTCCGGGCTCTTCATGGTCAGTTCACCGATGAGCGAGGCCAACCGGGGATCGTCGGGGTGCCGCCCGGCGGCGAGCCGGAGCTTGCCGACCACGTTCCTGGCCTTCTTCGGCCAGTCCACGAACAGGTCCCGGGTGTGCGCGTCCAGGAACACCAGTCGCGCCATGTTCGGGCGCTGGTCGGGCTGATCGGGGATCCGCGGGTCCAGATGCCCGGCGAACAACGAGTGTCCGGTGCGGTTCCAGGCCAGTACGTCACTGCGGCGGCCGAGCACGACCGCGGGTGTGTCGCCGAGCGCGTCGACCAGTTGCCGGGTCGCGTCGCCGGCCCGCTCCGGCGCGGGCCTGCGCCAGGTGGTGGTGCGGCGTGCCGCGCCGGCCAGATCGTGCAGATGGGCGCGCTCCACCTCGTCGAGACCGAGGGCGCGGGCCAGCGCCTCCAGCACCTCGGGTGACGCGTTGAGCGAGCCGCCCTGTTCAAGTCGCGTGTAGTAGGACAGGCCCACCCCGGCGAGCTGGGCCAACTCGTCACGGCGCAGCCCGGGCACACGACGGCGCTCTCCGAAGTCCGGGAGCCCCACATCCGCCGGCTGCAACTGCGCTCGGCGGGTCCTGAGGAACTCTCCCAACGGCGGCTTCTTGTTCATGCCCCGAGTATCCGGCAACGGGACGTCAGAGAGCCTGCCCCTGGCAAGGGCAGGCTGCGAGCCGCCGACGCCAGCACACTCGGAGCCACGAGCAGCACGCACTGTCGACCTCGGCTCGACTCAACTCGCCCTTGAGCAACTGGAGTTCGAAGGGCTAGCGCAAGCCGGGGCAGAAAGGAAGCACGACCCATGAGGCTGAAGCTCTCCGCGATCACCGTGGCCCTCGCCGCGACCCTCGCACTCGGTACCGCACTGACCGGCGCCACCGCCGCGTATGCCACGCCCGGCCACAGTCACTCCTGCACGCCGGCACCCGGCATCATCGCCGCCAAGGGTCCTGGCGTCTTCCCGCATTCCGCGGACTACGACCCCAACTCCGGGACGTTCGTGGTGGGTTCGCTGGCCCACAGCACCCTCTCCTCCGTCGGCCCGGACGGGACGGTGCGGACCCTCGTCGACGACAAGGACATGGTGTCCCTGCAGGCCGTCCGGATGGACTCGGCACGGAACCGGATCGTGGCCACCAACGTCGACTACGGACTGGCCGACCGTTCCACGCCCGCGACGAAGTTCCGGATCGCGGGGGTCGCCGCCTACGACGCCCACAGCGGACGCCGGGAGTGGTACGCCGATCTGGACAAGGTCGCGAACGACGGCAAGCAGCATCTGCTGTCCGACGTGACGATCGCTCCCGACGGCACGGCGTACGCCGTGGACGAGTTGACCCCGACGATCTTCCGCATCGACCGCCACGGCCACGCCTCCGTCCTGCTGCGCGACGACCTGCTGGCCGGGAACCTGGACATCCCGGGCTTCCTGAACGGCGTGGGCATGAGCGCCGTCGCCTGGATGCCCGGGAACCTCCTCATCGTCGCCATGGCCGACGGCAGCCTGGTGCGAGTGCCGGTCCACCACCCCGAACAGGCCGCCAAGGTCCAGCTCTCCACCGGGCTCAAGACCATCACCGCGAGCATCCGGGTCCTGCCGGACGGGTCGATCGCCGCGGTCAGCAGCGGACTGCTCAGCGGACAGGCCGCCGTCGTGCAGCGGGTCCGCCCGGCCCACCAGTGGAAGTCCGCCACCGTCACGGTCACCGACACCGTCACCGACCCGGTCACCAGCGCCGTCACGGCCGGCCCCGGGGGCACGACCTACGCGCTCAGCGGCGGCCTCGCCGCCCTGCTGGCCGGCCGACCGAACGACGGCTTCACGCTACGCCGCGTGAACGTGCGCTGACCGCCCTACCGGCCGCCCACGAAAGCGTGAAGTCCAAGCTCGATCCGCTGTCCATGGTGGCGATGGCGGTCACCGTGTTCTCCGTCTCGGCCACCGCCCCGCTCACCGCCGCAGCCTCCGCCTCGCCGCTCGCCATGGCCTTCTGGCGCAACTGCCTCGGCTTCGCGGTACTCGGGCCGCTCCTGCTGTTACTACGCCGTCGCGAGGTGGTGCGCGTCGCGCGGGGCGAGCGCGGCCTGCTGCGCCGGGAACAGTGGCGGCCCCTGGTCTTCGGCTTCCTCGCGGCCACCGCGCTCGCCCTCCACTTCGCGGCGTTCATGACGAGCACCCGGCTGACCTCGGTCGCCATGTCCACTGCGCTGGTCGCCACCCAGCCCGTCTGGCAGGCCCTCATCGCCGCGGGCCAGGGCCGCCGGGCGTCCCGCCGGACCTCGGCGGGTCTCGCGCTGTCCGTGGTGGGAGCGGCCGCGGCGGGCGGTCTCGACATCAGGTCCGGCGGTACGGCACTGACGGGTGACCTGCTCGCCCTCCTCGGCGCCGTCGCCCAGGCCGGGTACACAGCGCTGAGCGAACGGTCGCGCGCGGATGTGAGCACACCGCTGTATTCGACGTTCACTTCACTGGTCTGCGGTCTGGAACTCCTCGTCGTCTGCCGGCTGGCCCACATCCCGCTGACGGGCTTCGACAGATCCACCCAACTGTCACTGCTCGGACTGCTCGTGCTTCCCCAGATCCTGGGGCTCGGCTCGCTGAACTTCGCCCTCGGCAGGACATCGGCGACGACGATGAGCGTCCTGCTCCTGCTGGAGACCCCCGTGGCGGCGCTCGCCGCGTGGTGGTTCATGGGGCAGGGCATCAAGCCCGCGACCGTGCCCGGGCTCCTGTTGATCATCGTCGGCGTCACGGTCGTGGTGACGAGCGGCGTGGAACAAGCCACGGCACAGCAGGGCAGACACCGCCGTACGGCAATACCGCCCTACCCGGCCCACGCCCCGTACACGCCCCAGCCCCCGTACACACCACCGCACCTGACGTTCCCGCACCCCGTCAGACGGGACCCCCGAGTGGACTGGGCAAGGCACACCGAGGACGACAGCCCGACGGTCATCCTCACCTATCACGGTGCGGGGGCGTTCGACACCCTGTTCTTGCGCATGCCGCACGCGGCGGAAGAGGAGCCGGGCCTCGACGGTCCCACCGAGGCACGGGCGGACGACAGCCGACAGCGGTAGAACGCCCGTCCGATCGCGGCAAGCATCCGCTGGACCGTCCACCAGGCCGGCATGGTGGTGTTCATCGCTAAAGTGATTGCCTTATGGCCTGTATGACAGGGAGGCAGCACGTGGCAGTCGGACCCCAGCCGATACGAGTACCGGTAGGGGACGGGTCCGCTCGGTGGGCGAGCCGGACGGCGGAGCGGCGTGTGTTGCTGGTGATTCACAACGTGACTTCAGCCGGACGCCTACTGGACGTGCTGCCCCTGTTCCATGACGATTTCCGGGTTCAGCTGCTGGTCACTTCGACGGGATCGTCAGCATTCCAGGGTGGGATCGACGAGCTTCTCGCTGACGAGGGCCTACCCGTGCTGCCGTGGGAACAAGCGCTGTCGACGCCTGTCGACCTGGCGATCTCGGCCAGCTTCGGCGGCCAACTATCCCTACTGAAAGGGAAATTGTCCATACTCTCTCACGGGGTGGGATACACTAAAAAGCTAGCCGGGAGCCGGGAGCCGGGAGCCGGGAGCCGGGAGCCGGGAGCCGGGAGCCGGGAGCCGGGAGCCGGGAGCCGGGAGCCGGGAGCCGGGAGCCGACGTTCGGACTGTCGGCCGAGTGGCTCCTGGCGGACGGCGAGCCGTTCGTCGACGGACTCGTGCTGTCCCACCCCGAGCAGGTGGAACGATTGCGCCGGACGTGCCCGGAGGCCGAGGACACGGCAGTGCTCGGCGGCGACCCGTGTTTCGACAGGCTGCTCGCTGCCCGCCCGTACCGCGAACGGTTCCGACGAGCCTTGGGCGTACGCGAGGGCCAACGGCTCCTCGTACTGAACTCGACCTGGAACCCCGAGGGATTCTTCGGGAACCGCGGCGGCCAGGATCTCCTGCCCGCACTACTCCCCCGGCTCGCCGCCGAGTTGCCGGCGGACGACTACCGGCTCGCGGCCGTCCTTCACCCGAACATCTGGTACGGACACGGTCCCGGGCAGATCCGGGCCTGGCTGAACCGAGCCCGCCTCAACGGCCTCACCCTGGTCGATCCCGTCCATGCGTGGCGCCAGGCACTCCTCGCGGCGGACGTCGTCCTGGGGGACTTCGGGGCGGTGACGTACTACGCCGCCGCGCTCGGCACTCCGGTGCTGCTCGCAGCCGACGGCCAGGACCGGCTGGACCCTGAAGCACCAGTCGCACGGTTCGTCGCGGAAGCACCACGGCTGGACCCACACCAGCCCCTGCGGGCCCAGTTCGACGACCTGATCGCGGCCCACCGTCCGCTCCCCGGCCCGACAGAGTTCGTCACCTCCGCACCGGGCGCCTCGGCGGCCCTCCTGCGACGGCACTTCTACGCGTTGCTCGAGCTGCCGGAACCAGAGGGCCGAGCCCTGTTCGAACCGCTGCCGCTGCCACCGTACGATCCGCCGCGGCGGACGGCCCCGATGCAGGTCCGGACGGTCGTCGACGGCACGGACATCACGATCGAGCGATCCGCCGTGCTGCCGTACGGGGCGGACGGCGACGTGCACCTCGCCGTGCACGAGGCCACCCGGGACAGCAGCGTGCTGGAGCTGGCCGACGTGATCACGCGGGAAGCGGATCCGAACGATCCGCGGCTCGGGGGCCCACCGTCGTGGACGGCGGACGTACTGCGCCGGCATCCGCAGTGCGCGGTCGCCGCGTTCATCGTCGGCCCGGATCTGTGTTTCGTGCGGACACGAGCCCACGGGAGCTTCCGGTTGGCCGCCGGTCCGGGCGCGGACGCCGACCCCACGGCCTACGCCTCGGCGCTCTTCGCCTGGCTGGCAGCCGGCGGAACGATCCCGGCGGACGGGACCGCCACCCTCCGCATGCACACGGCCTCCGGTCCCCATCCGATGGTCGTGGAGAGCCGGCGGGCATCGCAGGGATGACGCCCGGCCGCCGCCCAGGCCCTACCCCGCGGCGACCTCGCAGCGCAGCCGCAACGCGGCGAGGTACTGCAGGTGCGGCACAGCCTGCGGCGGAAGCAGCTGCTCCGCCTCGGCGACCTTCGCGAGAGCCACGGCGTTCTGGCCCGCATCGTGCAGGGTTTCCGCCAGGTCGGTCAGCGCACGGCCCTGGTTGTAGGCCTCACCCTGCGCGGCGAAGAACTCCGCCGCGGACTCCAGGAGCCGCTGCGCCTGCGCCAGGTCTCCCGTGCCGCGCAGAGCGCGTCCCTGGTGCCGCGCGGACAGGGCGAGGGCTCGCGGGAGATCCGCCGCCCCTTCCTGACCGGAACCGATCTGCCGGTAGAGCCGCTCGGACTCGACGAACCGCTCGTGTGCCTGCTCGTACTGCCACCGGTGCAGGTTCATCAGGCCCAGCAGTTCCACCGAGGACGCCTCTCCCCTCAGGTGACCGGCCGCGCGCTCGCTCGCCACAGCCGCCAGCGCCGCAGCCTCGGCGTCGTCCATGCGGCCCATCTCGCCCAGGCAGTGGGCAAGTTGGAACTGCAGGGCACCGGCCGTCCGCGGATCCGCGTCGCCGTCCTCGGCGCAGCGGACCGCGACGAGCAGAGCGGGGAGCACCTCGTCCCAGTACCCGGCCTTCAGCTGGAGCGGCCACAGCGCGCGAGCCAGCCGCAGCGACGTCGTCGTGTGGCCGTACTCGTCGGCCACGGACACCGCCCGGACCACGTTCCCCAGCTCGGCGGCCAGAACCGCCACGCCCTGCGCCTCACCGCGGGAGGTCTCCCCGTTCTCCGGAGCGGGTTCGGTGCGCCAGCTCTGCGGCAGCGCGGCATGTGCGGCGTGCAGGACCCGGGCGAGCAGGGCATCGAGTACGCGGCGGACGCCCGCGGCGCACTCGGCGATGCCGAGCTCGATCGCGGCGGCATCCGCCAGGTGACGGCGCACCTGAGGGCGGTAGCGGTAGCGGCCGTCGCCCAGTGCATCGACTAACCGGGCCTCCGCGGCCTCGGCGAGCATCCGGGCCGCCTCGCCGGGAGCAGTGAGCGCGGCAGCCGCGGCCAGCCCGGCGTCGATCGAGGGCAGCCCGACCAGCGCGGTGAGCTGGCACAGTCGCTTCACCTCGGGCCGCACTCCGCCGCAGATCTGCCGGACCATGTCCCTCAGTGGATCGGTGCCCGCCGGTGCGGTCGCCAACTCCTGCTCCGGGCCCGCCTCGTTCAGCAGGCACACCGTCCGCGAGCGCAGTGCCAGCGCGTTGCCCGCGCACCGCTCCAGGAGCTCCTTCATGTGCGGACCGAGCTGAGCGGATGCCTGCTTTCCCGCCGTGCTCCGAACGAGCTTCGCAGCGTGGCGGTCGGTCAGGGGAGCAACCTCCACCCGCTCCGCCTCCAGTTGGAAGGGCCGGCCCGATACGACGACGAGAAGGAAGGCGTCGGGCGTCGCGGGGACGAGGCCGCGCACCTGGGCGGGCGACGACACGTGGTCCACCACCACCAGCACCCGGCGCCCGTCGACCAGACGCCGGTAGAGGCGCTCCCGGCCCGCTTCCGTGGCCGGCAGCTGATCGGGCTCGACCCCCATCGCGCGCAGCAGGCGCAGCAGGACCACGGACGATCCGAGCCCGCCCTCGCCGGCTCCGTCCCGCATGTCGACGTAGAAGCGGCCGTCGGGGAACCGGGCGAGGAGAGTGGCGCCCAGGTGCAGAGCCACCGACGTGGTGCCGATCCCCGGCGGCCCGTGCAGCAGGGCGACCCGCGGCCGACCAGCTGCGGGCCGAGTGGCTTCACGCCGCACCCTGCGAAGCACAGCCTTGTGGTTGGTGAAGTCGCGTGGTGCGGGAGGGAGTCCACCGTCCAGCCGGAGGCCCTCGACCTGCTCCGGAAGGCTCCTGGCCAGGGCCGCCCACTCAGCTGCCTGCTGCGGATCGTGCTCCATACGTGCATGGAGCTGCGCCGCGAGGCTCTCCCGTTCCTCCTGAGTGCGTGGCAGCGGCGTTTCACGCCCCAAGGTCCTGCGCGTGAGCGCCCCCGTGGAGACGACGAGTTGCTTGCCCATCTCACCGGCGGCGCCGTTGCCCACCGCGGTGATGAACGCGGTGAGTGCGCTCACCGCCATGATCTCCAACACGTCGGCCTCCCCCTGGCGCCCGATCCGGCCACAGCCGGACTGTATCCCGCAGTACCGCTCCGGGGAATCCTTCCAGACCGCTACCGAGGTGGGCGTCATGGCGCGGGCAGCGCGTCCCGCTCCCCGGACCGGAGGCCGCCGTGATGGAGTGAGAGGCATGACCTCCGCCTCCCCCGCCCCGTACCGCGTCGCCCTGATCGGCTACGGCCTGGCCGGCTCCGCCTTCCACGCCCCGCTGATCGCCACCACCCCGGGACTGCGCCTGGACGCCGTGGTCACCGCGAACCCCGAGCGCCGTGCCCAGCTGGCGAGGGAGCACCCGGACGCCCGCGCGCTGGACACCCCCGAGCAACTCTTCACCGAGGCCGCGGAGTTCGACCTGGTGGTGATCGCCAGCCCGAACCGCACCCACGTGCCGCTGGCCAGGGCCGCGCTGCACGCCGGACTGGCCACCGTGGTGGACAAGCCGCTGGCCGCCACCGCCGAGGAGGCGCTGGCCCTGTGCGGCCTGGCCCAGTCGCGCGGCGCGCTGCTGACGGTCTTCCAGAACCGTCGCTGGGACAACGACTTCCGCACCGCCCGCCGGCTGATCGAGGCGGGGACGCTGGGCCGGGTGCACCGCTTCGAATCGCGCTTCGAGCGGTTCCGGCCCAAGCCCAAGGCCGGCTGGCGCGAACTGGCCGACCCCGCCGAGGCCGGCGGCACCCTCTACGACCTGGGCAGCCATCTGGTGGACCAGGCGCTCACCCTGTTCGGCCCGGTCAGCACGGTGTACGCGGAGATCGACACCCGGCGCGACGGCGCGGCGGTGGACGACGACGCCTTCCTCGCCCTCACCCACGCCGGCGGCGTCCGCTCGCACCTGTGGACCAGCGCGATCTCCCCGCTGGGCGGCCCCCGGCTGCGGGTGCTGGGCGATCGGGCGGGCTACGTGAAGTTCGGCATGGACCCGCAGGAGGCGGACCTGCGAGCCGGCCGGCGGCCCGGGGACGGACGCCCCTGGGGCACCGAGGACGCCGCACTGCACGGCACGCTCGGCACCGACGAGCAGGCGGCCCCGGTCGCCACCGACCCCGGCGACTACCCAGCCTTCTACACGGGCCTGGCACACGCGCTGGCCACCGGCACCCCGCCGCCGGTCGACCCGCTGGACGCGGTCGCCACCCTCACCGTGCTGGAGGCGGCCCGGCGCAGCGCGGCGACGGGGCAGACCGTGGCACTGGTCTGAGCCCGCTCAGACCGCGATCACCTCGACCGCCCGTTCCAGGCCCCGGAAGTCGGCGGCGTTGCGGGTGAAGAGCGGCAGCCCGTTGGCCGAGGCGACGGCGGCGATCATCAGGTCCATCCGGCGCGGGCGCGGATCGCGCCCCGCCGCGATGGTCAGCGCGACCAGCGTCCCGTACCGCGCCGACGCCGGCCCGTCGAACGGCAACGGTTCGAAATCGGCGACCGCCGCGCCGAGCTTCTCCAACCGCCCTGCCCTGGACGCCGCGTCTCTGGCCATCGCGACGCCCTGCTGCAGCTCGGCCAGGCTGATGGCGGTCAGCTCCGGGAGGACCGGCAGGCTCGCCGGATCGAGCAGGTCCAGGTCGATGTAGGTGCACGTGTCCAGTACGCCCGAGGGCCGGCGCTCAGCCACGCCGTCGCTCGAACGGGTCGCCGTCCTCGCCAACACGGTCCTCGGTGCCGAAGAACTCGTCGGCCTCCTGGCGCATCAGCGCGTAGTCGACCCGAGGCAGCCGCGCATGGCGGGCCACCAGTTCCTCCGCGCTCAGCCGGCGCCGCCGGGCGACCGGGCGCAGCTCGGCCACCTCGACGCCGTTGCGGGTGATGAGGTAGCTCTCACCCGCCTCCACCGCGTCCATCACCGTCGCGGAGTGATTGCGGAACTCGCGCTGGGTAATCGTCTTCATACAGCCATCGTAGCTCTGTGAGACACACAGGACTACGCCCGTTTTCCTGCCGGCTCCGTCCCTTGTTCCCGTACCATCGGTGGTCGTGGCCCGACGCTCCCGAGGAGGCTCAGCAGTGCATCCACTCGTCCTGCTCCTCGGCGTGCTCCGCCTGCTGACCGGTGACGTGCTGCCCGGCGGCACCACCGGACTGACCGCGCTGGCCGCGGCCGCGACCCTGATGGTGCTGGCCGGGGTGGCCACGACCACCTTCGTGCTGACCCGGCTGCTCGGCGCCCGCGCCCCGCACGCCGTGCGGGACGGCACCCTGCGGCGCCAAGCCCTGCGCACCGCCTTCCTGCCGCAACGCGATCCGGATGCCCGGGGCCGCCGCCGGCCCAGGGCACCGGGCGCGGCCCTGGCGGCCGCGCAAGCCCTGGTGTAGTCCCACCGCGCCCGCTGCGCGGCCGTCCGCCGTCTCACAGTCCGTCAGACGCCGGAGGGCCACCCTCGCATGTCGCTTTTCTCGATCTTCGACCCCGCCATCGGCCTCGCGCACAGCGTGGTCGGCGCGCTCGCCCACTACCTGCCGGCCGCCGCCGCGATCGTGCTGTTCACCATCTGCGTGCGCCTCGTGCTGCACCCGTTGGCCCGCGCCGCCGCGCGCGGCGAGAAGGCCCGCACCCGGCTCGCGCCGCAGGTGGCGGAGCTGAACAAGAAGCACAAGGGCAGCCCCGAGCGGCTGCAGGCGGCGCTGGCCGAGCTCTACAAGAAGGAGCAGGCCTCGCCGTTCGCCGGCTGCCTGCCGATGCTGGTGCAGATCCCGTTCTTCTCGGTGATGTACCGGCTCTTCACGCTGCCCACCGTGGACGGCGTGCACAACGACCTGCTCGGCCACACCCTCTTCGGCGTCCCGCTCGGCACCCACCTGGGCGCCGCGCACGGGCCCGGGCAGCTGGCCGTCTTCGCCGGGCTCTACCTGGCGCTGGCCGGTGTCGGGTACGCCGGCTTCCGCCGGGCCCGCGCCGCCGCCCAGGCGGCCCCGCAGCAGGCACCCGGCGCCGCGATCGCGCCGTACCTCTCGTTCCTGACCGTGCTCTTCGCGGCGCTCGTCCCGCTGGCGGCCGCGCTCTACCTGCTCACCACCACCGGCTGGACCACCGCCGAGCGGGCCTGGCTGCACCGCACCCCGCGGCCGCAGAGCGAGCCGGCGAAGGCTCCGGTGAAGGCCTCGGCAAAGGCAGCCGCGAAGGCGGTCGAAGCACCCGCCACCCCCGCCCTGCCCGCACCCCGGCCCTCCACCCCCGCCCGCAAGCCGCGCCCCACGCCCCAGGCGCAGCAGCCGCACCGCAGCGGGAACAGCAACGGGAACAACAGCAGCCGCACCAGCAAGCCGACCGGCCGCGCGCGGCGCGCCCGCGCCGCCGGCTAGGGCGGGTTTCATCATTCGCGTCGGATCAGCGCGCGGCGGTGGGCTCCCGGCTGGGCGTGCCGGCGAAGCGTCCTCGTACTGGGTCGTACTTGGACGTTTCGCCGGTGCGTCCAGCCGGGATGCCCGGCGTCGCGCGCCCGGCGGGAATGATGAAAGACGCCCTAGGGCCGCTGCCACCCCGCGAGATAGTCGTCGATCTCGCCGGCGATCCGCGTCTTGCCCGCCTGGTCCAGGAACGAGGCCTCCACCGAGTTCTTGGCCAGCGCGGCCACGCCCGCCTCGTCCAGCCCCAGCAGCTCGGCCGCCACCCGGTACTCGGTGTTCAGGTCGGTGCCGAACATCGGCGGGTCGTCGCTGTTCACCGTCACCAGCAGTCCGGCGTCGACGAAGCGCTTGATCGGGTGCTCCTCGATCCGCTCCACCACCCGGGTCGCCAGGTTGGAGGTGGGGCAGACCTCCAACGGGATCCGGTGCTCGCCCAGGTAGTCGAGCAGCGCCGGGTCCCGCCAGGACTGGGTGCCGTGCCCGATCCGCTCGGCGCCCAGCTCGCGGATCGCGTCCCAGACCGTCTCGGGCCCGGTCGACTCGCCGGCGTGCGGCACGCTGTGCAGACCGGCCGCCCGGGCCCGGTCGAAGTACGGCTTGAACTGCGGACGCGGCACGCCGATCTCCGGGCCGCCCAGGCCGAAACTGACCAGCCCGTCCGCGCCCACCTCCAGCGCGAGGCGGGCGGTCTCCTCGGCCGAGGCCAGCCCCGCCTCACCCGGGATGTCGAAGCACCAGCGCAGCACCAGGCCGAAGTCCCGCTCGGCGCTCTTGCGGGCGTCCTCGATCGCCTCCATGAACGCCACGTCCGGGATGCCCCGGCGCACCGAGCTGTACGGCGTGACGGTCAGCTCGGCGTAGCGGATCTGCTGGCGGGCCATGTCCCGGGCCACGCCGTAGGTCAGCGAGCGGACGTCCTCGGCGTCCCGGACCAGGTCGACCACCGAGAGGTAGACCTGGATGAAGTGAGCGAAGTCGGTGAAGGTGAAGTACTCGGCGAGTTCGGCCGGGTCGGCCGGCACCTCGGTCTTCCCCTCGTACCGGGCGGCCAGCTCGGCCACCACGCGCGGTGAGGCGGAGCCGACGTGGTGCACGTGCAGCTCGGCCTTGGGCAGCCCGGCGATGAACGCCTCGATCCCGCGGGACATCCTCTACTCCTCCGTCGTCCTCGAACAGACCTCGCATCATCGCACGGCTCGGCAACGCCGAATCGCACGGCTCAGCCGGCGAATCGGAGGGCTCAGCCGGCGAATCGGAGGGCTCAGCCGCCGACCGCGGTCGCCACCGTGTGGATCAGCAGACCGGCCAGGGCGCCGACCACGGTGCCGTTGATCCGGATGAACTGCAGGTCGCGCCCGACGTTGGCCTCGATCTTGCGGGAGGCGTCGTCGGCGTCCCAGCCCGCCACGGTGTCGGAGATCAGCGAGGTGATCTCGGCCCGGTAGGTCTCCACCACGTACTGCGCGGCGTCCTGCAGCCAGCCGTCGGTCTTCACCTGCAGCCGCTCGTCGGTGGCCAGCTTCTGCCCGAAGGAGCGCACGCCCACCTGGATCCGGCGGCGCAGCTCGCTCTGCTCGTCCTCGGCGGCGGCCAGCACCAGGGTGCGCACCGCGCTCCACGAGGAGGCGATCAGCTCCTGCACCTCGTCCCGGGCCAGCAGCTCCGCCTTGGCCCGCTCGACCCGTTCCTTGGTCGCCGGGTCGGTCTGCAGCTCGACGGCGAAGTCGGCCAGGAAGGTGTCGATCGCGCCCCGGGCCGGGTGGTGCGGGTCGTCCCGGATCGCGGTGACGAAGCGCATCAGCTCCTTGTAGACCCGCTCACCGACCTGATGGTCGATGAACTTCGGGGTCCAGCCGGGCGACTTTATGGCCACCTTGGTCACCACGTCCGCATGGTGCTGGGCCAGCCAGTCGTGCGCCCGGACGGTGACCAGGTCGACCACGCCGTGGTGACCGCCGTCCGCCACCACCTTGCCGAGCAGCCGCCCGATCGGCTCGGCGACCTGGGTGGCGGCCGCCCGCCGGGTGACCGCCTCGCCGACCACGGCCTGCACGTCCTCGTCGCGCAGCACCGCGAGCACCCCGCGCAGCGCGGCCGCCGCCTCGCTGGTGACCCGCTCGGCGTTGGCCGGCACCGCGAGCCACTCGCCGAGCCGGCGGGCGATGCCGAGCGCGGCCAGCCGGCTGCGCACCACCTGCGCGGAGAGGAAGTTCTCGCCGACGAACTGGCCGAGCGAGCGGCCGAAGGCGTCCTTCTTCGTCGGGATGATCGCGGTGTGCGGGATCGGCAGGCCGAACGGACGGCGGAACAGCGCGGTGACCGCGAACCAGTCGGCCAGCGCGCCGACCATGCCAGCCTCGGCGGCGGCCGAGACGTAGCCGGTCCAGCTGCCCCAGCCGGCCGAACCGGCCCAGGTGGCCAGGGCGTAGACCAGGGTGGCGAAGGCCAGCAGGCCGGTCGCGATGGTCTTCATCCGGCGCACGCCTTGGCGCTTCTCCTCGTCGGCGGCGGTGAACCGGACGCCGGTCGCAGCCGTCTGGGCCGTACTCTCGCTCTCCACTCGACCAGTGTCACCGATCATCGGGCCATTACACCGCTGTCACGTCCCTGAGCTCCCCCTGACTCGGACCCTGGCCCCAGCGCGCGTACGCCCGGTTCATCAGGCCGCGCCAGGCCGGCCGGCGCCGCAGCCGGCGGCGCACCTGGGCCGGCACCAGGCCGCGCCAGACGTGCAGCACCAGCGAGGGCCCCAGCTGCGCCGGCAGCACCGCCACCGGCCGCTCCTCGCCCGCGACCCGGTAGCCGACCGGCTCCCCGTACGCCGCCTGATAGCGGATCAGCCGCCGCAGCGCCGCCGCCCGCCCGCGCCGGGCCAGGTCGAGGCGCAGCCGGTCGCGGGGCGCCAGCGCCTGGTACTCGGCCGCCGGGCAGTACCGTTCGACCAGCCGCCCGACCCCGGCGCAGAGCCGGCGCTGGGCCGCCACCTCCAGCGTCAGGAAGTCCGGGCGCAGCAGCCGCGGCAGCTCCCAACCGAACGCCCAGTCGCGCAGCGCCGCCGCCTCCGCACCCGGTTCGGCCAGCCGCTCGGCCACCACCAGGGCTGCGGCCAGCGCGCGCAGCCGCTCCTCGTGCCGGGGCCGGTCCGGCGCCTCGGGCGCCGCCGCGAGCAGGCAGTCCACCCCGCCCAGCACCGCGACCCGCCGCGAGCGCAGGCAGGCCTCCACCGCGAACGGCAGCGCGAACCGCGGGTCGCACGACGGGTCGAGGCCGAGCGTCGGCAGCCCGTGGTACTCCAGTGCCGCGCGCCGGAACAGCCGGGCCTGCGGGAGCGCGTAGGCGAGCGCGCTGTCGGTGAAGCCGACCTGCTCCCTGGTCCGTTCAAAGAGCTCGCGTTCGAACGCCGGTTGCTCGGCGCCCGCCGTCCGCCCGAGCACCACGTCCGCCCCCGCCCGGTCGGCGAGCCCGACCAGCCGCTCCAGCGCCTGCTCGGCGAGCCGCTCCCCCGTCCCGAGGAAGAACAGGTAGCGCCCGCGCACCCGCTGCCGATCGCCGAACAGTTCGACACACCCGGCCACGGCCGCCCCGCCCGTCCCGGCGGCCAGCAACTGCAACGCCCCGGGCCGACGGAGCCAGATCGACTGGGCCAGTAGCGAGTCCAGCGCCGGCGACGGGCCGGGCCGTGGCGGCGGGCCGACCAGCACCACGGTCACCTCCGGGTCACCCGCCCGCCCACTGCCCGTCACGCCATCACCTCGTCGCCGATCCACCTGGCTCAACGGCGCGGGGCGGGCCGGGGTCACTCACCGTCAGCCGATCGTCGCCCCCGCGTACATCCGTGCGATCACGTCCTCGATCACCGGTTCGCGCACCGACAGGTCGAGCAGCGGATAACGGTCGGCGACCGCGGCCACGATCGGGGCCGCGCTGCGGGCGGCCGGAAAGGCCAGCCACTGCCGGTTGCCCTCGACCTTGACCACCCGCACGCCGGGCAGGTCGATCGGCGCCCCCTCGCGGACCAGGTCGACGACCAGGGTGCGCTCACTCTCGCCCTGCGCGTGCAGCCCCGGCAGGTCCCCGTCGTAGACCACCCGGCCGTGGTCGATCACCATCACCCGGCGGCAGAGCTGCTCGATGTCGGTGAGGTCATGGGTGGTCAGCAGCACGGTCGTGCCGGCCTCGTTCACCTCACGCAGGAACTCCCGCACCCGCGCCTTGCTCAGCACGTCCAGGCCGATGGTCGGCTCGTCCAGGTAGAGCACCTGGGGGTCGTGCAGCAGGGCGGCCGCCAGGTCGCCGCGCATCCGCTGGCCGAGCGAGAGCTGGCGCACCGGGGTGTCCAACAGATCGCCCAGGCGCAGCAGTTCGACGCAGCGGGCCAGGTTGGCCCGGTAGCGAGGGGGCGGGACCCGGTAGAGCCGGCGGACCAGCTCGAAGGAGTCGCGCAGCGGCAGGTCCCACCAGAGCGTGGTGCGCTGCCCGAACACCACCCCGATCCGGCGGGCCAGCCGGGCCCGCTCCCGCGCCGGGTCCACGCCCGCGACCCGCAGCCGGCCACCGCTCGGCACCAGGATCCCGGTCAGCATCTTGATCGTGGTGGACTTGCCGGCGCCGTTCGGCCCGATGTAGCCGACGCACTCGCCGGGCGCGACGGTGAAGCTCAGCCCCTGCACGGCGCGCACCTCACGCCGCTCGCGGCGCAGCCGGCCGACCCTGGTGCGCACGGTGAAGGTGCGGGAGACGTTGTCGAGCTCGATCAGGTTCACTTCTGGTACTCCTTCTGATGACGGATCGGCTGATGAGGGCTGACAGGGAGTCAACTTCCGGTGCCCCGGTAGGCCCGCAGCCCGGCCCGCCACGCCAGCGCGGCGCCGAGCACGCTGAGCGCGGCCACCAGCGGGGAGGCCAGCTCGAAGGCCGGCGGCAGTCCGAGCGGGTCGGGGCGGCCCAGCAGGTACAGCAGCGGCAGCCAGTTGACGAAGGCCAGCGGCACCCCGAAGGTCACCCCGGCGAGCAGCTGCTTGCCGTAGATGCCCGGCGGGTGGCTGAGCAGGGTGGCTCCGCCGTAGGTGAAGGCGTTCTGGAACTCGCGGCTCTCGCCCCACCAGAACTGCACGGTCGCACCGGCCACGAAGATCGCCCCGAAGATCACCGCGCCGCTGACCAGCAGCGCGGCCAGCAACAGCAGCTTCGGCCAGGTCCAGGCGATCGGCAGCGCACCCATCGACCAGCCGAGCACCAGCAGCCCCTGCAACGGCCGCCCGAGCCGGCGCAGCGTGAAGCGCTCGGCGCAGACCATGGACAGCGCCGGGGCGGGCCGGATCAGCAGCACGTCCAGCGTCCCGGAGGCGATCCGCTGGCCGAGCCCCTCCACGCTGCCGACCAGCACATCGGCGACGCCCAGCGCAACGCTCGACGTGCCGTAGAGCAGGCCGATCTCGGGCAGCGTCCAACCGCCGAGCCGGCCGGTGTGACGGAGCATCAGCACCAGGACCAGGAAGTCCAGGAAGGTGGCCAGCAGGCTGCCCACCGAGGTGAGCAGGAAGTTCGCCCGGTAGGACATCGCGGCCCGCATCCACATGGCGGCCGCCAGCCGCCAGGAGACCACCGCCCAACGCAGCCGGGCCATCGGCGACTCGGCCGGCAGTGGCTCGACCGACAGCCGCTCGGCCGGCGGCGACGCGATCAGCGACGATTCAGCCACCCTGAACCACCACCTTGCGGGTGGCCAGCGACTGCGCCACCCGGCCGGCCGCGAACAGCAGCACCGCCCAGACCAGTTGGAAGCCCAGCGCGGCCACCGCCGCCCGGCCGGTCCGGTGCTCGAGGAAGAGGTCGCACGGCACCTGGACCAGTGACGCCCAGGGCAGCGCCTGGGCCGCCTGCCGCAGCCCGTCCGGAAAGAGCCCGAGCGGCAGCAGCATCCCGGACAGGAACATCGAGACCACCAGCATCAGCGACCGCAGCCCCTCGGAGTCGTCCAGCCAGAAGCCGGTCACCGAGACCAGGAACCGCAGCCCGAAGCTGACCGTGATCGCCAACAGCACCGAGCAGAGGAAGAGCGTCCAGGTCAGCACCGAGTGCGGCAGCCGGGCATGGAAGAGGAGCACCCCGGCGACCAGCGGGACGGCACCGCGGGTGAGTAGCTGAAAGGCCGCCCGGCCCAGGTCGGCGGCGAGCCACCAGCCGAGGAAGTCCACCGGACGGTAGAGGTCGACGGCGATGTCGCCGGTGCGCAACCGCGCCTGCAGGTCGTCCTGGAACCCGCCGCCCCACGCGGCGACGGCGACCAGCAGCGCCTGGCTGACCCAGATGTAGGTGACGGCCTGGGTGGTGTCGTAGCCGCCCAGGCCGGGCCTGGCCCGCCACAGGGCCAGGAAGGTGGCGGCCAGGATGCAGCCGAAGACGGTGTTGGTGAAGGCCCCCGCCAGCGTCGCCACCCGGTAGGTGGAGTACCGGCGGAAGGAGCCGCGGGCGATGGCCAGGTAGAGCCCGGCCGACGTGTCCATCAAATATCTCCTTGTCGACTTTTTGCCAGTGCCACTCCCGCACGGCAGGAACGGCCCAGCGCCCGACAGCCCCGATCGACGGACCCCCGGGGGTGGGGGCGTCGTTCGGGGCTGAGTGATATATGAGGTTGTGTCAGACCACCGTAGCGGCAAGCCGCTTGGCCCGGCAGCCGTTTTCCGGCAGAGACACCGGTACCCCCGGCGCCGGGTGGCGCCGGGGGTACCGGTGTCCGCGGGTTCGACCTGAGGGCGAGCCCTAGTGGGCGTTCGACTGCATGCTCGACCCGAGGGCGGGCAGGCTGGGCAGAGACGGCAGCGTGACGGGCAGCCCAAGCCCGGCCAGCAGATTCTGGATGGTCGAGAGCAGAGTGCTCAGCAACTGCGTCAGCACACCGAGGTCCGGCAGACTCGGCAGCGTCGTCGGCAAGCTCGGGACACTCGGGACGCTCGGCAGCGACGGCGTGCTCGGCAGCGACGGCGTCGTCGGCAGACTTGGCGTCGTCGGCAACGACGGCGTGGTCGGCAGGCTCGGCGTCGTCGGCAGAGTCGGCGACGTCGGCAGAGTCGGCGTCGTCGGCAAGGTCGGTGACGGCGCGGTCACCGCCGGCCGCAGCGGCAACGCCGACACCGGCATCACCCGCGACGCGTCCGGGTCACGGAGCGGGACGGCCGCGGCCGCCGCGGTCACCGAGGTGAGGCTGATCGCCGCGGTCAACGCGGCAGCCGTCCATATGGCACGCATGAGGGTCTCTTCCTGTTCGATGGTTAACGGGCGAAACGTTCCGTCATCGCCTCGCTCCAAACAGTGAGCCGACCGTGCCGCCCCGGCCACCGCACCTACGCCGAACGACTGAGGGCCCGCCTCCACCGGAGACGGGCCCTCACACAACGTCAGAAAACCTACAGATAGAGCCCGGTCGACCCATCCGAATCGGTCAGCCGCTCGGCGGCCACCGCGTGCAGGTCGCGCTCGCGCAGCAGCACGTACGTCGCACCACGCACCTCGACCTCGAGCTTGTCCTCCGGGTCGTACAGCACCCGGTCCCCCGGCTCCACCGACCGCACGCTCTGCCCCACCGCGACCGCCTCGGCCCAGGTGCACCTTCTGCTCAGCTCGGCGGTCGCGGGGATCAGGATTCCGCCGGTCGAGCGGCGCTCACCCTCACCGCCCTCGGGACGCACCAGCACCCGGTCGTGCAGCATCCGGATGGGCAGCTTCTCGCCCAGCCGGTCGTGTCGGCCGTGTTCGGGCAGCCCGGCGGGCGCCGGCTGCTCGGGCTGCTTGCTCTGCTCGTCGTTCACACTCACGCCCAGACCGTACCTGTCGCGGGCCCGCGCCGTGGCGCCAGCCCGCGATCCATCCGATCTCCGCCCGGCCCGATCAGTGGGCCCGATCAGTCCTTCTTGCGCTTAGAGGGTCCGCCGGTAGGGGGCCGGATCAAGGAGCGGCGTCCGGGCCGAGTCTGGGCGGTGCCGACGAAGGAGTCCATGCGGAGCATCGGCGACTGAGGAGAAGCCGTCCAGGCGACAGCCCGGGCGTCGCGACGCCGGCCCCCTACTGGCGGACCCTCTTACGAGCCGAGGCGAGCAGCAGCACCACCCCGCCGCCGACCAGCACCGCGGGCACGATCCGCTCCTTGCGCGGCTGACCCTTCTCGTCCACGAACTGCGCCTTCAGCTGCTCCACGCCACGGCTGGCGCCGACGTAGAGCCGGCCCAGTCGCTGCTCCACCGAAGCCAGCGCCTTCGCCCGCACCTGCGCGGCCACCGTGGACGGGTGCACCCGCATCGCCAGCTCGTCCAGCGTGTCGGCCAGCTGGTCACGGGTCCGCGCGATGTTCGCCTCGATCTCGGCGGTGGTCCGCCCGGCGTCATCCCGCGCGGCGTCCTTCGTCTTCCCCTTGCCCACCCGGGCCACCTCACTCACCTCGCGTCACGGTCTGCTGCCGTTCAGTCTGTCAGTTCGGCTGCCGAGCCGCGCAGTCCCACCCACCATCAGAGGTAGGTTTGCGATGGCACGACCGCCAGTCCAGCACGAGGAGCTCCCACCGTGACCGAGCGTCTCCAGGCCGGGGACACCGCCCCCGCCTTCTCCCTGCCCGACGCCGACGGCAAGCAGGTGTCCCTGGCGGACCACCTGGGCCGCAAGGTGATCGTCTACTTCTACCCGGCCGCGATGACCCCCGGCTGCACCACCCAGGCCTGCGACTTCACCGACAACCTGGAGGTCTTCGCGGGCGCCGGGTACGACGTGATCGGCATCTCGCCGGACAAGCCGGAGAAGCTCGGCAAGTTCCGCGAGACCGAGGACCTCAGGGTCACCCTGCTCTCCGACGAGGACCGGGCCGTGCTGGAGGCCTACGGCGCCTACGGCGAGAAGAGCCTGTACGGCAAGACCGTGGTCGGCGTGATCCGCTCCACCGTGATCGTCGACGAGCAGGGCAAGGTCGAGCGGGCCCTGTACAACGTCAAGGCCACCGGCCACGTCGCCAAGCTGCTGCGCGACCTCAAGGTCGAGGCGTAGACCCCGAGCACGGCGGCCCCGGCTCCCCCCACACAGGGGGCCGGGGCCGCCGCCTTTTCGCGACGCCGGGTCAGGCGGGCAGCCCCACTGCCCGTTCGCCGCTGCGCCGCTGCTGGATCACCACAGCGACGACCAGCAGCGCACCCTGCGCCACGTTCTGCCAGAACGAGTTGATCCCCTGGACGGTCAACCCGTTCTCCAGCGCACCGAGCAGCGCCACCGCGAGCAGCGTGCCGCCGATGCCGCCCTTGCCGCCGCGCAGGGCGCAGCCGCCCAGGGCCGCGGCGGTGATCGACTGCAGCTCCAGGCCCTCGCTGCCGGAGACCGGCTGGCCGGAGCCGGTGCGCGCGGTCAGCAGGATGCCGGCCACCGCCGCGACCACGCCCAGCAGGCCGTACACCGCGATCAGGTACTTGTTGATGTTGATACCGGCCAGCCGGGCGGCGGTGTCGTTGCCGCCGATGGCGTAGATGTTGCGGCCGATGTCGGTGTACTTGAGCATCACGTGCACTGCCAGCGCCACCACGATCAGCAGCCAGACCATCACCGGCAGCCCGGCGATCTTGCCCCGGCTGAGGAAGATGAAGATGCTGTCGTTGAGCACGTAGCCCTGCGCCGAGCCGTTGGAGATCAGCTGCGCGACACCCTTGTAGGCCGCCAGGCCCGCCAGGGTGGCGATGGTGGCGTTGACCCGGCCGTAGACGATGATCAGGCCGTTCAGCCCGCCGATCACCACGCCCACGCCGATCGCCGCCGCCATGCCCAGCAGCGCGTTCGAGCCGGTGGAGGTGAAGGCCATCGCGCTGACCACCGAGGCCAGGCCGGCCTGCGAGCCGACCGAGATGTCCAGGCCGCCGCAGATGATCACGACGGTCTGCACCACGGCCAGCAGACCGCTGATGGTCACCGCCTCGGCGATCACCTGGATGTTGTCCCAGCTCAGGTAGTTGCCGTTGAGCGAGCCGAACAGCACCAGCAGGAACACCAGGCCACCGGCCAGGCTCAGGTTCTGCCCGCCGATCGAGGCCAGCAGGCCGACGACCCCGCCGCGCTTGGCCGGCGGCACGCTCCCGGTCGGCGTGCTCTCGGAAACGGTCGTGGTGGTCATGCGGTCCTTCCTTCGTCGCTCGCAGCAGCCGCCAGGTCAGGGCCTGACGCCAGGTCATCGGCCATCGCCAGGGCGAGAATCCGCTCCTCGGTGGCCTCGGCCCGGTCCAACTCGCCGGTGATCCGGCCGTTCTGCATCACCACCACCCGGTCCGCCAGCCCGAGCACCTCGGGCAGCTCGGAGGAGATCACCAGCAGCGCGACCCCCTCCTTGGCCAGGTCGGCGATGATCTGGTAGATCTCCGCCTTCGCACCCACGTCGATGCCGCGGGTCGGCTCGTCCAGGATCAGCACCTTGGGCTTGCGGGCCAGCCAGCGGGCCAGCACCACCTTCTGCTGGTTGCCGCCGGACAGCTTGCGCACCTCGTGCTCGATCGAAGGAGCCCGCACCCGCAGCCGGTCCGCGTACTGCTGGGCCAGCTCGCGCTCGGCCGTGCGCCTGACGAACCGCCAGCGCCGCAACCGCTCCAGCACCACCAACGAGGTGTTGTCCCGGATCGTGCGCTGCAGGAACAGCGCCTGGGCCTTGCGCTCCTCCGGTGCCAGGCCGAGCCCGGCCCGGATCACCGCACCCGGGTGGCCCGAGCGCAGTTCCTGACCGTCCAGGTGGACCGTGCCCGAGCGCACCGGCAGGTCGCCGGCCAGCGCCAGCGCCAGCTCGGAGCGGCCCGCGCCGATCAGCCCGGCCAGGCCCACCACCTCGCCCGCCCGCACGGTCAGGCTGATGTCCGTCACGTCGTCGGTGGTCAAGTGCTGGACGTCCAGCACCACCTGGTCGGTCGCGACGTTCTGCCGGACGAACATCGCCGAGAGGTCGCGGCCCACCATCAGCCGCACCAGCTCGCCCTCGGAAGCCTGCGCCGCGTCCAGCACGCCGGCCAGCGTGCCGTCGCGCAGCACCGCGATCCGGTCGGCCAGCTGGAAGATCTCCTTCATCCGGTGCGAGACGTAGATCACCGCCACGCCCGCGTCGCGCAGCCGGCGGATCAGCCCGAAGAGCGCCTCCACCTCCTGCTCGGAGAGCGAGCTGGTCGGCTCGTCGAAGGCGATCACCTTCGCCTCACCGGTCAGCGCCCGCAGGATCTCCACCAGCTGACGCTGCGCCGGGGTCAGTTCGGACCCCAGCAGGTCGGGGTCGAGCACCCGGGAGAAGCCCAGCCGGTCCAGATCGGCTTCGATCCGGCGGCGCAGCTCGGCCCGGTCCAGCCGGCGCCCCGCCTTGCGGGGCAGCGCGCCGGCGTAGACGTTCTCGGCGACCGAGACGTGCGGGATGATCTCCGGCTCCTGCGGGATGATCCGGATGCCGACCGCCCGGGCTCTGGCCGGCGAGTGCAGCTCCACCTCGGCGCCGTCCAGCAGCACCGAACCCTCGGTGGGCTGGTGATCGCCGGTCAGGATCTTCAGCAGGGTGGACTTGCCGGCCCCGTTCTCCCCCATCAGGGCGGTGACCTGGCCGGCCGGGAAGTCCAGGGTCACCCCGCCCAGCGCCCGGACCTCGCCGAAGCGCTTGCCGAGCTCGCGGACACCGGCGCCCGCGTTCGTCGTCTTGGTCGTCAAGGTGCTACCTCAGGTTCCTCACAGTGCCGGGGTGCGTGGTGCTCAGCTGCACTGGACGCCGGAGGACTGCCAGTTGGAGGCGTCCACCATGGCGGTCGGCGCGAAGGCCTCCTGCGGGAAGTCCTTGCCGTTCTTGAGCTTGTCGTACATGGTCTGCACCGCGAGCGCGCCCACGTCGGAGCCGTTGATGAAGAGCGCGGCCTTCATCCCGCTCGGCTTGCCGCTGCCCCAGTCCTTGCAGGCCAGGTAGGCACCGAGACCGACGCCGATCACGTTGTCGGGCGTGATGTTGGCGTTCTGCATGGCGGTGATGCCACCCTGCACGTTCTCGTCGTTGCAGCCCCAGATGATCCAGTGCTTGACGCCGGGGTTGGCGGTCAGCGTCGCGGCCACCTTGTCCTGCGCACCGGTGGGCGTGTTGTCGGTGGAGACCTCGATGTCCTGGATGCTCGCACCGGCGCCCGTGTCGAAGGCGGCCTTGGCAGCCTTGACCCGGTCACCGCAGACCGTCACGTCCTGCTGCCAGGCGGAGATGATCCGGGTGTCGGCCGGCGCCCAGCCGGTCTTCTTGAACTCCTCGGCCGCGCGCTGGCCGACCTGCTGGCCCATCTGCTGGCCGCTGAAGCCGATCCGCGGCAGCAGGTCCTTCGGGTTGCAGTTGGCCGGCGCCGGGCCGGTGGCGCAGACCTGGTCGTCCGAGGTCAGCAGCGCCACCTTGGCATCCTTGGCCGTCTGCACGACCTGCGGCCCGACCGCCGGGTCCGGCGGCACGATGATGATGCCGTTGCTCTTCTGCGCGATGGCCGACTGCACGTCACTGACCGTCTGGTTGGCGTCGTTGCCCAGGTTGACCACGTTCAGCTTCACACCCAGCTGCGCGGCCTTCGCCTTGGCACCGGCCGCCTCACCGATGAAGTACTGCTGATCGCCCTGCTTCTGCAGGTACGTGATCGAGATCTGCCCGCTGACCGGAGCGGCGTTGCCGCCGGCGGAGCTGGAACTCGACTGGCCGGTCGAACAGGCCGTCAGGCCCAGGGTGACGATCAAGCCGACGGTGGCGGCGGCTGCGCGACGGCGGTGGCGCACGGTGGTCATGGGTGGAGGGCTCCTTTGGATCACAATCGATCAGAACCGAACAGGTTCCAACGTGACGTGCCATATGACATCCCCTCTGACCACGTGCGTCAAGGGGTTTCGCACAGATACGCACAGGTCGCAACGGAACTGTTGTCAGATCGTGTGAAGAGTGGCAGAGCGTGACGGTAGCCCGTGCGGCTCGGCGGAGGAAGAGGGCCGATGATGAGGGGGGTTCGCTGACAGCCCGTAACCCCAGGGCGTCCAGCAGTCGGACAACCGGCCCGACGATCCGCGGCCGCAACGGGAGTGGTGGATCAACGTACGCCGCACCAAGCGAATTGACGGTGCCCCCGCCATCGCAAAGGCTCTAGACTGAGTGCATGCGGCCGTGGCGGAACAGGCAGTCGCGCTGGCTTTAGGTGCCAGTGAGGGAAACCTCGTGAGGGTTCGATTCCCTCCGGCCGCACTAGCCTTGCAATCGAAGGCCCGTCAGAGAACTGACGGGCCTTCAGCTTTTCCGCTACCCCACCAACTCCCGCACCAGCGGCACCAGCGCGCGGAACGCCTCGCCGCGGTGGCTGATCGCATTCTTCTCCTCGGCCGTCAACTCAGCGCAGGTCCGGGTCTCGCCCAGGGGCTGCAGGATCGGGTCGTAGCCGAACCCGCCATCCCCCGCGGGCTCGTGGCGCAGGGTGCCGAGCAGGCGGCCCTCGACCACGCGCTCGGTGCCGTCCGGCAGGGCCAGGGCGGCCGCGCAGGCGAAGTGGGCGGTGCGGTGAGGGGCGGCGATGTCGGAGAGTTGGGCCAGCAGGAGTTCGAGGTTGGCCCGGTCGTCGCCGTGCTTGCCGGCCCAGCGGGCGGAGAAGATGCCGGGGGCGCCGCCCAGCACGTCGACGCAGAGGCCCGAGTCGTCGGCGACGGCCGGCAGGCCGGTGGCCTGGGCCAGGGCATGTGCCTTCAGCAGGGCGTTCTCGGCGAAGGTGACGCCGGTCTCGCGGACGTCGGGGATCTCGGGGTAGGCGTCGGCGCCGACCAGGTCGACGTCGAGGCCGGCGGCGCCGAGGATGGCGTGCAGTTCACCGACCTTGTGCTGGTTGCGGGTGGCGAGGACGAGGCGTCGAGGGGTGCTCATGACGCCTCAGTATTCCCTCTCGAGCACCTCCGTCAGCCGGTGCACACCTTGGTCAGGTTGCCGGCCGCGTCGCCCAGCGGGCCGAGGTCCGGGACCTGCTTGGCGTCCATCGCCTGTTGGGCCTTGTCGGCCTGCGTCCGCATGTCGGTGACGGCCTTGGAGACATCGGTGTTGCCGGCGTTCTTGCCGAGCTTGTCGAGGTCGGTCTTGAGCTTGGACATCGCCCGCCCGGCGGCGGCCGGGTCGTTGGTGGAGTTGTTGTAGGCGCTGCCGAGCTGGCTGAGGTCGGTGCCGACCGAGACCGCCGTGTTGCCGCAGTCGATCGCCTTCTGGGTGGCCGAGCAACTGACCGCGCTGAGCGGGAGGACGGCGATCAGCGCGGCCACGGCCAGGCCGGCGGGGCGGGTGAGGCTGGGCGGCATCGCGGTCCTCCGATGCGGTGAGCTGTTGCGGGAACGGTACGGTCTGCACCGCTTCGCTGTACAGCCCACCGCGGCCCGGCGGTTCAGCCTTCCAGTGCCTTGCGCTGGATCTCGTCCAGCTCGGCGCAGCCCAGGGTGCCCAGGTCCAGCAGCTGGTTGAGCAGGTCGCGGTCGAACGGGGCGCCCTCGGCGGTGCCCTGGACCTCGACGAAGCGCCCGTCGGAGGTGCAGACGATGTTCATGTCGGTCTCGGCGCGGACGTCCTCCTCGTACCGGAGGTCGAGCATCGGGACGCCGTCGATGATGCCGACGCTCACCGCGCTGACGCCGCCGGTGATCGGCTGGCCCTTGGCGCGCAGCAGCTTCTTCTCGCGGGCCCAGGAGACGGCGTCGACCAGCGCGACGTAGGCGCCGGTGATGGCCGCGGTGCGGGTGCCGCCGTCGGCCTGCAGGACGTCGCAGTCGAGCACGATGGTGTTCTCGGCCAGCGCGCGGTGGTCGATCACGGCGCGCAGCGAGCGGCCGATCAGGCGGCTGATCTCGTGGGTGCGGCCGCCGATCTTGCCGCGGACGGACTCGCGGTCGCCGCGGGTGTTGGTGGCGCGCGGCAGCATGGCGTACTCGGCGGTGACCCAGCCCTCGCCGCTGCCCTTGCGCCAGCGCGGGACGCCCTCGGTGACACTGGCGGTGCAGAGCACCTTGGTGTCGCCGTAGGAGACGAGGACGGAGCCTTCGGCGTGCTTGCTCCAGCCGCGTTCGATGGTGATCGGGCGGAGCTGGTCTGGGGTGCGGCCGTCGATGCGTGACATAGCGCCTGAGCGTAGTCGGTTCCGGCATACCGGACGTACCCGTCGCGGGACGCCGGTGGGCACGCCGACGGCCCGCCACCGTTCGCCGGTGACAGGCCGTCGGGCGGGCCTCGGGCGGGCCTCAGGTGAGACTCACATCATGTCTTCGATCTCGGCGGCGATCGGGTCGGCGTCGGTGCCGATCACGACCTGGATCGCGGTGCCCATCTTGACGACGCCGTGGGCGCCGGCGGCCTTCAGGGCGGCTTCGTCGATGAGGGAGGGGTCGATGACCTCGGTCCGCAGGCGGGTGATGCAGCCTTCGACCTCTTCGATGTTGGCGATACCGCCCAGACCGGCGACGATCTTCTCAGCCTTGGTGGCCATTGTCTTTCTCCCTCTGTCTCGGCGTTCCGGCTGCCTTGCCGGAGGCCGTCCTGCGGTGTGCCGTGCGAAGTGGCCGGGGTGACGGGGGCTCAGGCCCGCCGTGTGCTCCGGCGCGACCAGGATCACCCGGTTCAGGGTGTTCCGCCACGCTGGCGCACGTTCGGCCCAGCACCGCGCGCGTACCGTGGATCTTCCTCCAGGACGACCAGGATGACGACGGGCGGGGCTCGGGTCCACAGTGGTGGCGCCACACCGCAACTGGTCTACACCAATGTGGGTGTACTTCCCAAACGCGCGGGGCCAGGTCTGCGTTCCCCGACCGACCCCGCCGGGCGCCGAGGCTTCTTCCTGTCCGGAAGATGACCAAATACCCTGGTTCGGCGACGCCTTTCCGGCCCCCGTCCGCGTCGTGTCAGGCTGGGCTGATCCCCGAACTGGCGTAGACCAATAGCGTCTGCTCTGGCCGTCCGGGCAACGCCGCCCGCCGTCCACCGAAGGAAGCCCATGAGTACGACGACCGCTCCCGCGGCCGCCCCGCCTGCCAGGAAGCCCGGCGCCGGACTGCTGCAGGGTCTGCAGAAGATCGGCCGCAGCCTGCAGCTTCCGGTGGCCGTGCTGCCCGCCGCCGGCATCCTGCTGCGGCTCGGTCAGGACGACGTCTTCGGCAAGGACGGCCTGGGCTGGAACAAGGTGGCCGCCGTCTTCGCCACGGCGGGCGATGCGGTCTTCGGCAACCTGGCGCTGCTCTTCTGCGTCGGCGTGGCGATCGGCTTCGCCAAGAAGGCGGACGGCTCGACCGCGCTGGCGGCGCTGGTCGGCTACCTGGTCTTCCACAACGTGCTGACCGTCTTCCCGGTGGCCGGCAGCGTCACCGCCGCCCTGCCGGCCGGCAAGCCGCAGGACCCGGGGGTCTTCGGCGGCATCGTGGTGGGCCTGCTGAGCGCGCTGATCTGGCAGAAGTACCACCGCACCAAGCTGGTCGACTGGCTCGGCTTCTTCAACGGCCGGCGGCTGGTGCCGATCATCATGGCCTTCGTCGGCACCCTGCTCGGCATCGCCTTCGGCCTGGCCTGGGCGCCGATCGGCAGCGGGCTGACCCACGCGAGCGACTGGCTGACGGGCCTCGGCTCGGCCGGTGCGGGCATCTACGGCGTGGCCAACCGGCTGCTGATCCCGATCGGCATGCACCAGTTCCTGAACACCTTCTTCCAGCAGCAGGTCGGCAGCTTCACCGACGCGACCGGCAAGGTGTGGAGCGGTGACATCCCGCGCTTCTTCCACGGCGACCCGACGGCCGGCCAGTTCATGTCCGGCTTCTTCCCGATCATGATGTTCGGCCTGCCCGCCGCCGCCATCGCGATCGCGCACTGCGCCCGGCCCGAGCGGCGCAAGGCCGTCCTGGGGATGATGATCTCGGTCGCGCTGACCAGCTTCATCACCGGGGTGACCGAGCCGATCGAGTTCTCCTTCATGTTCATCGCCCCGGTGCTGTACGGGATCCACGCACTGCTCACCGGCCTGTCGATGGCGGTCACCTGGGGGCTGGGGGTGCACGACGGCTTCGGCTTCTCGGCCGGCCTGATCGACTACCTGCTGAACTGGCACCTGGCCACCAAGCCGTGGCTGATCGTTCCGATCGGGCTGGTCTTCGCGGCGCTGTACTACTCGCTCTTCCGCTTCGCGATCATCCGGTTCGACCTGCCGACCCCGGGGCGCGAACCGGAGGACGAGATCGAGGATGTCACCAAGGCGTGACCGCGGGTGAGCACAGCAGAAGATCGTTAATCCTCAACAAGGTTTCGATTTCATAGCGCTTCCCACCTGCGAGGCTGCCGGACCTTCCGGCTCTCCTCGTGGCGTGCTAGAAAACTGGTCTACACCACTAGTGGTGTAGACCAGTTCGCGTATCGGCCCCGGCCGCACCCCGCCCGGTACGCCCTGCCGTGAGGAACCACCCCCATGAGTACGACTGCGCAGGCACCGGCGCCCGCCGCACCCTCGCCCCTCAAGCAGTTCGGGCAGAACGCTCTGCAGAGCCTGCAGAAGATCGGCCGCAGCCTCCAGCTGCCGATCGCGGTCCTGCCGGCCGCCGGAATCCTGCTGCGGGCTGGGGCAGCCGGACGTCCAGGAGAAGCTGCACCTGCCGGCCAAGCTGGTCGCCACCTTCGCCGCGGCCGGGAACGCGGTGTTCAGCAACATGCCGCTGCTCTTCTGCGTCGGCATCGCCATCGGCC
Source organism: Kitasatospora sp. GAS1066B (assembly GCF_041262605.1). Taxonomy (NCBI): domain Bacteria; kingdom Bacillati; phylum Actinomycetota; class Actinomycetes; order Kitasatosporales; family Streptomycetaceae; genus Kitasatospora; species Kitasatospora sp. GAS1066B. Next base: position 68,436 of record NZ_JBGCCO010000022.1, read on the forward strand.
TGGCCAAGAAGGCGGACGGCTCCACCGCACTGGCCGCGCTGGTCGGCTACCTGGTCTTCCACAACGTGCTGACCGTCTTCCCGATGGCCGGCACAGTCACCGCCGCCAACCCGGCCGGCACCCCGCAGAACCCCGGTGTGCTCGGCGGTGTGGTCATCGGTCTGCTCAGTGCGACCCTGTGGCAGCGCTACCACCGCACCAAGCTGCCCGACTGGCTCGGCTTCTTCAACGGCCGCCGCCTGGTGCCGCTCATCATGGCCTTCGTCGGCACCTTCCTCGGCATCGCCTTCGGCCTGGCCTGGGGCCCGGTCGGCGACGCCTTGAACAGCTTCAGCAACTGGGCGATCGGCCTGGGCGCGGTCGGCTCCGGCGTCTTCGGCCTGATCAACCGCGCGCTGCTCCCGGTCGGCATGCACCAGTTCGCCAACACCTTCTTCTGGCAGCAGGCGGGCACCTTCCACGACGCCACCGGCAAGCTGGTCCAGGGTGACCTCAACCGCTTCTTCGCCGGCGACCCGACCGCCGGGCAGTTCATGTCCGGCTTCTTCCCGGTGATGATGTTCGGCCTGCCGGCCGCCGCGCTGGCGATCGCGCACTGCGCCCGCCCGGAGCGCCGCAAGGCCGTCCTCGGAATGATGATGTCGCTGGCCCTGACCTCCTTCATGACCGGCATCACCGAGCCGATCGAGTTCTCCTTCCTCTTCATCGCCCCGGTCCTCTACGGCATCCACGCGGTGCTCACCGCGCTGTCGATGATGATCACTTGGGCGCTGGGCGTGCACGACGGCTTCACCTTCTCGGCCGGTGCGATCGACTACGTCTTCAACTGGCACTTCGCCACCAAGCCCTGGCTGATCATCCCGATCGGCCTGGTCTTCGCGGTGATCTACTACGTGGTCTTCCGCTTCGCGATCACGAAGTTCGACCTCAAGACTCCCGGTCGCGAGACCGACGAGGAGCTCGAGGACGTCACCAAGGCGTGACCGCCGCCTGACGCAGCGAAGAGGGGGCACCGGCCGCAGCCGGTGCCCCCTCTTCGTGATGTCAGGTCAGATCTCGTACACCGCACCGGCCTTGGCCAGCTCCACCGGCCCCTGGTAGGCCTTCTCGGCGTCCCGCAGGTTGCGCTGCGGGTCGGTCCACGGCGGGATGTGGGTGAGCACCAGGCGGCGGGCTCCGGCAGCGGTGGCGTGCTCGCCGGCCTCGCGGCCGTTGAGGTGGATCGAACGGTAGGTCTCCCGGCCGTCGGTGTAGGCGGCCTCGCAGAGGAAGAGGTCGGCGTCCCTGGCCAGTTCGACCAGTGCCGGGCTCTCGCCGGTGTCGCCGGAGTAGACCAGCGAGCGGCCGTCGTGCTCGATCCGGAAGGCGTAGGCCTCGACCGGGTGGTTGACCTGGACGGCGGTGACGGTCAGCGGGCCGAGCTCGAATCGGCCGGGGGTGAGGGTGTGGAAGTCGAAGACCTCGGTCATCCCCGGGCGCTCGGGCATGTCGTAGGCGCGGGCCAGCCTGCCCGGCGTGTCCAGCGGGCCGTAGACCGGCAGCGGGTCGGGGCAGCCCTCCTGGCGGTAGTTGCGGGCCACCCAGTAGGCGCACAGGTCGATGCAGTGGTCGGCGTGCAGGTGGCTGAGCGCGACCGCGTCCACGTCGTAGAGGCCGACGTGGTTCTGCAGCGCGCCGAGCGCGCCGTTGCCGAGGTCGACCACCAGGTGGTAGCCGTCGGCCTCGACCAGGTAGCTGGAGCAGGGCGAGTCGGGCGACGGGAAGCTCCCCGAGCACCCCACCACAGTCAGTTTCATCCCGAGCCCCTCCGCCGGATCCAGGTCCCCCCGCACGCCGATGACCGCCGGGTCACACCGGCGGGTAACTGCAGCGGTCGCGTGTCGAGGGTAAGGGCGGAGCGGCACTTTGCCCCCGTCCCCGTGCCGGGCTGTGGCTGGAATCACCAGAACGGGGCGGCGCGGGGACGCCGGCGCGCGCTCGGTTCACGCGCGGGCCGGCGGGGGTGCGCGCGAGCGACTGGGCTGCCCACCAAGAGGCCCTGTGACCGGGTCAGCGGTGGCCGGGGCGGCGGCGCGCCCAGGCGCGGATGGTGTCGGCGTACCAGCGGGGGTGGCCGCTCTGATCGACGAAGTCGGGATCGGGGAGCAGGCCGTGGCGGCGATAGTTGCGGACGGTGTCGGTCTGCACTCCGATGTGGTGGGCGATCTCGGCGTAGGACCACACTTCGCCGCGACTGTGCTGACTGCTCATCTGGCGCCACCTCCGGGTGTGCCGTGGGCTGATCTCGGGCTTGCGTGGATCAGCCTTTCGGCCACGGTGCGGCACAGGGCCGCACGGCTGGCTCCGTAGTCATTCCGTGACAGAGCGGAAGCAGTGAACGGATAAATCCTCAACTGTCACAGCCGGTACGGTCAGCACATGAATCGCTCGCTTGCCGTACTGGCCGTAGTGGCTGCCCTGGTACTGCTGGCCCTGATCGCCTTCGCCATCACCCGGCTGCGCGATCGGCGCCCGACCGACCCCGCCACCCCCGCCCCGCGCACCACGCCGGCGCCGCGCCGGACGGCCGCCGGCCGCCCGGCGCCCCGGGAGATCTGGTGGGCCGAGGTCCCCTTCGAGGACGGCCCCGGCGCCAAGGACCGCCCCTGCCTGGTCCTGCGGGTGCACGGCGGCACCGCCACCGTCGCGAAGATCACCAGCAAGCACCACGTCGAGCTGTCCGGTCTGGTCGAGCTGCCGGCCGTCGCAGTCGGCGACCGGCAGGGGCGGACCAGTTGGCTGGAGACCGGGGAGCGGCGAGAGGTGGCACTGAGCGCCTTCCGTCGCCGGGTCGGTCCGCTGGACGCGCCGACCTGGGGGCGGGTGCTGCGGGCCATGGAACAGCACGACGGCCGGCGCTGACCCCCGCGATCGGGGGCCGGCGCCAACCGTCGGTGTCGGTGTCGGTGCCGGTCTGGCCCTAGGCCCAGAGCTGGCCGTGCAGCAGCTCGACCGCTTCCTCGGTGCTGGCGGCGGTGTAGATGCCGGTGGAGAGGTACTTCCAGCCGCCGTCCGGCACCACGAAGACGATGTCCGCGCGCTCGCCGGCCTCGGCCGCGCGGCGGCCGACGCCGAGGGCCGCGTGCAGGATCGCGCCGGTCGAGACACCGGCGAAGATGCCCTCCTCGGCGAGGAGTTCACGGGTGCGGCGGACCGAGTCGGCCGAACCGACGCTGAACCGGGTGCTGAGCACGGTGGCGTCGTACAGCTCGGGCACGAAGCCCTCGTCCAGGTTGCGCAGCCCGTAGACCACGTCGTCGTAGCGCGGCTCGGCGGCGACGATCTGCACGCCGGGCACCTTCTCGCGCAGGTAGCGGCCGACGCCCATCAGGGTGCCGGTGGTGCCCAGGCCCGCGACGAAGTGGGTGACGGTGGGCAGGTCGGCCAGGATCTCCGGGCCGGTGGTGGCGTAGTGCGCGCCCGCGTTGTCGGGGTTGCCGTACTGATAGAGCATCACCCAGTCGGGGTGCTCGGCGGCCAGCTCCTTGGCCACCCGGACCGCCGTGTTGGAGCCGCCTGCGGCGGGTGAGGAGATGATCTCCGCGCCCCACATCCGGAGCAGCTCGCGCCGCTCCTCGCTGGTGTTCTCCGGCATCACGCAGACGATCCGGTAGCCCTTGAGCTTGGCCGCCATCGCCAGCGAGATGCCGGTGTTCCCGCTGGTCGGCTCCAGCACGGTGCACCCGGGGGTGAGCCGACCGTCCGCCTCGGCCCGCTCGATCATGTGCAACGCCGGGCGGTCCTTGATCGACCCGGTCGGGTTGCGGTCCTCCAGCTTCGCCCAGAGCGTGACCAGGCCCTGCCCGTTGCCGGGCACGGCCGCGGAGAGCCGGGGCAACCGCACCAGCGGGGTGTTGCCGACGGCTTCGAGCGGGCTGTCGTAACGCATTAGTTGGAGCCGCCAGCGACGGCCGGGAGGATGGTGACGCTGTCGCCGTCCTTGACGTCGGTGGTGATGCCGGCCAGGAAGCGGACGTCCTCGTCGTTCAGGTAGACGTTGACGAAGCGGCGCAGCTCGCCCTTGTCCAGCAGTCGGTCGGCGATGCCCGGGTGACGGACGTCGAGGTCGGCGATGAGCTCCTGGAGGTTGTCCCCGGCGCCCTCGACGGCCTTGGCGCCGTCGGTGTAGGTACGGAGGATGGTCGGGATGCGGACCTCGATGGCCATGGCTGCGCTCCTGGCAGGTGGTGGTGGGGCCGCGGGCGCGCGGCTGGGGCGGTACTTGCTTCGTGGCTTGCTTCGTCAGGTACGAAGGGGCGTGGTGCGCGACTCGCCGACCGGGGCCGGGCGAGCAGGGCTCAGGCGTCGGGACAGATCGCCGCGGCGTGCCGGCACAGGTCGATGTGCAGGCGCGCCACGAGGCGGGTGCCCGGGGCCTGGATGCTCACATCGACGGAACGCATGGACTCATCGTATAGATTCCCGTCCCGGTTCCTCCATGCCCGTCTCGCAGGTCGGATGCTTTCGTGTCGCCCTGTGAGACCGGCCAGGAAGCCGGCCCGACCCGGCGCCCGCCCGGCGGCCGGCCGGTCAGCCGGCGGGGACGTCGACGACCTCGACGTCTTCCTCCGTGATCACGCCATCCACGATGCGGAACGAGCGGAACTGGAACGGGTCCTCGGCGCCGGCGCCCTCGGCGGTGGAGACCAGCACGTAGTGGGCGTTCGGCTCGGAGGCGTAGCTGACGTCGGTGCGCGAGGGGTAGGCCTCGGTGGCGGTGTGCGAGTGGTAGACGATCACCGGCTCCTCGTCCCGGTCGTCCATCTCGCGGTAGAGCTTGAACAGGTCCGCCGAGTCGAACTCGTAGAAGGTGGGCGAGCGGGCCGCGTTGAGCATCGGGATGAAGCGCTCCGGGCGGCCGCTGCCGGCCGGGCCGGCGACGACGCCGCAGGCCTCGTCCGGATGGTCGGCGCGGGCGTGGGCGACGATCGCGTCGTGCAGCTCTCGGGTGATGGTCAGCATGCGGCCAGGATAGGGCCCGTCCCGGCGCCGCCCGGGTCACTGTCCGAGCTCTGGGCGCCGCGCTGGACAGGCACCCCGGCCGTGCCGAGCGCGGCCCGCGGCCCGGGCTCAGCCCGTCATCGCCTCCAGCAGCGACTCCTGCATCGCACCCAGCCAGAGGTAGGCCATCACCAGCGGCTTGCGCTCGTCGGTGTCCGGCAGGTCGTACAGGCCCTGCTCGTCCTCCTCGGACACCTCCAGCCGCACGCCCAGGGTCAGCCGCAGGTCGTTGAGCGCGCCCAGCCAGCGCGGGCACTCGTCGGCACCGGGGCGCACCACCCCGCCGCCACCGCCCAGGGTGTCCAGCGAGCGGATCACCAGCAGCGCGTCCTCGCGCTTGCGGGTGCGCATGTCCGGCTCGGTGTACCGGCGGAACTCACCGGCGGCCGCCTTGGTCTGCGGGTCCGCCGCCTGCCCGGGCTCGCCGTAGGCGTCGGGGAAGAGCCGGGCGACCGCGGGGTCGCTGGGCGCCTCGGTGGGCCCCTCGGCGAAGAGCGCGGCGAACGGGTCGGTCTCCGCGCCCGGTGCGGCGCCCGGGCCGGGGCCGATCAGCTCCAGCATCTGCACTTCGAGGGAGCGGAGGATGGCGGCCTCCACGTCCTCCAGTGCGATCGCCACGCTGCCGTCGCCGGTCCGCTCGAACAACCCAGCCATCGTCAGGTAACCGTCCGGTTCTCGTAGGTGTCGAATGGTCAGCCGGACTCTGCCGCCGGCTGACGGATGATCAGTGGATCAGTCGTGCTGGAGGGTGGCCCAGAGGCCGTACCCGTGCATCGCCTGGACGTCGCGCTCCATCTCCTCGCGGGTGCCGCTGGAGACGACCGCGCGGCCGCGGGTGTGCACGTCCATCATCAGCTTGCGCGCCTTCTCCTTCGGGTAGCCGAAGTAGGCCTGGAAGACATAGAGGACATAGCTCATCAGGTTGACCGGATCGTTGTGCACGATGGTCACCCAGGGAGTGTCCGGCTCCGCCACCGGGAGGCTTTCGGCCTCGGTGCGTTCGATCTCGGCCGGCGCGACACTCACGACTGGCTCTCCTCACAGCGATGGCTCGACGAGGGCCGGGAGCGGCCCACGGGGGAACACCGGCCGCAGGCCGGCAAGGCTCCCCTGACCTCCCATGCTGCCATCCGGGGGACCTCGGAGCGATTCCGACCCGGCCGCCACGCGACAGCTCCGGTCCGGCACGAGACCCGCTGCGGCGGAAATCGTCAAACTGACGCTAAGTGGTAGTAGCATCATCTTCATGGACGCCCAGGCAATCGTGGCGGCGCAGCCCGCCATGCTCACCTCGCCGGCAGCCGGCTCGACCGCGCTGCTCACCGACCGCTACGAGCTGACCATGCTGCAGGCCGCGCTGCGCAGCGGCGCCGCGCACCGCCGCTCGGTCTTCGAGGTCTTCACCCGCCGGCTGCCCGACGGCCGCCGCTACGGCGTGCTGGCCGGCACCGGCCGGGTGCTGGACGCGGTGGAGAACTTCCGCTTCAGCACGGCCCAGTTGGACTGGCTGGCCGACCAGCGGGTGGTTGACGAGCCGACCCTGCGGTGGCTGGCCGACTACCGCTTCCAGGGCGACATCCACGGCTACCCGGAGGGCGAGGTCTACTTCCCGGGCTCGCCGCTGCTCACCGTGGAGGGCAGCTTCGCCGAGGGCGTGATCCTGGAGACGGTGATCCTCTCCATCCTCAACCACGACTCGGCGATCGCCGCCGCAGCCTCCCGGATGACGGCCGCCGCAGGGGAGCGGCCGTGCATCGAGATGGGGGCCCGGCGGGCCCACGAGAGCGCCGCCGTCGCGGCCGCCCGCGCCGCCTACATCGCGGGCTTCGCCGCCACCTCCGACCTGGAGGCCGGCTTCACCCACGGCATCCCGACCACCGGCACCGCCGCGCACGCCTTCACCCTGCTGCACGACAGCGAACGGGACGCCTTCACCGCCCAGCTCGCCTCGATGGGCACCGGCACCACACTGCTGGTGGACACCTTCGACCTGGCCGAGGCGGTGCGCACCGCCATCGAGGTGGCCGGGCCCGAACTCGGCGCGGTGCGGATCGACTCCGGCGACCTGACCCTGCTCGCCCACCGGGTCCGCCGCCAGCTGGACGAGCTGGGCGCCCGGAAGACCCGGATCATCGTCACCTCCGATCTCGACGAGTACGCGATCGCCGCGCTCGCCGCCGCCCCGGTGGACGGCTACGGGGTCGGCACCAGCCTGGTCACCGGCAGCGGGCAGCCGACCTGCGCGATGGTCTACAAGCTGGTCGCCCGGGCCGGCTCGGCCGATCCCGACGCGCCGCTGGTCCCGGTGGCCAAGCGCTCGGCGGGCGCCAAGTCGAGCGTGGGCGGGCGCAAGTGGGCGGCTCGGCGGCCCGACGCGGACGGCGTGGCCGAGGCCGAGGTGGTGGGCACCGGGCCGCTGCCGGAGCAGCTCGCGCCGTACGCGCTGCACGTCCCGCTGGTGCGCGGGGGCGAGGTGGTCGGGCGCGAGCCGCTGACCGCCGCGCGGGAGCGGCACCTGCGGGCGCGGGCCGCGCTGCCGCTGTCGGCCACCCAGCTGTCCAAGGGCGAGCCGGTGCTGGGCACCGAGCTGCAGCTGGTCTGAGCTGCTGCCGGGCCAGCAGCTGGTCTGAGCTGCTGCCGGGCCGTGGACCTGTCTGCCGCGCCCGCGCGCGTTCGGGGGCACGGATCCCCGGCGGCAACCCTTCCGCCCTTCACCGCCACTCCCTAGAGTGGCCACACTCCACTCCCCCACCCCCACCGACCCCAAACCCCCCACCGACCGCCAGCGAGGAAGCCAGCCATGCAACGGGCCCTGATCGTCATCGATGTGCAGAACGACTTCTGCGAGGGCGGCAGCCTCCCGGTCGCCGGCGGCGCTGAGGTGGCGGCCGCGATCACCGAACTGATCGCCACCGCCCGGGACGAGTACAGCCACATCCTGGCCACCCGTGACCACCACCACGACCCGGGGGCGCACTTCTCCGCCGACCCCGACTTCGTGGACAGCTGGCCGCCGCACTGCGTGGCCGGGACCGAAGGGGTCGGCTTCCACCCCAACTTCGCGCCCTCGGTGACCTCGGGCGCGATCGAGGCGGTCTTCGACAAGGGCGCGTACGCGGCCGCGTACAGCGGCTTCGAGGGATTCGACGAGAACGGCAGCACGCTCGCGCAGTGGCTGCGCGCGTGGTCCGTCGAGGCGGTGGACCTGGTCGGCATCGCCACCGACCACTGTGTCCGGGCCACGGCGCTGGACGCCGTGCGGGAGGGGTTCGCCACCCGGGTGCTGCTCGACCTGACGGCGGGGGTGGCGCCGGCGACCACGGCCGCCGCGCTCGACCAGTTGCGCGAGGCCGGGGTGGAGCTGATCGGGGCACCGGTCCTGGACTGAGCACCGGCCGCGACCTGGCTGGGCTGGCTGGGCTGGCTGGGCTGGCTGGGCTGCCCTAGCCTTCCGTCAGCATCAGCTCCACCACGTCCGCGCCGCCGGCCAGGAAGGCCTGCCGCAGCTCCTCGGCCACCGCCGCGGGCTCGGCGGCCAGCCGGCCGCCGGTCAGGTAGACCACCCGCACCCCCAGGTACTCCATCCGGTGCTGGCCGGACCGCATCCAGGCCTGCTCGCCCTCGCTGACGCAGCGCAGCTCGGAGTCCACCTCGACCGCCACCCCGGCCTGCGGCCAGTAGAGGTCGGGCACCGCGACGAACGTGCCGCCGCGCATCCGCAGTTCGGGCCCGACCAGCGGCGCCGGCAGCAGCTCGGCGGCGGCCAGCTCGATGACCCCGCCGATCGCCGACTCCCGCTCGGCTGCGAGCAGTTCGTCCAGCGCGGCGCGGATCCGCGGCAGCTCGAGGAGCTTCGCCTCGCGCAGTTCGGCGATCAACTCGGCGGTGGTGCAGGCCGGGTGCCCGCCCGGGGCGACAGCGACCGCCTCGCGCAACAGCGAGCGCAGCGTGCGCGGGCCGATCAACGCCCGCTCCGCGGCCGGCTCGAGCTCCGCGTCGTCGTCCGAGGCCGCACCGTTCTCCGTGTCGCCGTTCGCGCTGGCGCCGTTCACGCTGTCGCCGTTCGCGGTGTCACCGAGCCACTCGCGCAGCGCGTCCGCCACCGCCCTGGCCACCGGTGCGCAGGCCAGTCCGTGCACCTCGCTGGCCACCAACTCGCGGGCCGTGCGCTGGATCCGCACCTCGCCCACGTCCCGCAACCGGCGCTGCCTGGGCACCAGCACCTGCACCCCGGTGACGGCCGGCAGCCGGGGCACCGCGCTGAAGCCGTAGAGCGCGAGCGCGGCCGCACCGGTGATCAGCGCGCCTTCTCGACTGCCCGCCTCACGGCCGTTCTGCGCCGCGTACAGCAACGCCGCCCACATCCGCTGTTCGGGCGTCGGGGTCCCGGTCTGCAGCAGGTAGACCCGGGGCAGCAGGCGCTGCCAGGGACCGCCGCGCCGGCAGTGCTCGCTGACCACACGGGACGGAACTCCCCGGGCGCGCAGCTGACTTGCGGTGATCACGTTCTGCTGACGCCGGGCCAGCTCTTCCAGCGAAGGGACCGAGGAGGGGATCTGGTAGCTCATGCGACAACCCTCCCCTGTCACCCGGTCGCCGCATTCCTAACCTGACGCACCGTTACATAACCGTCGTCAAATCGGGACAGCCCCGCACTAAAGTCGCCATACCCTCACTCAAACGGAGTAATTGGACGCAAAGCGCTTGCGGAATATGTCGGCTGCTGATTGGTCGCAGCCCGGCGGTGGTTCGCGCGGTGGTTCGCCATGACATCCGTCATGCGGAAGGGATGACCGGATCCGCTGGTCCGGGCCCTGGTCCGACCGGCAGAATCGTGATCACCGGCGGGCGAACCACGCGAGGCCGGACGACTCCGGGGGATCAGACCATGTTCAAGACCGCGTTCAGGACCACGTTCAGGACCGCCACCGAGCCTGATGTCACCGATGCGTCTGCTGTCGAGGCGGCCGCCGCCGGGAAGCCGAAGGGGCTCGCCGCCGTCACGGAGCCGGTCGGCGAGCTGCGGTTGCCGGTCTGGTTCTTCGGCTTCGAGGCCGTCTTCGCCAGCGCCTTCGACCTGTTCAAGGCCTTCCCCGTGGTGCTGCCGCTGCTCGGCGTGCTGGTGGTCGCCAACATCGCCCTCTCGCTGACGCTGATGCGCAAGCGCCTGCGGCTGGCCAGGGCCCTGTGGCGCGGCAAGGAGACCCGCAAGGTGGCCATCGGCCTGGTGGCCCTGCGGATCGGCAGCCACTTCGCGCTCAACGCCATCGGCGTCACGGTCACCTCGACCGCCGCGCACGTGGCCTACGCCGTCGTGCTGGGCGCCATCACCGTCGGCCTGCTCGCCTTCACCCAGGAGACCGCCCTGCGCGCCCTGGAGCGGTCCCGGGCCGCCGACGCGGTGTCCGTTCCCGCAGCGGCGGTGTGAGCCGCGCGGTGTGACCCGGGCCACGCGCCCCGGATGCTCCCTCGGAACAAGTGCTCCGGAGGCATTGCCTACCATCAGGGCATGCCATATGACGAGACATCAGGTCTGAGCGCGGCACAGCTGCGCCTGGGCCGGCTACCCGGATACGTCCGGCAGCCCGACCCCGCCCGCCGGGCCGGCGAGCGGGGTTCGACGTACAAGAAGGGCTGGGAGGTACGTTTCACGGCCCGCAGCGAGGCGGAGATAGCGGAGATCCGCGAGCTGCTCATCGCAGCCGGGTTCGCGCCCGCCCGTCCGTTCTTCAAAGGCCAACAGCTGATCCAGCCGGTGTACGGCATGGCGGTGGTGCGGACCTACCTGGAGGCCCGCGAACTGGTCGCCTGAGCGAGCCCCTCCCCGTCGCACCGCGCCGCCGCACTCTCCGGGCGCTGGTCGGCACCCGTGGCACGAGCCCGGGCGGCGTCCAGCTGGTCCAGATCCTCCCCGGCCCACGCGCAGGCGGCATCCATCGGACCGAACAGCGAGTGGCCCAGCGGGGTCGACTCGTACTCCACGCGGGGCGGGTTCTCCTCGAACTCGGTCCGGGTCAGCAGCCCGTCCCGCTCCAGCGCGCGCAGTGTCTGCGCCAGCACCTCGGCAACCCGCGAACACACCCACCGCCGCTGGCCGCTACTCCGACTCCCGCTGCCGGTCCGGCTGAGCTTCAGGGTGCGGCTCCATGAACTCGAGCCGGTTGCCGAACTTGTCGAAGGCGTAGAACCGGTCGTGACCGGGGAACTCCCCGTCCCACTGCACCGGATGGCCGTGCGCCTCCAGCCGCGCCGCCAGCGCGGGCAGCCCGTTCACCAGGATCCCCGGGTGCGCCTTGCGGGCCGGCGCGAAGTCCTGCTCCACCCCCAGGTGAACCTCCAACCCGCCACCCCGGAACCAGCAGCCGCCCCGGGCCGCCAGCGCCGCCGGCTTGGCCAACTCGGTCATCCCGAGCACCTCGCCCCAGAACTCCCGGCAGAGCGCCTCACTGCCTGCGGGGATGGCGAGTTGGACGTGGTGCAGGCCGGCGAAGAAACCATCAGATACGGTCATGCGCCGACCCTATCTGCGGGTATACGGATTGTCAGGAGTCCGGCCCGCCTCGGTACCGCCGTCAGTTCCGGGGGTCTTGGGGGTACTGAGGGGGCTGGTACTGCTGCTGGGGCGGGTGCGGGTAGGCGGCGGGGCCCGCAGGGGCTGCGGCGGGCCGACGACTGCCGCGGCGCACCAGGAAGGTGACGCCGAGCACGATCAGCACGAGCACCCCGCCGCCGGCCCCATAGAGCCAGACCGGCGTCCCGCTGCCACCGCTGCCCGTACCGGCCGCCGGCGGTGCCGGCACCGGAGAGGAGGTGTCCGGTGCGCCCCGGGACTCGACGCGGGTGAGCAGCGGATTGTCCTTCGGCCCGTTGTCCACGGCCGGGTTGGCGGCGAGGGACTTGGAGGGCGAGGCGATGCCGTAGCCGTAGTGGTCGTTGGGCACCTTGCTGTGATCGGGGGGCGCGGCGGCGCTGGTGATCATGCGTCGGATCACCTGGCCGGCGGTGAGGGAGGGGTACTTGGAGCGGACCAGGGCGGCGATGGCGGAGACGTAGGCGGTGGCGTCGGAGGTGCCGGTCGCAAAACGGTAGTCGGTGCTCGACTTGTTGCCCGAGCTGTAGATGCCGACACCGGGTGCTGCAAGGGTCACCTCGGGGCCGTAGTTGGAGTGGTCCCACACGTTGCCCTGGCGATCGATCGCACCGACCGCGACCACACCGGGGAAAGCTGCGGGATAGGACACCACTGAACCCAAGTTGCCGGTTCCGGCGACCAGGACGACATCGTGCGCGACCGCGTAGGCTACAGCGGCTCGATCATCTGGGCTGGTGCGCATCGCCGCGGCGAACGACATGTTGACAACCTTCGCCCCATGATCGACTGCATAGCGGAGCGCATCTGAGAACTTGAAGTCCGGGCCCCCTTGCATGTCCCCAGAATCTTGAAGACCTACCCGTACTGGCAAGATCTTCGCCTTCGGTGCCAGGCCCATGACCCCGGCCTGGTCTCCATGGCCATGACCAGCAATGATGCTGGCCATCCCGGTGCCGTGCCCATCGTTGTCAACCCGGCCGTCGGTTTGAGCACCCGAGAAGTCCGCGCCTGGCAAGACCTGGCCCGTCAGATCCTGTTGATCGGAATACACCCCTGTGTCGATCACAGCGACCGTCACACCATCACCCTGGCTGATCGGCCACACATCCGTCGCAGCCTTGTACGCCTGCAACGCCCACTGCTGATCACGGATGTTGTCCGCGAGGGCCGGCCCAGCAGCCAACCCCCACACCAGCGCCCCCGCGGCGAGGACGGCCATCCCCCGCACCGGCCGACGACTCGCCACTGTCGGTCACCCCATTCCTCAGAACCGTCACTCCGGACAGTGACTCATTCCACCACGTCGGGATTGGCGGCCTCATCCGCCATCCAGGTCTCCTCGTCCTCCACGAGATACTCGGCCCGCTTGCCCTCACGACGCTTCTTGCGGCGGGCCTGCTGCGTCCCGCCCGGCAGGAGCCCGGTACCGCGCTCCGTCTCCTCCGCACCAGGCTCAGCGGGCACCCGCCCCCGCGCACCGAGCCCGGTACCACCCTCGGTGAAGGACTCGCGGGGACCACTCGCGGCCCGACCACCGACCATCTCGTCCTCACCGATCACACCGCCACTGCCCTCGCGGGCCGCGCGACCACGCGCGAAGCCGCCCGCACGAGCGCCTGACGGCCTCTCACCCACGGCCCCGCCCACCATGCCGCCGCGGGCGAAACCACCCGCCCGGCCAGCGGCAGACTCTCCCGCCCCCTCACCAGCGGAGACGGATTCGCTCGCTCCCGCGCTCGCCCGCTGTCCCATCTCAGCTTCACCAGGCGCGATGCCGGCAGACGCCGGTGGACCCATCGCGAAGGACCGCCCAGGCGTACCGCCGAATCCCATCGACAGAGAGCTGCTGTTGGCGGCGCCGCCACCGACAGGACTGCCCGGGATCCCTGTCGAGCCGGCCAGCGGTGCCTTGCCTCCGATCACGCCAGTACTGTCCAGCCCCGTGCCACCGCCCACGGTTTGCGGCTGCGCGGGAGGAGTTGACGGCCCAGCGGTCGGGCTCACGCTCTGCGAACTCGCCGGCGCATCCGCACCGACGGCAACCGACTTCAGAGGCTTGGGCGCCGGGTTCGCAAGGCCGCCCTTGATTCCCGAGTCGCTGGGAGCAACTGCCTCAACCGTCCGGGCGCGAGGCGCTGCGACCGCTGGAGCCGTACGGCCGTCCGTTACCCGAGAGACCACCTGTGTGTTCTCAGGCGCGGTGACATAGCCACCGACCGCACCGAGGCCAGCGCCCATGACGAAGGCGGTCAGGGCCGCTGATGGAGTGGGATCAGGCGGCGGCACGTCCTGCTCATCGATTGCCATGGCTGGCGGCTTCAACACCGGCGTCGCCGTCCGGTACTTGTTGGCCAGCGTCTGCATCACCGCGACCGCTTCGGCCTTCTTCTGGTCCTTGATCGGCGTCTGCGTGCTGTCGTCCTGGATCCCCACCGCGTTCTGCGCCGTGTCGGAGATCGCGTTGCCGACCTGCGACCAGAACCCGGGCTCCTCGGGCATGTCGTGCTTGGCCTGGTCGATCGCCTCGGACATCATCTGCAGCGTGTTGGCCGCGTCGTTCGCGTACGAGGCGGTGTTGTTGACGCTGTTGGCCAGCTTGGTCATCTTGTCGTAGAAGGCGTTGCTGCTGGTGCCCTGCCAGCTGTCGGTGGCGCTGTTCGAAGCGGTGTCCAGCGCGGTGCGGATCTGCTTGAGGGTCTCCGACGCCCGGCGCCAGGGGTCGCTGGCGGCCATCACGTCGCCGGAGTTCAGCCCTTGGACCATCTTCCGCAGGGCGGAGTGGCTGTACGTGTTGAAGTCGGTGATGTCCGAGCTCATGACCTCAAGCCTCCAGTCCCCTGAACGATCGTCCTCACCATGTGGGCTGCTCCACCGTTCCGTCGGTCCCGTCGTCCTGCTGCGTGGTCGCCGTCCCGGGCCGCGAGGGGCTTCCGGGGACGTCCGCGCCCGGCACCACCGGCATCCCGCCGGCCGGGAGCACCACGGACTGGTCCACCGGCTGATCGGGCTGACCCGCTGTCCTGCTCTTCGGCGCCCCCGGGCCACCGGGCCCGGCGGCCGCCTTGCGCCCCGTCACGGCGCCGGCGGTGACACCGGCGGCCGCAGCACCGTAGGTGGCGACCGACGAGGAGGACGCCGGTGTGCCGATCGACCAGCCGTCCGAGGAGACCTGGAGGCTGCGAGCGGTCTCGTGCTCCTGGTTCTCGTAGTTGCTGGCGGTCAGGTCGGCCTTGTGCTGGGCGTCGTCGATCGCCCCGTGGAGCATGCTGAGCACGTCACGCAGGCCGTCGCGCATCAGGTCGTACTGGTTGTGCAGGGCCGTCGCCTCGGCGAAGTCGCCGAACGAGGTGCCGCCCACGCCGGTTCTGGCGTGCGTGGTGGGCCCGTCGGCGCTCTGCTGGAACTCGGCCAGCAGGCCGCGCACCTGGCCGGCGAACGCCCGCAGGCTGTCCACCTCGACCTGGTAGCCCGACCCCGCTCCGCTCGATGTCCCGGCCCCGCTGCTCCCGTTGTCGGCCACGGTTCGCGCCTCCCCGTCGTGTTCCCGTCAGCCCTGACCGGGCCCAGCTTCCCAAGTATTGAACTCAACTCCAACCCCCCTGTCCAACCCCGGGCTCGCCATCAGTCGCCCACCCACCATCCCCGGACGGCCCGTCAGGAGGCCGCCAGCGTCCGGCGGCAGAGCGAATCGGCGTGCCGGGTGGTCTCCGGCAGCCGGTAACGGGGTGTCAGTGCGAGGACACAGGAGACCGCTTCGGTCAGCCCGATCCGGTGACCCACCGACACGAAGACCGGCTTCACCCCCGCGCGGGTGCGCAGCGCGCGGCCGACCTCCTCGCCGGTCTCCTGGTCGAGCAGCGGGGCCCAGGAACCGCGCTCGGGGGCCGGGTCCCGGTGGGTGAAGCTGAACGGGGTCTTGGCGACGCCCAGGGTGCGCAGGCCGGTCAGCACGCCGAGGTGGCTGGCCAGGCCGAGGCGGCGCGGATGGGCCAGACCGTAGCCGTCGCAGACCACCAGGTCGGGCCGGCGTCGAAGGCCGGCCAGGGCGTCGATCACGGCGGGGAGTTCGCGGAAGGCGAGCAGGCCGGGCAGGTAGGGGAAGGCGACCGGGCCGACGGCGGTGGACTCCTCGACCACCTCCAGGGTGGCCAGGTCGAGCAGCACGGCCGCGGCGGCGACGGTGTTCCGCTCGTCGTCGTACGCGACGTCCACGCCGGCGACCAGTGCGCCCGGGGCGGGGGCCGGGCCGTGCGGCTGGACCAGCGGGCGCAGGCGTTGCTGTTCGGCGAGCGCCGCCGCCTCGGTACGCGGCCAACTCGCCAGCTCGACGGGCACGATCGCGCTCTGCGGCACGCTCACACATTCCCCCTGGGTCGGTACGGTCGTCGCGGCCCACGCTATCGAGCCACCCGGCCCGCGCGCCGAGCCCCCCGCCCCGCGCCCCGCGGCGCCGCTCAGTTCGTCGAGACCACCACGGTCTTCGCCGCCTTGTCGTGCACGCACTGGCGGTACGGCTTGTCGAAGACTCCGAACATGCCGTCGACAATCCACCAGAGCCCGCAGCAGATCACCGCGGGCAGGGTGTAGACAGCCGCGCGGGTCCAGGCGGCCGAACTGGTGGGGCTGCTGCCGTCGGACAGCATCGCGGCCCGGACCTTCATCGCCTTCTTGCCGAGGGTCTGGCCGTCGCGCGAGATCATCACGCCGTCGTAGACGAAGTAGAGGACGTAGTACACCCAGACGCCGTCGGTCCAGCCGTTCCGGTTGGTGAAGCCGGTGAACGGCAGGACCACCACGAACGCGAGCACCTGGATCAGCAGATAGTCGATCAGCCGGGCCAGGATCCGGTGCGGCCAGGTGCCGAGCGGTGGCATACCGGCGATCGGGGCGGGCCCGCCGACCGGGGCGCCGGACGGCGAACCGCCGTACGGACCGCCGCCCCCGTAGGGACCATCACCCCCGTACGGGCCACCGCCGCCGTACCCACCGCCGCCCCCGTACGGGCTGCCGTCGTACGGGGAGCCGTTGGCGGGTGGCGGGCTGTCCTGGGGCGGGTCCGACTTCGGCGGCTGCTTGTCGAAGGAGGGCTTGCCGCCCCCTTCCGGCTCAGGGCTCGAAGGGTCGTAGCTGCTCATACGGAGAGTAGAACACCGCAAATCGTGGCTTCTATGGATATTGGACCCGTTTTGCCGCCCTTCTGACGGACCGTACGGCCCCTGGGGAGCGGTCTCAGGCCTTGACCACCCGGGTGCGCGCCGCCCGGTCCGCCCAGCCGCGCCGCCGCTGACGGTCGGTCAGCGGCGCCAGTGGGCCCAGCACCGTCAGCACGGTCAGCTGCCCGACCAGGCAGCGGACCAGCGCGCGGCCGAACCCGGGCGGCCGACCGGCGCGCCCCGCCCCCGTGCTGCCCACCACCCGCACGCCGGCCAGCCGCTTGCCCAGGGTGCGGCCGGTCCGGGCGGTGGGCAGCACCTCGTAGAGCAGGCCGACCAGCAGCAGGACGCCGAGCAGCAGCGCCACCCTCCCGAGGACGGTGCCGTCGAGCAGCCAGACCTGCACCTCGCGGCCCGTCAGGTGACTGGCCGTCCGGGCCTGGTCGAGCTTCTGCTGCAGGTACGCCGTGGTGTCGACGGCCAGCGGGACGCCGACCGCGGCCACCACCGCGCCGACCACCGCGAGATCCACCAGCCGGGCCACCAGCCGCCGCCCGAGGCCGGCGGTCACCAGCGCGGGAACCGGCCTGGACGCACGGGGCACCCGCGCCGGCACGGGAGCGGAAGGCCTGGAAGGCCCGGAAGGCCCAGAAGACGTGGCAGAGGCTGCGGATCTGGAAGTCGACGGAGCCGACTTCCGCGTCCGCACGGGTACGGGCGCAGGCGGCGCGACAGCACGCACCGGAAGCACCTCTGCCGCAGGCACGGGAGCAGGCGGAGGCAGAGGCGCAGGAACGGGCGCGGGAACAGGAACGAGAGGCGCAGCGGCCGCCACCGGCTCCTCCTCCGCCACCCCCCACGACACCCAGCGCGGCGCTGTCCCGGTCTCCATCAGCCCTCGCTGCTCCTGCGGGTTCGCCTGCCAGCCGTTCCCCGTGACCGCCGCATCGGCAGGCTCCTCCCCCACCGCCGGCGCCGTGCTGAAGACGGCACCCGCCAGGGTCTCGTCCAGGAACACCGGCCCGGTCTCGACCAGCGGCTCCAACTCCGGTTCCGGGCAGGCCGCCTGCCGCACCGGCTCCGGCATCGCCGGTGGCGGGATGTACCGCGCGTTGGGGCGCACGGCGGGGCGGGCCGCGAACGCCGGGGCGGCCAGCACCTCGCCGTCGGCGGGGGCTGGGCGGCTGGTCCCGGGCACCCAGGCACCGCCGTTCCAGTAGCGGACGAAGCCCGGCACCGAGGGGTCCGGGTAGTAACCGGGCGCGGGGACCACGGCGGTGTCCACGCTGACGCCCAACGGCTGGTCCGACATGCAGATCTACTCTCCTGTGGGCCTCCGGCGGGGCGCACGCCACGTCGCCGGACAGTCACCAAGGGTAGTACTTCCGCAATCGCTCCGACGGAAGTTGCCGATTCCCGGGACAGCCGGAACCCGGACCCGGTTGGCTGATCCCTGTGCTCTGCCCGCACGACCTCCCGCACGACCCTGGCGTGCGCTCGCGCCCTCGCGCCCCGTCTCGCCGCCGCGCTCCGTGACGCCGCCCACACCCGCGAAAGTGTGCGAGGAACCCGTGTAAGAACCGTGCGGCCACCCGCTCTCTCCAGGTGTCCGGACCCACCGGGGCCCGGCACGACCGAGAGGATCAGCGGCATGGACAGCAGCCCGAGCGTGGTGGAGCACGAACTGGAGCTCAACCTGGTGCTCTCCCCCGAGCGCAGCGTCCCCGTCCCGGCCCGCCTGTCGTACGGCAGCCACGACCCGTACGCGGTGCACATCACCTTCCACCTGGACACCGGCACGCCGGTGACCTGGGTGTTCGCCCGTGAACTGCTGGTGGAGGGGACCTTCCGCCCGTGCGGCCACGGCGACGTGCGGATCTGGCCCACCCGGGCCGGGCGGCAGAGCGTGCTCTGTCTCGCGCTCACCTCGCCGGGCGGCGACGCGCTGCTGGAGGCCCCGCTGGCGGCGGTGGCCGCCTGGCTGGAGCGGGCGCACCGGCTGGTGCCGCCGGGCAGCGAGCTGAGCGTGCTCGACCTGGACAGCTCGCTCGCCGAGTTGCTGGCCTGAGCGCGTGCGGACCGCGCGGAGCGGGGCCGTCGGGTGCTGTCAGCGCACCGCGGGGGTGCGCTGCTGCCCGGCGGTGACGACGTCGTCCGCACCGGCGGGACGCTGTTCGGGCACGCGCAGCGGCACCAGCGGCTGGCCGGCCGCCTGCCGCCGCGAGCGCACCCGCAGCGCGGCGACCACCAGGAAGCAGAGCCCGATCCACGGGTACATCCCGGCCGGCACCTGCTTGAACAGGTTCATCTGCAGGTTGGTGATGCCCTTGTGCGGCACCAGCCACATCGAGAAGGAGCAGAAGCCGGCCACCGTCAGCCAGAAGATCACCCGCCAGCGCCGGCGGCGCACCGCCGCGGGACGCGACCGCTCATGGTCCGCCTCGGCGGCAAGCAGCACCAGCATCGGCAGGCACCAGATCCAGTGGTGGGTCCAGCTGATCGGCGAGATCAGCAGTGCGGTGACGGCGGCGCAGCAGACACCCCAGGCCTCGGCGCGCGGCAGCCAGCGGTCACTGCGGTAGGCCCAGACGGCGATGGCCAGACCCACGACGGCGATCAGCGCGGCGGCCGCGGTGGCGGGCAGGCCCGGATTGGCGTGGTGCAGGAAGCGGGCGGCGACGCCGCGCAGCGACTGGTTGTCGACGATCTCGGTCTTGCCGACCCGGGAGGAGTCGTAGAGGTACTTGGTCCAGAAACCCCAGGTGGCGCTCGGCAGCACGGCGGCGCCGATCAGGAAGGTGGCCAGGAAGGTGAATCCGGCCACGAACGCGGCCCGCACCCGCCCGGTGAGCAGCAGGTAGACCGCGAAGAGCCCTGGGGTGAGCTTCATCCCGGCGGCGATGCCGATGCCGATGCCCTTCCACTTGCGGTGGTCGGGCGTGGTCAGGTCCCAGAGCACCAGGCAGATCAGGATCAGGTTGATCTGGCCGTAGCGCAGCGTGGTGAAGACCGGCTCCAGCCACACCCCGAGCCCGGCGACCAGCACCACCCCCACCGGCCGCAGCTCCCGCTTGGGCCACCCCACCAGCCGGAACGCCAGCAGCGCGGCCAGCGCCAGCAGCCCGAGGTTGCCCGCCGTGACCGCCACCCGCAGCAGGGGCACCGGCAGGAAGGCGGTCAGCACGAAGAGCATCGCGGCGAACGGCGGATAGGTCGCCGGCAGGTTCCACTTGGTGACCCGGATCGCGTACAGGTCGTGCCCGTGGGCCACGGCGGACCCCTCGGCCCGGTAGACGATCATGTCGACCATCGACGTGCCGATGAAGTGACGGACCACCGCGTAGGCGAGCAGCGAGACGAACGCCGTGATCACGGCCTTGCGCATCCGCTCGCGCGGCGCCTCCCGGACCGCGCGTATCGGCGCGTCCACCCAGCGGCGCCAGGCCGGGGCATCGGAGGGGAGCGAGCCGGGCCCGGCCTGCGCCGCCACCCGCTTGTCCTGCTGCACCGCTGTCACTGCCCGCTCCATCCGCCGGTCGGTCGGTCGACCAGTCATCGACAATAACGGACGGGCCTCAGCATGCCCCGGTTCGAACGAGCCCGCCCCTCACCGCCCACCCGCCGGCAACGCAGCAGCCGTCCGGTCGCTCTGCGCGCAGAGCGACCGGACGGCTGGGACGCACCGCCGAACTCAGCCGGTGTAGGCCCCCAGCGCCTTCGCGAAGTCCAGCGGCTGCTGCGCCACGCTGCTGCAGGTCGCGTCGGCGTAGGTCTTCGCACCGCCCGCACAGGGCTGGTCGCGGGTGGCGGACCACATCGCCAGCCAGGCCAGGTGCTTGCTGCTCGCGAAGGCGGCCAGCTGCTGGGCGTCGGCGACCGTGAACACCTCGGAGGAGACGTCGTTGACGCCGATCATCGGGGTGACCGCGACCTTGGCCCAGGCCTGCGCATCGGTCAGCCCCAGCACGCTCTTGACCTGGGCCTGGGTGGCGGTGGCCGCGTCGATGGCGTACTTGCCCATCTGGCCGTTCGGGTTGGGGGCCACGCCGTCGCCGAAGTCCATCGCCATGATGTTGACGGCGCCGATCTTCACGCCGCTGCTCTGGGCGCCGGTGACCAGGTTGATGCCGTCCTGGGTCAGGCCGGTGGGCAGCGCGGGCAGGGTGAAGGAGACGTCCAGGCTCTTGCCCTTGGCGGCGGCGGTCTGCTGGAGCTGGGCGATCGCCTGGTCGCGGCGGGTGTTGGCGGCGGAGTCGGCGAGTGCGCCGCCCTCCACGTCGAAGTCGATCCTGGTCAGGCCGTAGGCGTCGACGGCCTGCTGGTAGGCGGCGGCCAGGTCGCTCGCCGAGGAGCAGGCGGTGGCCAGCTCGCTGCCGTTGGCGCCGCCGAAGGAGACTCGGACGTCACCGCCGATCGCCCGCAGCGCGCCGATCTGTGCGGCCACCGGGTCGGCGGCGAGGTCGCTGACGCCGCCCCACTTGGGGACGCAGCCGCCGCCCGACACGATGAACGCCAGGTTGAAGTTCTTCACGCCACTGGCCTTGGCGTTGGCCACCAGGTCGTAGGGCGGGTAGAGCGAGGTGTCGACGTACGGGGCGAAGCCCGCGCCGGCCCCCGCCGGGACGCCGGTCGGTGCCGGGGTGGGCGTCGAGGGGATCGAGGTGGGCGTCGGCTTGGGGGTCGGTGTGGGCGTGGGCGCGGCGCTGCTGGCCGGCGCGGTCGGCCGCGCGCTGCTCGGCGCCGCCGTCGGACTCCCGCTGGGCGCCGCGCCTGACGGCGTGTCCGACGGCGCGCCGGAGGGCGTCCCGGTCGGCCGGCCCGAGGGCACCGGGGTCGGGCCGTCGCCCACCTTGCACGAGGCGTTGTCGATCAGGCAGTTCCCCGGCTCGGCCTGGGCCGCGCCGGCACCGTCGACCACGAAGCCCACGTCGACGCTCTGCCCGGCCGCCAGATGGCTGTTCCACGCCGCCGGCTTGACGGTGACGTGCTGCCCGGCGGCGCTGAAGGTCGCGTTCCACAGCGAGTCGATCTTGGCGCCGGCCGGCAGGTCGAAGCTGAGCGTCCAGTCGGCCATCGCGCCACCGGCCGGGTTGCTGATCAGGTACTGGCCGGTGTAGCCGCTGTCCCAGACGCTGGTGCGGCTGTAGACCGCGCCGAGCGAGGCCGCGCTGGCGCTGGAGGCCATGACCGCCACGCCGCCGGCCACCACGGCCGCGGCCACGACGCTCGCCCCGATCACGGTGCCCTTGCGACCGCGGCGCCGGTGGGCGGCGCGGCGGGTGGTCTGGTTCGTCATGGGACTCCTCGACTGCTGGACGGAGGAAGCGGAGCGGATGGGGTGCCGGGAGCCCTCACTCCCGGCGCCGCCGACGCTAGCGCGCCGCCATGGCCTCAAATCGCCTGCTCAGACAGGGGTATCCGTCCCTTAGGGGCCTGTTAAGAAAGAGGCCGGGCCCGCTACCTGTTTCCGTGCCCGCCCCGCCCGCCCCGCCGTCCCCGCCCGAGGCGCCGCGGCGACGCGCCGGCCCCGCTCGCGCCGTCCGCGCCCAGCCGCAGCCGGATCTCCGCGCCGCCCAGCACCGCCGAGCGACCCAGCGCCAGGTCCCCGCCGGTCGCCTCGGCCAGTTTGCGGACGATGTCGAGGCCGATCCCGGTGGACCCCTCGCCGCCGTGCCCCTCACCGCGGCGCAGGGCCGCTGACGGATCGTCGATGCCCGGTCCGGCGTCGCCCACCAGCACGATCACGGCGCGCTCGGTCGCCAGCACGTCCACCGAGAAGGCGGTGCCGACGGCGGTGTGCCGGAAGACGTTTCCGAGCAGCGCGTCGACGGCGGCGGCCAGGTCGCCGGGCGGCACCGGCACGGGGGCGGGGGTGTCGGCGCCGTGCAGGTGCCAGCGCCGTCCCTCGTCCTCGGCCAGCGCGGACCAGAAGCCGACCCGCTCGCGGATCACCTCGGCGGCGTCGCAGCCGACCGTGACGACGGGCGGCTCGCCGGGGGTGCGGCGGGCCGAGCGGATGATCTGGTCGACCTCGCGCTCCAGTTGGGCCACCGCGTGCCGGGTGGCGTCGGCGGCGTCGCCCTCGCCCAGCGAGGCGGTGTTCAGGCGCAGCACGGTGAGCGGGGTGCGCAGCCGGTGCGACAGGTCGGCGGCCAACTCCCGCTCGGCGGCCAGCAGGTGCACCACCCGGTCGGCCATCGCGTTGAACGCGGCGGCGGCCTCGCGCAGTTCGGCGGGGCTGCCGTCGGCCTGCGGGCCTTCGACCGGGATCCGCACGGCGAGGTCGCCGGCACCGAGCGCGCGGGCGGCACCGGCCAGCCGGCGGGCCGCGCCGACCAGCCGGGCGCCCATCCGGTCGGCGGTCAGCACGGCGATCGCGACCAGGCCGAGGGCGACCAGCGAGAGCACCAGCCACGCGGTGTCGACGCCGCGGGTGAGATCGGCGTCGGCGACGTAGACCTCGACCACCGCGACCCGGGCGGGGGCCACCGCGACGGGCTGCAGCCGGGCGTAGCCACCGGGCACCTGGACGGTGAGCACCCGGCCCTGGGCGGCGAGCGCGATCTCGTCCGGTGTGGCCCGGGCGGTGCCGATGACCTGGCCCTGACCGGTCGTCGGATCAGCCGCCTGCCCGGTGCCCTGCCCCGGCACGGCGGCGGCCGGCAGGTGGACGGCGATCCGCCCCTGGGCGCCCGCGTCGGTGCTGGCCACCGCGCGGGCCAGGGCGTCCTGGTCGGTGGTGATCGCCAGCGCGGGGCCGAGGGCGGCGGCCTGCCGGTCGGCGGCGGTGAACGCGTGGTCCCGGGCGGTCTTCTGCACCACCAGGCCGAGCGGGATCAGGAAGGCCAGCGCGACCATCGTGGTGCCGGCCACCGCGGCCCGGACCAGCACCCAGCGCAGCGACCGCCCGTACCTGCCGGACGCCGACCGACCCGCCCCGGACCGGTCGCCGCCCGGTGTCACGGCCGCTGCTCCGACACGTGCGCCGGCGCGGGCGCGCCCGAGGGCGCCTCCAGGCGTACCCCGACCCCGCGCACGGTGTGCAGGTAGCGCGGGTCGGCGGCGGTCTCGCCGAGCTTGCGGCGCAGCCAGGACAGGTGCACGTCGATCGTCTGGTCGCCGCCGTAGGTCTGCCGCCACACCTCGGCCAGGATCTCCCGGCGCGGCACCACCACGCCGGGCCGGGCCGCCAGGAAGGCCAGCAGGTCGAATTCGCGACGGGTCAGGTCCAGCGCCCGCCCGTCCAGCACCGCCTCGCGCCGCTGCACGTCGATCGCCAGGCCGCCGACCCGCAGCACCGGGGCGACCGGGGCCAGCCCGCCGCCGAGCCGGCGCAGCACGGCGGCCATCCGCGCGGTCAGGTGCTCACCGGAGAAGGGCTTGACCAGGTAGTCGTCGGCGCCGTCGTTGAGCAGCCGGACGATCTCCGCCTCGTCGTCACGGGCGGTGGAGATGATCACCGGGACGTTGGTCAGGCCCCGGATCATCTTGAGTGCCTCGCTGCCGTCCAGGTCGGGCAGGCCGAGGTCGAGGATCACCAGGTCGCAGCCGACCTGGGCGACCTCGCGCAGCGCCTCCAATGCGGTGCCGACGCTGCGCACCGCGTGCCCGGACTCGGACAGGTGCCGGATCAGGGCCGAACGGACGAACGGGTCGTCCTCGACCACCAGGACTGTTGCCATGGGCCAGCACGCTAATGCATCTCATCATTTCGCAAGCACCCTGCTCAATCCCGGCTGGCCGATCCCGGCTGGCCGAACCCGCACACCGCCGTCGCCCGCTGACCGGGCCCGCGACGGCGTACGGCAGGATGGCGGGCGATGCGAAGCGGACTGGTTCACACGGGCGCCTGGGCGCTGGCCACCACGGCGGGGGTGGTGCTGTCCTGGCTGGGTGTCAGCAGCGTGCTCGCCGAGTCCGCCTTCGATCCGCCGCGTGCCCTGCCGCTGCCGGTCAGCTCGGCCGCCCTGCCGGCCAGCACCTTGGGCAGCCCGCCGACCCAGCCCGCGAACGCCGACCCGAGCCCGACACCGAACCAGCCGACCCAGGCCGCCGCCCCCGGCGCCACGCAGTCCGCACCGGCGAGCCCACCGGCCCGCCCGGCGGCACCCGTCGCCGCCTCGACCGGCCCCGCCGCACCGGCCGACGACACCGGCTCGGTGCACAGCTACCTGGTCCCCGGCGGCCGGGTGGCGCTGGACATGCAACCGGACAGCGCCGAACTGGTCTCCGCCACCCCGGACCCCGGCTGGCAGATGCAGATGTGGAACGGCGACCAGTGGCTGCGGATCGACTTCTCCCGGGGCGGCGCCACCAACTCGGTCTTCGTCACCTGGAACGGACACCCACCGGACGTCCAGACGGTGGTCCGCTGAGCTGGGGCAACCCGTGACCGGGACGCGACGCGGCCCCGGATCGGACGGGATCCGGGGCCACGGGTCGCGAGCGGCTACCGACTACAGGTTGCCGCGCCGCTCCTGCTCACGCTCGATCGCCTCGAAGAGCGCCTTGAAGTTGCCCTTCCCGAAGCCCATCGAGCCGTGCCGCTCGATCATCTCGAAGAAGACCGTCGGCCGGTCCTGCACCGGCTTGGTGAAGATCTGCAGCAGGTAGCCGTCCTCGTCGCGGTCGGCCAGGATCTTCAGCTCGCGCAGCTGCTCGAGCGGCACCCGGGTGTCGCCCACCCACTCGCCGAGCGTGTCGTAGTAGCTGTCGGGGGTGTCCAGGAACTCCACGCCGGCCGCCCGCATCTGGCGCACGGTGTGCACGATGTCGTTGGTGGCCAGCGCGATGTGCTGCACGCCGGGGCCGCCGTAGAACTCCAGGTACTCGTCGATCTGCGACTTCTTCTTGGCGACGGCCGGCTCGTTGAGCGGGAACTTCACCTTGCGGGTGCCGTCGGCGACCACCTTGGACATCAGCGCGGAGTACTCGGTGGCGATGTCGTCGCCGACGAACTCCTTCATGTTGGTGAAGCCCATCACCCGGTTGTAGAACGCGACCCACTCGTTCATCTTGCCGAGCTCGACGTTGCCCACGCAGTGGTCGATGGCCTGGAAGTTGCGCTTCTTGGGCGCCTCGACGATCGGCTCGCGGGCGACGTAGCCGGGCAGGTAGGGGCCGGCGTAGCCGGAGCGGTCGACCAGGGTGTGCCGGGTCTGCCCGTAGGTGGCGATCGCGGCCAGCACCACGGTGCCGTGCTCGTCGCGCAGCTCGTGCGGCTCGGTCAGCCCGGTGGCACCGTGCTCGGTGGCGTAGGCGTAGGCGGCGTAGACGTCCGGCACCTCGATGGCCAGGTCCACCACGCCGTCGCCGTGCTCGGCCACGTGCTGCTCGAGGAACTTGCCGTGCTCGGTGGCGGCCTTCACCACGGAGGTGAGGACGAACCGCGCGCCGCCCGACTCCAGCACGTAGCTGGCGGTCTCCCGGCTGCCGGTCTCCGGGCCGCGGTAGGCCACGCAGCGCATCCCGAAGGCGGAGGAGTAGTAGTGCGCGGCCTGCTTGGCGTTGCCGACGGCGAACTCGACGGCGTCCATCCCCCGCACCGGGAAGGGGTCGACCTGACCCGCGTGCGTGGGGACGGACTCAGCGGCGATATCGGTCATGACGGCCTCCCTGTAGGGCGTTGGACCTCGACGCGCCCCGAGGGTGTGGGGCGGGGGAACCCCGCGGCGCGGTGTGGGGCCCTGCCCACGGGGTTGTGCTGGGAGCGTGGCCCCGATCACAGCATTAAGCAACTGTTCCCATTTGCCCTGGTCAAGCTGTGGCATTCGGCGGGACAATTCCGACGTCCGCTGTACAGACTGCCCACCGCCGTGCGGCCTGTCCTCGAAGGTGACCCTGTGCTGAACTCCCCGATCGACGCGCTGGACGGCCGGCTGATCGCCCTGCTGGCCGAAGAACCCCGGATCGGGGTGCTGGAGTGCTCGCGCCGCCTCCAGGTGGCCCGCGGCACGGTGCAGGCACGGCTGGACCGGCTGCGCACCCGTGGCGTGATCGGCGGCTTCGGGCCCGAGGTGGAACCGGCGGCGCTGGGCTATCCGGTGACGGCCTTCGCCACCCTGGAGATCTCCCAGGGGCAGGGCGCGGACGTCCGGGCCCACCTGGCCGGCGTCCCCGAGGTGCTGGAACTGCACACGATCACCGGGCAGGGCGACATGCTCTGCCGGATCGTGGCGCGCTCCAACGCCGATCTGCAGCGGGTGATCGACCGGGTGGTGGGATTCGACGGCATCGTCCGGGCCTCGACCGCCATCGCGCTGGAGAACCCGGTGCCCTACCGGGTGCTGCCGCTGGTGGCGCAGGCCGCGGCCCAGGGCGCGGCCGAGCTGCCGTAGCGGGGTCGAAGGGCCTGGATCACCGGGTTGGGCTCAGCAGCTGGGCAGCGCGCCGCCGCTGTTCAGCGCCTGGAGCGCGGACAGCGAGTCCGCCAGCGTGTTCACCGGGATCAGCCGCAGCCCCGGCGGGGTGTTCACCTTCGCGTCCGAGCACTCGCCGCGCGGCAGCAGGAAGACCGTCGCCCCGGCCTGGACCGCGCCCCAGGTCTTCAGCGCCACGCCGCCGACCGGGCCGATGGTGCCGTCGTCGGCGATGGTGCCGGTCCCCGCGATGTTGCGCCCGCCGGTCAGGTCGCCGCCCTTGCCGTCGCCCTTGAGCTTGTCGATGATCGCCAGGCTCAGCATCTGCCCGCCGCTGGGGCCGCCGATCTGGCCGAGGTCGACCTTCACCTTGACCTGGTCCGGCGAGAGGTGCAGGTAGTCCAGGGCGGCCACGGTGGCGCTGTCCTGCGCCTGCGTCATCTCCTGGGCGGCCGCGCTCGGGTTGCTGGGCGGGTAGACGGCGTCCCGGGGCAGGATCGCCACCTTGGGCTCGGCCCAGCCCTCGACCGCCTGCACCAGGCTGATCGACTCGCTCGGCCCGGTGGCGGTGATCGTGGTGACCCGCAGCGAGCCGCTGGTCTGGCGCACCGGCGCACCGGTGATGGTGATCACCTGCTGGCCGTCGAAGCTGTCCAGGGCGTCGGCGGTCTCGCCGGGCGTGGTCTTGGTGTACGGCAGCGGCGCCAGCGCGGCGACCGCCAGGAAGGCGGCCACCACCACGGCACAGAGCAGCACGGCCCGGCGCTTGGGGGTCAGCAGCCGGGTCGCGAGCGGTGGGGTCGGGTCAGTGGTGACGGCAGGCACGTAGTGCATCCAAACACACCGACGGCCCCGCGCTCTCCGCCCGGTCGCGCCGCGCGTCAACACAGCGCGTCAAGGCAGGGCGTCAACGCAGCGCGTCGGCCACCTCGGTGGCGGCCTCCACCACCCGGGGGCCGACCCGCTCGGGCACCAGGCCGTTGAGCATCACCACACCGACACTGCCCTCGATGCCGCTCAACCCGACCAGCGCGGCGGCCGCCCCGCTGGCACCGGACTGCTCCTCCGCCCGGGTGATCACGAAGCCCTGCTCGGGCCGGCGTTGACCGGGGAACTTGCGGGCCTCCAGGATCGCCTTGCCGGCCGCGCTCTCGTCCAGCGGGTGCCGCAGGCCGGTCCGATAGGCGACGTGGAAGTCGGTCCAGCTGGGCTCGACCACGGCCACGGCGAGCGCCTCGGTGCCGTCCACCAGAGTCAGGTGGGCGGTCGCGCCGAGGTCCTCGGCCAGGCTGCGCAGCGCGGGCAACGCGGCCTCGCGCAGCAGCGGATGCACCCGGTGGGCCAGGCGCAGCACGCCCAGGCCCACCCGCGCGCGGCCGCCTATGTCACGTCTGACCAGCCCGTGCTGCTCCAGGGTGGCCAGCAGGCGGTAGACGACGGTGCGGTTGACGGCGAGCCGGGCGGCCAGCTCGGTCACGGTGAGCCCGCGCTCGGAGTCGGCGAGCAGTTTGAGGACCCGCACTCCGCGGTCGAGGGTCTGGGAGGTCTCGGCGGTCACGACACGCTTTCCTTTCCGCGGCGATGGGCGACTCCGGCACCGGGCCGGGCCGCTCTGGTGGTGTCGCGCGCAGGTGTGGTGGATACGCGGCCGGGCCGACCGCGTCGTCATCGTCGTGGTGGCCCTGCGCGCTCCGGTCGGAGGTCGTGCCTACGAGAGAGCGTGGGGGGAAAGGTAGTAACTGATTCGCCGGGACGGAAGTGGTTGTCCAAAATTCGGTCATGATCGTTTTCTGCGATCCGGACCAATCCGGGCAACTGGTGATATTTCCCGGGCGCTTCGCGGGCGGAGGGGCGCCCCGGGTCCGGACTCCGGACAGCGGGGGCCCTCAGCCGCCCTTCAGCCAATTCCCAGCGAGCTGTTAACCGAGCCGTTGCGCCGAACCGCCCACCGGGCCCCGACCGGGCACCGGTCGGGTCGCGGCGAAACGGTTCAGCGGGCCCACTCCTTGACCATGGCGATCCGCGCCTTCAGCTGGTTGGCCGTCGCCTGCGCGGTGAGCGGACCGCCGCACTGCCGGCGCAGCTCGTTGTGGATGGTGCCGTGCGGCTGGTTGGTCCGGTGGTGCCAGGCGGCGACCAGCCCGTTCAGCTCCTTGCGCAGGTCGCGCAGTTCCTGATGGGTGATCACCGGGCGCTGCTCGGCCGGGAGTTCGATCAGGTCGGCCTCCTCGGCCGGCTTGGCCTTGGAGCGCTGGATCTGCCGGGTCTGGCGCTTCTGCAGCAGCAGGTGCACCTGGTCCGGCTCCAGCAGGCCCGGGATGCCGAGGTACTCCTCCTCCTCCTCGCTGCCCGGGTGCGCCTGCATGCCGAATTCCATGGCGTTGTAGAGCACCCGGTCGAAGACCGCGTCCGAACCGAGTGCCTCGTAGGAGAGTTCCTCGCCGCCGGCCCCGTCCGGCCCGTCGTTGGCCCGCTCGGCCTCAGCGAGCAGCCGGTCCTCCTCGTCGAAGAGGCCCTCACCCTCCTTCTTCGGGCGATCCAGCACGTGGTCGCGCTGCAGCTCCATCTCGTTGGCGAAGCCGAGCAGCATCGGGACCGAGGGCAGGAAGACCGAGGCGGTCTCGCCGCGCTTGCGGGCCCGCACGAAGCGGCCGACCGCCTGGGCGAAGAAGAGCGGGGTGGAGATCGAGGTGGCGTAGACGCCGACCGCCAGGCGCGGCACGTCGACGCCCTCGGAGACCATCCGGACCGCGACCATCCAGCGCTCGTCGCTCGCCGAGAAGTCGGAGATCCGCTGGGAGGCCTCGGTCTCGTCGGAGAGCACCAGGGTGGCCTTGCGCCCGGTGATCTCGCGGATCATCTTGGCGTAGGCGCGGGCCGCGTTCTGGTCGGTGGCGATCACCAGCCCGCCGGCGTCCGGGATCGCCTTGCGCACCTCGGTCAGCCGCTTGTCGGCGGCCCGCAGCACGTTCGGGATCCACTCGCCCTGCGGGGCCAGCGCCGTGCGCCAGGCCTGGGCGATCAGGTCCTTGGTCATCGGCTCGCCGAGCCGGGCCTCCAGCTCGTCACCCGACTTGGTGCGCCAGCGCATGTTGCCGCTGTACGAGAGGAAGATCACCGGGCGCACCACGTGGTCGGCCAGCGCGTGCCCGTACCCGTAGGTGTAGTCGGCCACCGACTTGCGCAGCCCGTCGGTGTCCGCCTCGTACTGGACGAACGGGATCGGGTTGGTGTCCGAACGGAACGGCGTCCCGGTCAGCGCGAGACGCCGGGCGGCCGGCTCGAACGCCTCGAAGCAGGCCTCGCCCCAGGACTTGGAGTCGCCGGCGTGATGGATCTCGTCCATGATCACCAGCGTCTTGCGGGCCTCGGTGCGGTTGCGGTGCAGCATCGGGTTGACGCCCACGCCCGCGTAGGTGACCACGATGCCGTGGTACTCCTTCGACAGCGGCCCCGAGGAGTACGCCGGATCGAGCTTGATGCCTATCCGCGCGGCGGCCTCGGCCCACTGCTTCTTCAGGTGCTCGGTCGGCGCGACCACGGTGATCTGCTGCACCAGGTGGTTGTGCAGCAGGTAGGAGGCCAGCGTGAGGGCGAAGGTGGTCTTACCGGCGCCGGGGGTCGCGACGGCCATGAAGTCCCGGGGCTGCTTCTCGATGTACCGGTCCAGCGCCCCCTGCTGCCAGGCCCGCAGCTTGCCGGCCGTCCCCCAGGGGGCACGGCCGGGAAACGCCGGCGACAGGTGGTGCGCTCCCGCCGCGGCGCCCGACGACCGGGCCGGCTGATGCGGCTCGGCGGCGTCGGAGAACAGCGGCGACATGTCGGAAGAAGCGGCAGTACTCACGGTCTCCGAGGGGGATCATCGCAGGTCAGGGCGGTGGAGCGGCCATGCCCTGCGGTCGGCAGGCGATCGGACAACCCGCCTAGCCTACCGGGCCGCGCGGGGCCCGCAGGCCCGACACGGAGGGATCAGGGACGCTCCTGGTGGAGCGCACGCAGCCCTTGGGAGATCGTCTTGACCTCCTCCAGCTCGCCCGTCGCGACGGCGATCACCAGGTCCTCGGCGGCATCGATGTCCGGCACCAGCTCGACTCCGTTGATCGCCAGGAAGGTGACGCAGGAGAGCCAGGCGGTGCGCTTGTTGCCGTCGAAGAGCGGATGGTTGATCGCAAGCGACTGCAGCAGGGCCGCCGCCTTGTCGAAGAGGTCCGGGTAGGCCTCCTCGCCGAACATCTCGGCGGACGGCCGGTGCGCCGCCGACTCCAGCAGACCGATGTCCCGCACGACGATCTGCATGTCGTCGCAGGCGGCCGCCGCGACCGCCAGGACGTCCTCGGCGGAGAGGTACAGGCAGCTCACTTGAGCCGCTCCATCAGCTCACGCCACTTCGCGGCCTGCTTGAGCGCGGTCTCGCGCACCAGGGCCTGCTGGGCGGTCCGGGCCAGGTAGTCGTCCACCGCCTTGACCACTATGGCGTTCATGCTGGTCCCCTCTTGCTCGGCTCGCTGCTTCAGGGCCTCTGCCTGGTCGTCCCGGAGACGAAGGTTCATTGCCATGCCTTCGAGACTACTCGCATGGGGCCAATCTGGTACCAGGATTCCAGCGGACCCATGTGACCCAGATCACCCGTTCGCCCCATCCGACCCGAGTAATCCCCCGCCCCCACCCCACTCTCTCCTCATGCAGCCCCGTCCCCACGCCGAGGAGCCCCCGATGCGCAGCGCCACCGTCGAGCACACCGTCCACGCCCGCCTGATCCTCTCCGGCCACTGCTCCACCGGCCTGGGCGCGGAACTGCGCTACCGGGCCGACGACCCGCTCGCGGTGCGGATGGCCTTCCCCAGCGAGTACTCGCTGGACGAGCGGCTCGACCCGCGGCCCGGGGCCGAGGTGGTCTGGGTGTTCGCCCGGCAGTTGCTGGCCACCGGGCTGAACCTGCCGACGGGCCTCGGGGACGTGCACATCCGGCCCTCCCGCGGGCCGTACACCATGGTCGAGCTGCGGGCCCCCGAGGGCATCGCGCTGCTCCGGTTCGAGGCCGGCGACCTGCGGCGGTTCCTGTCGGCCAGCTACCGGTGCGTGCCGGACGGCGCGGAGGCCCGCCACCTGGACGCGGACCGGGCGCTGGCCGAGCTGCTGCGGTGACCGCCGCGGTGTGTCACGCCACTCCCCGATGGCCCGTCAGGTGCGCGTACACCACGACGTTGCCCTGGTAGCCCCGCCCCTTGCTGAAGCCGCCGCCGCAGGTGATCAGCCGCAGCTGCGCGTCGGGGGCCCGGCCGTAGACCCGGTGGTCCGGGAAGGCGGACTTGTCGTAGACGTCGATGGCGTCGACCACGAACCAGGCGGTGCCGCCGTCGGCCCGGACCACGTCGATCCGCTCGCCGCGACGCAGGGCCCCCAGGCCGTAGAAGACCGCGGGTCCGGCGGCGGTGTCCACATGGCCGACCAGCAGTGCGGTGCCGCGCTGACCGGGCGTCACCCCGTCCTGGTACCAGCCGGCCAGGTTGCGCTCGTGGTCCGGCGGAGTGGCCAGATGGCCGGCGCCGTCCAGGCCGACCCCGGCCACCGGGGCGTTCAGCCCGATCGCCGGGATGCTGATCCGCACCGGCACCGAGCGGGCCATCGGGGTGCCGCTGAGCGCGGCCGGGTGGATCGCCCCGTCGGCGAGCGCCTGCGCGGGGGACGGGGCGGGCGGCAGCGTGCCGTGCGTGCCGTCCTGCACCAGCCAGGCCCCCACCACCACCGTCGCCCCCAGCGCCACCGCCCCCGACCAGGGACTCCTCCGCCCGCTCACGCCGGCTCCCGTTCGCTGATCGGCCATCACCTGCGCTCAGCCAATCCGGCGCCCCGCTCCCCCGCACCGGTTGCGCCGCCGGACGAGTGAGGTGCGCCGCCGCGCCGCCGCGAGCCCACGCCCAGCAACCTGGGCCGGACCAGGAAGCCCTCGGCCAACCCGTTGGCGACCGCGATGGTGGGCAGCTCGGAGGACTTCTCGTAAAGCACGAAGCGCGGCTCCCAGGCCGGCTGGTACTTGGCGTTGGCCCGGTACAGCGACTCCAGCTGCCACCAGCGGGAGAGGAAGCGCAGCACCGCCCGGTTGAGCCGCAGCACCGGCCCGGCGCCCAGTTTGGCGCCCTGCTCGAAGACGTAGCGGAACATCGCGAAGTTCAGCGAGACCCGGGTCACCGGCAGCCGACCGGCCGCGCCGCCCAGCAGCAGCTCGGTGACCAGGAACTCGACCAGCCCGTTCTCCGACTCCCGGTCCCGGCGCATCAGGTCGAGCGAGAGGCCGTGCGCACCCCAGGGCACGAAGCTGAGCAGCGCGCAGGTGCGGTCGTTCTCGTCCCGGCACTCGGCCAGCACGCACTCGCCGTCGGCCGGATCGCCGAGCCGGCCCAGCGCCATCGAGAAGCCGCGCTCGGTGCGCCCGTGCCGCCAGGCATCGGCCAGGTGCACCAGCTCGGCGAGTTCCGCCTCGGGGATCTCGCGGTGCCGGCGGATCACCGCGCGGTAGCCGGCCTTGCGGACCCGGTTGTGGGTCTGGCGCAGGGTTCGCATGCTGCGGCCCTCCAGGCTGAAGTCGGCCACCTCGACGATCGCCTCGTCACCGAACTCCAGCGCCTTGAGGCCGACCCGCCGGTAGATCGTGCCGGCCTGCTCGCCGGCACCGGTGACGGCCGGCACCCAGGCGTTCACCCGGGCCAGCTCCCGCCAGCCCTCGATCGCCTGCGGCCAGGCCTCCGGGTCGCCGATCGGGTCGCCGGAGGCCAGCGCCACGCCGTTGACCACCCGGTAGAGCACGGCGGCCTTGCCGGACGGCGACCAGCAGACCGACTTGTCGCGGCGCAGCGCGAAGTAGCCGAGCGAGTCGCGCGCGCCGTGCGCCTCCAGCAGCGCGCGCAGCCGCCGCTCGTCGTCCGGCTCCAGGTGCACCCGCCCTTGCGGGGAGCGGAAGAAGACCCGCAGCACCAGCAGGAAGAGCGCGGCCCCGAGCACGTTGATGGTCAGGTCGGCCCAGCGGTCGACGGCGACCCGCGAGGTCACCTGGCCGAAGCCGGAGACGGTGAACAGGCGCACCAGCGCGTACCCGAAGGAGTCGCCCCAGCCCGCCTCGGGCTCGGTGCCGACCCGCACCAGCAGCGCGCCCAGCGCGGTGACCAGCGCGCCGCCGATCAGCAGCACGGACAGGCCCAGCGGCAGGTTGCCGCGCGCGCCCCTGGCGTGGAAGGCCCGCCTGCTCGCCAGCAGCGCGGCCAGCAGCAGCACGGTGAGCGCGGCCGAGACCCAGTTGAACGGGTGCGCCCGGTCCTCCGCCTGGATCGCCAGGGCCAGCCCGAAGGCCACCGTGTAGAGCGCGACCACCGCGGTGGCCACGATCCAGGCCGCCCGCTTGCGGCGGCGCAGCATCACGGCCAGCAGCGCGGCGAAGAGCGCGGCGGTGAAGCCGGCGGTGACCAGCACCGGGGTGAAGAGGTCGCCGGTGTTGGCTCGGTGCACCCGCTCCCGGAACGGGGCGATCAGCCCGGCCGACAGGTTGATCAGGGCGGCGATCCGCAGGTACCACTCGGCGAAGACGGCGCAGCGGCGGCGCCACGGGGGCAGCGGCCGCGCGCGGGCCGGCTCGGGCGCGGCGGCGGCCGGACCGGGGCGCGGTGCGGCAGCGGGCACCGGCTCCACCACCGGTTCGGCGGCCGGCGCCTGGTCCGGGGTGCCGGCCAGCAGGTTGTAGGCGCCCACCTTGAACGCCGTCACCCGACGGTGCACCCGCGCTTCGCGCCGCTCGGCCCTGGCCATCCGCTTGGGCCGGCTGCGGTAGCGCCAGCGGGCCCACGGGCTGCCGGGCCGGGCCAGCCGGATCGCGCCGACCACCGCCAGCACCGGCAGCATGACGCCGATCAGCCCGGTCCACAGCTTGCCCTTGAGCAGGCTGACCACCACCAGGACCAGCAGGACCGCGGCCCCGGCCGCCTGCCCGACCGAGGGCTTGCCGGTGAACCCGCCGAGCGGCAGCTGGCCGAGCAGCAGCAGCGCGATCACGGAGATGGCCAGGATCACCGCGTCCACCGACTTGCGGCCCTGCTCGCTCCAGTAGACGTCCTCCAGGTGCAGCACCAGGGCGAACTCGTCCAGCACCAGCCCGCAGCCCGCCCCGAAGGTGAAGCCCAGCGCGTCGCGCAGCCCGCCCTGGGCGCCGTGGTAGGTGAAGCCGCCGATCCCGGCGACCAGCATCATGGCCTGCCCGAAGACCACGTGGTGGATGTGCAGGCCGCCCGGGGCCACGTTGCCCGGCCACCAGGGGGTGCCGCGCCGGATCATCCGGGTGCTGAACCGGATGAGGAGGAAGGCCGCGATCAGGCCGACCAACAGCAGGAAGAGCGGCTCCCGTCCGGGTTCGACGATGCGGGAGTGGTAGGCGTCCTGCACCGAGTCCCACATGGCCCCGTTCTCCTCCCGCCGCGCTCCCCGTGGCCCGCGTCCAATCTGATGATCTTTCGGGGCCCGGCGCACCTCGACACGCCGCTCCGCTCCGTCCGACAGGCGTTGCGCCGCCGCCATCCCGCTGGCGCGGAGAGTACCGTGCCATCCTGGTGGACAAATCGCCCATAACGGCATTTCAGCGGACTCTTCGCCACAATTCATACACCGCCTCGCCGTTGGGCCCTCGCCGCCGCGACCCGCGCGGCAGCCCGCACCGCCCACCGGCGCAGACCGGGTCTGCTCCGACCGAACCGCTCGAACTGGAGTGATGTATGGACGCGCTGTCCCGCCGGACCCTGCTCACCGCCGGTGCCGCCACCGCCGCGACGGTGGCGGCCGGCTGTGCCCGCCCCGGTACCACCGGCAAGGCCGACGCTGCGGGGGCCGCGCCGGTCCCGAGCACCGGGGCCTCGCCCTCCGCCGCCGCCCCGAGCACCCCGGCCAAGCCCCCCGCCACGGTGATCGGCGACGGTTCCACCTCCGACACCGGCCCGCAGCCCGGGCAGCCGCAGCCGGTCCCGCTCGAACTGGGCGAAAGACCGCCGCAGTTCGTGGTCTTCTCGTGGGACGGCGCGGGCGAGCTGGACGACCGGCTGTTCTCCCGGTTCCGGCAGCTGGCCAAGGACCACCAGGCCTCGATGACCTTCTTCCTGAGCGGGATCTACACCCTGCCGGAGTCCAAGAAGGAGCTCTACCACCCGCCGCAGCACCACGTCGGCGCCTCCGACATCGGCTACCTGAGCGACCAGCACATCCACGACACGCTGACCCAGATCAGCGCCGCCTGGCTGGACGGCCACGAGATCGGCACCCACTTCAACGGCCACTTCTGCGGCCCGACCGGCGGCGGCAAGTGGTCCCCCGACGACTGGGACAGCGAGATCGAGCAGGCGATGTCCTTCGTCATGAACTGGCGGACCAACACCGGCTTCACCGACCTGCCCGCACTGCCCTTCGACTACCGCAAGGAGCTGATCGGCGGCCGCACCCCCTGCCTGGAGGGCCAGCGCGGCCTGCTGCCGACGGCGGCGGCCCGCGGCTGGAAGTACGACACCAGCGGGCCCGGCGGGCTGCAGATCTGGCCGCAGAAGATCCAGGGCGGCGCACTGTGGGACATGCCGCTGCAGTCCATCCCGTTCCCCGGGCACACCTTCCAGGTGCTCTCGATGGACTACAACATCATGTACAACCAGTCCGGCGACAACACCAAGGGCAACCCGGCGATGCGCGCCGCCTGGCAGAAGCAGGCCCGGGACTCCTACCTGGCGGGCTTCGAGCGCGCCTACAGCACCAACCGCGCGCCGATGTACATCGGCAACCACTTCGAGCAGTGGAACGGCGGCATCTACATGAACGCGGTGGAGGAGGTGCTGCGGACCATCGCGGACCGGCCCGAGGTGCGGCTGGTCTCCTTCCGCCAGCTGGTGCAGTGGCTGGAGGCGCAGGACCCGGTGGTGCTGCGCAAGCTGCAGTCGCTGGCGGTCGGCGAGGCGCCGGCCGGCGGCTGGTCGAGTTTCCTCGGCGCGACCCGCTGACCCCCCGTTCGGCGCTACCCCGGGTGAGCCTGCATCACCCCAGGTAGCCGCCGGTTTTCGGCCCCCCGCACCGACTTGGTGCGGATGCGCACCATCGGCCGGAATCGTCCCCTGGATCCCAGGACACGGTTTCTCCTACTCCCCTGCGGGGCCAGCCCCGCGGCCGCGTCCTCGGAGATGCACCATGCGCGCTCGTCACTTCGCCGCCACCGGGCTGCTGGCCCTGGCCCTCGGTCTCAGCGGCGCCGGCCCGGCCGCCGCCAACCCGGTCATCATCGAACCGGACCCGGTCTCCCCCGGCGGCCAGTTCGCGGTCTTCGACGGAGGCAACTGCGACAGTGCGGGCGGCCAGGCGGTCTTCCGCTCGCACGAGCAGGGTGCCGCGGAGGGTCAGGACATCCCGAGCGTCAAGCTCGGCTCGCTGCGCGGTCTGATGGGCGCCATGGCACAGGTGCCGGACCACGCCAGGCCCGGCGTCTACGACGTCACGATCCAGTGCACGACGGTCAGCAAGAGCCAGGTGACCAGCACCCTGACCGTGCACGACAGCGGCCACGCCGACCACCAGCCGCAGCCCGACCAGCAGACCCAGCCGGACCACCAGCCGCCCGCCCACGCCGAGCAGCCCGGCGGGCCCGCCGGTCCGGGCGGCGCGGGCGGTCCGGGCGGCCCCGGCCCGCAGGGCCCCACGCACGCGGGCCTCGGCGGCAGCACCGGCCCGAACGTCCCCGAGATGGTGGCCGGCGCCACCCTGCTGGCCACCGCGGTCGCCGCCAGCTACCACCAGCTGCGGCGCCGGCGCTCCGACTCCTGACGGACCGTCACCCGGGAGCCGACCCGACAGGGCCGACCTCGCGCAGGACCAGCACCAGCCGCCACCGGCGCGGCGCTGCTCCCCGTGGGTCGGCCCTCTCGCCGTCCGGAGCCCCGGTCAGCCGCGCGGACGCACCCGCCCGGCCAGTGCCGCGCCGACCAGCGCGACGGCCGTCATGGTCAGGAAGATCGCGGCGAGCCCGGCCCGCGCTCCGCCGCCCGCGCCGGCCGCGTCCGCGGCCGCCACCGCGCCGCCGCCGAGCGCGGTGAAGAGCACCCCGGCCAGGCCGACCAGCAGCACGTTGCCGAGCGCGTCGGACATCTGCAGCGAGGCCGAGTTGGTGCCGGCCGCCTCGGGCGGGGAGAGCTTCATCATCAGCACGCTGATGCTGGCGATCGACAGGCCCATGCCGATCCCGCCGAACGCCCAGGCCACGGCGGCGGTCCAGGTGGGCACGGCCGGGATCAGGACGAGGGCGGCGCCGGCTATCGCCAGGGCGGTCAGCAGGAAGCCGAGCCTGATCAGCCGCTCCCGGTGGCGCTCGGCGCCCGGGCGGCCCTGCAGCCAGGAGCCGAGCGCCCAGGAGAGTCCGCCGCTGGTCAGGGTCAGCCCGGCCAGGGTCGGCGAGAGGTGCCGCTGGGTCACCATCATCAGCGGGATGAACGCCTCGGCGGCGAAGAAGGCCCCGGCCGCCACCCCGCGCAGCAGGATCAGCGTCGGCAGCCCCCGGGCGGCCCGCAAGGTGCCGTCCGGCAGCAGCCGCAGTACGGCCGGCACCAGCAGACCCGCGCCTGCCACCGCCGGCAGCAGCCCCAGCAGGTCGAGACGCTCCCCCGCGTACTGCAGCAGTCCGGCGCCGAGCGCGGCCATCGCGGCCAGCCCGATCCGCCGCCGGTTCCACGCGCCACCCGCCGCCGCGGGCCGGCCCCGCTCGGCCCGCCGCAGCGCCGGCCCCATCACCGCCAATGGCAGCACCACCAGGACCGGCACGGCCAGGAACACCCAGCGCCACCCCAGGTGCTGGGTCACCGCCCCCGACACCAGCGGACCCACGATCGAGGGCAGCACCCAGGCCGCCGAGAACGCCGCGAAGACGGCCGGCCGCAACCGCTCGGGAAACGCCCGCCCGACCACCACGTAGAGCGCGACGATCACCAGCCCGCCGCCCAGCCCCTGGATCGCCCGCCCGCCGACGAAGAGCCACATGCTCCCCGCCGTCCCCGCCACGACCAGGCCGCCCGCGAAAACCCCGATCCCCGCGAACAGCGGCAGCACCGGACCGCGCCGGTCGCACCACTGACCGGAGAGCACCATCGCGAAGAGCGTGCTGGTGAAGTAGCCGGAGAAGGCGAACGCGTACAGCCCCAGCCCGTGCAGCTCGCGGGCCGCCACCGGCATCGCGGTGTTGACCGCCGTCGCCTCGAAGGCGAGCAGCAGCACCACCGAGACGATCCCCAGCGTGAGCGCCCGGTAGCGGGCGCCGAGCACGCCTTCGGTGCCGTCGTCGGCCGCCGCGGCCAGGGTCGTCGAGGTCTGCTCGGCTGTGGTCATGCCTGCCATGGTAAGTGCCGAATAACCAGTTGACTCCTGACCTGCGGTCCCGTCCGAGCTCCGCCGCCGGTCGTAGGACTTCCCGCGAGACTTCATCCGCCCGTCACAATCGGCTATTGACGGGCCATCAACCGGCCGACAGACTGAATGACGAAAGCACGACGGAAATGACCGACAACCGGGAGGAGCCCGCGATGACCAGCCCCGCCACGCACACCGCCCGCTCCTGTTGTCGACCCTGCCAGGTGTGAGCCGAGGGGCCGTCAGCGGCCCGTCGCCCGGCCATGTGCCCGAGTGGCTCAGGGAACCGTCTGCAAAGCGGTGTACACGGGTTCGAATCCCGTCATGGCCTCCCCGCACGATTGCACAGCTGGAAACGGCCGGTCCGCGATGATTCGCCGACCGGCCGTTTCCGTTTTTCGCATTCCTGGGATTCCCGGGTATTCCCGGTGGAACGGCCGGAATACCCGCCGCCCCCGGTCCGGTCAGACCGGCAGGACCACCACCGCGTCCTCCGGCAGGATCGGCAGGCGGCCGATCGGGAGGTTGGTGGCGGCCCGCACGGCGGCGGCCACGGCGGCCGGGGCGACCACCGCGGGGGCGGCGCTGACCGCCTTGGCCCCGAAGGTGGCCACCACGTCGCGCTCCTCGAGCAGGGTGGCGATCCGGACCTCGGGGGTGTCGAGGGCGGTGGGCAGGCGGTAGCCGGTGAACGAGGGGTTGGCCAGCAGGCCGCCGGTGCTGCGCAGGTCCTCCAGCAGCGCCAGGCCCACGCCCTGGGCGACCCCCGCCTCGATCCGGTCCTCGATCTGTCCCGGGTTCAGCGCGCGGCCCACGTCCTGGGCCACGGTCACGTCGACCACCCGGACCGCGCCGAGCTCGATGTCCACGTCCACCACCGCACGCATCGCGCAGAAGGCGATCGAGACGAAGGCGTCGCCCTGACCGGCCTCGTCCAGCGGCTCGGTGGGGTGCGGACGGCACTGGGCGGTGGC
Source organism: Kitasatospora sp. GAS1066B (assembly GCF_041262605.1). NCBI lineage: Bacteria > Bacillati > Actinomycetota > Actinomycetes > Kitasatosporales > Streptomycetaceae > Kitasatospora > Kitasatospora sp. GAS1066B. Next base: position 108,955 of record NZ_JBGCCO010000022.1, read on the forward strand.
CCAGAGCTCCTTGCCCTCCAGCGCCTCGGTGACCGGCATGCCGAGCACCCCGTCGTACGAGGTGATCTTGCCTTCGGCGATCGAGAGCAGCTCCACCGACATGCCGAAGTCGGCGGCGATCGGCGCGAGCAGCTGGTGACGGACCATCAGCGCGGCCTTCTCCACCGCGCCGCCCGACACCCAGGTGTGCCGGCCGCGGGCCGAGGGGCCGGCGATCGACTGGTCGCTGTCCACCGGGGCGACGTAGACCTCGGTCACCCCGAGCACCGACTGGACGATCTGGCGGGCCAGCGTGGCGAAGCCCTGCCCGGCGTCCACGGCCGCGCAGATCACCGTCGCGTGGTCGCCGCTGACCCGGACGGTGGCCGTGGAGACCTCGTCCGTGCCCTCGGCACCGAGCATGTGCGCCATGCCCACCGCGTAGCCGATGCCGCGGCGCACCGCCGCCGGGTCACCCGCGCCGCCGGGGCCACCGGGCAACAGCCACTCGGTGTCGGGCGCGTCCAGCGGGAGGGCGGGCAGCGGCACCTCGGCCACCGCATCGAGCAGCGCGGCCACCGGGGCCGGGCAGGTGATGGCCTGTCCGGTGGGCAGCGCGTCGCCGGTGGCCAGCACGTTGCGGCGGCGGATCTCCAACGGGTCCAGGCCCAGCCGGGCGGCCAGCAGGTCGAGCTGCGACTCGGTCGCGAAGCAGGACTGCAGCGTGCCCTCGCCGCGCATCCGCCCGGCGGGCGGGTTGTTGGTGCGCACCGCCCAGGCGTCCACGAAGACGTTCGGGCAGACGTACGGCCCGACCGAGAAGGCGGTGGCGGCGGCCAGCACCTCGGCCGACACGTCGGCGTAGGCGCCGCCGTCCAGCAGGATCTGCGCCTCGACCTTGACCAGCTTGCCCTGCGCGTCGGCGTGGTGGCGGTACCTCAGCAGCGCCGGGTGCCGGGCCGCGTGGCCCTGGAAGGACTCCTCGCGGGTCAGCGTCATCTTCACCGGGCGGCCGGTGCGCAGCGCCAACAGCGCCAGGGTGGCCTGGAAGGAGCGGTCCTCGCGGTCGGCGGTGGCGCCGGGCACACCGGTGACCACCAGGCGCACCCGGTCCGTCTCCAGGCCCAGGCAGGCGGCGGTGCGCTCGCGGTCGCCGTGCGGGTCGGTGGAGGACAGGTGCAGCTCGACGCCGCCGTCCGGGCGCGGCACGGCCAGGCCCGCCTCGGCCCCGATCGGCGCCGGGTCCTGACGGCCCACCTGGTAGAGGCCCTCGACCACCACCTCGCCGACCGCCTCCGGGTCGCCGGTGCGCAGCGGCAGGTGGCGCAGCAGGTTGCCGTCGGGGTGCAGGGCGGGGCCGTGGAAGGCCTGCTCGGGGTCGGTGAGCGCGTCGAGCAGCTGGTACTCGACCACGATCGCGGCGGCGGCCAGCCGGGCGGTGTCGGGGTGGTCGGCGGCCACGGCGGCCACCGGCTCGCCCTGGTGGCGGACCACCTCGGCGGCCAGCACCGGGCGGTCGCTGGGCACGGTGGGCGCGGGCAGGTCGGCCGCGGTCAGCACGGCGTGCACGCCGGGGACGGTCAGCGCGGCCGAGGTGTCGATCGAGACGATCCGGGCGTGCGGGTGCGGCGAGCGCAGCACGGCGCCCCAGAGCAGCCCCTCGGCCCACAGGTCGGCGGCGTACGGGTAGATGCCGAGCGCCTTGGGCAGCGCGTCGGTGCGCAGCGGCGAGCTGCCCAGGCCGAACGGGCGCTCGGCCGGCTCGGCGGTGGGGGCGGTGCCGGTGCCGGTCGGGTCGGCGGTGGCGGTCGAATCGGTGGGCGCGGTCATGCGTGGTCGTCCTCGGGGAGGCGGAGGCCGTGCGCGGGGGTACCCGCCTCGGGCATGCCGGGGGCGGTCTCGTAGACCGTGCCGTCGAACGGGGTGGCCGGGGCCGGGATGCCGTGCGCCGGGGTGCCCTGGTAGGCGACACCGTCGTAGGCCGTGCCCGGGTAGGGCGCGGCGGCGTACGGGCCGGCGGCGTAGGGCGGCGCGGCCGGGTAGTCGGTGCCGTGGGCGGGCGTGGCGTCGTACGGGACGCCGTGCGCGGGCGTCGGCTCGTACGGCGTGCCGTGGGCCGGGGTGCCCTCGTACGGCGCGCCGGGGGCGGCGGTGCCGTGCGCCGGGGTGGGCTCGTAGTTCACGCCCCCGTCGTACACCGTGCCGGGGCCGTAGGCGGTCGGGTCGTAGCCGGCGTAGCCCTGGGCGGGCATCGCCCCGAGGCCGGTGCCGGCGGCGGTCGGCTGTTCACCGGAGTGCCCAGAGGGGTACTCCGCAGTCGCGGGCATCGGGTCGGCGCTGATCCAGCCGCTGTCGGCGCCGAACAGCGGCACCTCGCCGGCGGTCGCGGTCCCGGCCCAGGCGTCCTGGTAGACCGGCGGGTCGAGCGGCTCGGCGGCCCGACCGGGCTCGGCCCGGTCGCCGGCATCCGCTCCGGCGGCGGGAGCCGCCGGCTGCGGCTGCTCCGACTGCGCGTCGGCCCCCGCCTGCTCGGCCTCCAGCAGCGCCGCCCCGCGCGCGTCGGCGACCGTCTGCACGGCGGCCAGCACGCTGCGGTAGCCGGTGCACCGGCAGAGGTTGCCGCAGAGCGCCTGGCGGGCCTCCACCTCGCTCGGCCGGTGGTTGCGCTGCAGCAGGTCGTGCACCGCCATCGCCATCCCGGGCGTGCAGTAGCCGCACTGCACGGCGCCCGACTCGGCGAGCGCCTGCTGGACGTCGCTGGCCGCCCCGCCGGCCGACAGGCCCTCCACGGTGCTGATCTCGCTGTCCGCCGCGAGCGCCGCCGGCACCAGGCAGCCGGCCACCAGCTGGCCGTCCACCTGCACCGAGCAGGCCCCGCACTCGCCCTGCTCGCAGCCGTTCTTGGCACCGGCCAGGCCGAGCCGCTCGCGCAGCACGTAGAGCAGGCTCTCCCCGATCCAGGCATCGGTGACGGGCCGTTCGAAGCCGTTCACCCGCAGCGTGTAGGACGTGGTGGGACGTCCGTCGCCCAGGTGGACGGGATGGTTCGTCGGTTCGTGCGCCATGTCGGCGGTCACCTCGGCCGTCACTTCAGTGCCCTTCCCAGTGCCCGGCGGGCCAGCACGGCCACGGTACGCCGTAGCCGGACGGCGGCCGCCGTCGGCCCCTCGGCCAGCAGCGCCGACGACGCGTCAGCTCCGTAGGCGTCGGGCACGCACGCGGCCGCGACGTACTCGCCGAAGGCGGCGGCCGCGGCCGGGTCGATCGCCTGCGCGCCCTCCTCGCCCCGGGCGTCCCAGTCGACGCAGCCGGCCACCCAGGCCTCGGCCTCCAGCGGCCGCAGCGGCACCGGCGCCACCGCGCCGACCGCGCAGCGCACCGCGCGCCGGGCCGGGTCGAGCACCAGCGCCACCGAGGCGACCGCGCGGGACGGGCCACTGCGCCCGGTCGCCTTGAGGAAGACCTGCGGGGCGTGCAGCAGCGGAACCCGGACCCAGCTGAGCAGTTCGCCCGGGCGCATCGGGTCGACGCCGGTGAGCAGGTGGCTGACCGGGACCTCGCGGGTGCCGCTGTCACCGGCCCGCGGGGCCCGGGCCAGGGTGGCCACGGCCTCCAGCGCGGCCAGCACCGGCAGGGTGTCTCCGGTCGCGGCGGCGGTGGCGATGTTGCCGCCCAGCGTGCCGACGTTGCGGGTCTGCGGGGGGCCCGCGGTGCGGGCGGCGTCGGCCAGCGCCGGGATCAGCGCGGCGAAGTCGGGGCGGTCCATCCGGGCCAGCGTGAGGCCCGCGCCGAGCACGGCGGTGCCGCCGTCCTCGTAGCGCCAGCCGCGTAGTTCGGTGATCCGGCCCAGGCCCACCAGCGCACCGGGGCGCAGCCGTCCGGCGTTGACGGCCTCCATCAGGTCGGTCCCGCCGGCCACCGGGACGGCGGCGGGACTGGCGCCCAGAGCCTCGACGGCCTCGTCGAGGGAGGTCGGCAGCATGATCGTCCGGTTCACCAGGATCCCACCGTGCTCCAGATTCTTGGGTGGTTCTCGGGCCTACTCCCGAGCCTGCGCTCGGGGCCCGCGCTCAGCCGCGTCGGCCGACGCCGGGCCGGCCCGTTCCTCCCGCACCACGGGTCTGCGGTGCCGCCCGTAGCGTACGGGTCCGGGCTGCCGAACAGAAGCAGCCCACCGGGTCGGGCAACTCTGGCACATCGAGCACCGTGATCGCCCTCGGGGTCCCGGACGATCCGGTCGCTTTTCGGGCAGATCCCCCACAAAAGAGACCGGATGTTCACCTGGTTTTGACGCCGCACGCCAGGCAAAGGTTCCCGGATGATCACATTGTTCGACTGACGACTCGTCAGCGCTGCGGCGGCGGTCCCGGCAGCGGGCGACCGGCCACCCCCGGGCGCCGCTGCCACGGGTGCGGGCCGGCCGGCGGGCGATAGGCGACGCCGAGCGCGTCGAGCCGCGCGTAGTGGGTGCGCATCCGCCGCTCGAAGTCGGCCAGGTCGCGGGCGGCCGGATCGCGCGGCAGCGGCGACCAGGCGACCTCGGCGAAGGCGGCGAGCCGGGGGAAGGCCCGGTAGTCGAGGTCGCGGGCGTCGTCGGCGAACTCGCTCCACAGGTTGGCCTGGGTGCCGATCACCTGACGGGCGCTCACCTCATCCAGTGACGCGGGCACCGGCTCGAAGCGGTAGACGTCGGCCAGCGAACGCTTGAAGCCGATCGGGATCGGCTCGTCGGGCCCGCCGTCCTGCCGGTGGTCGAGGTAGACGTGCTGCTCCGGGCACATCACCACCGGATGCCCCGCCCGCGCGGCGGCGACCCCACCCGCATAGCCCCGCCAGGACGCAACCGCAGCGTGCTCGGCCAGCCCGCCCTCCAGGATCTCGTCCCAGCCGATCAGCCGGCGGCCGCGGGCGGTCAGCCAGCCGTCGAAGTGGCCGATGACCCAGCTCTGCAGCTCGTGCTCGTCGGCCAGGCCCAGCTCCTTGATCCGCGCCTGCGCCGCCGGGCTGGTCCGCCACTGCTCCTTGGGGCACTCGTCGCCGCCCAGGTGCACGTACTTCGACGGGAAGACCTCCAGCAGCTCCTCCAGCACCCCCTCGAAGAAGGCCAGCGTGGCGTCCGAGGCGTTCAGCACGTTGGGACTGACCCCCCAGTCCGTCCACACCCCGAGCTCGCCGGTGTCCAGCACATCGGTGTTGCCCAGCTCGGGGTGGGCCGCGATCGCCGCCTGGGTGTGGCCGGGCAGGTCGATCTCGGGCACCACGGTGATCCCGCGGTCGGCCGCGTAGGCGACCAGCTCGCGCAGGTCGTCCTGGGTGTAGTAGCCGCCGTGCGGCCGGTCGTCGCGCCGGCCACCGGTGCGGTAGCCCACCATCGAGCGCTCGCGCCAGCCGCCGACCTCTGTGAGCCGGGGGTAGCGCCTGACCTCGAAGCGCCAGCCCTGGTCGTCGGTGAGGTGCAGGTGCAGCACGTTGAGCTTGTGCGCGGCCAGCAGGTCCACGTACCGCAGCAGGCCGGCGAGCGGCAGGAAGTGCCGGGCGACGTCGAGCAGCACCCCGCGCCAGCCGAACCGGGGCGCGTCGGTGATCTCGCAGCCGGGCAGCCGCCAGCCGGTGCGGCGCAGCGGGGCCCGCCGGTAGGCCTCGGGTCCGAGCAACTGGCGCAGCGTCTGGGCGCCCCAGTGCGCACCGGCCGGACCGCCCGCGGTGATCCGGGCGCGCTCGCCGTCGACCGTGAGCCGGTACCCCTCGGGTGCCAGCGCCGGGTCGAGGCGCAGCCCGATCACCGGGTCGGCGGCCGGCGGCAGCGCCAGGCCGGTGGCCGCGCCGAGCGTCGAGCGCAGCCAGCGCTCGGCGTCCTCGGTCCCGGCCGCACCGGCCAGCGTGCTCGCGGGGCCCAGCGGCAGGCCCGGGGCGTCCTCGGTGGCGGCGCGGCGGATGGCGATCGGCGCGGGGATCAGGTCCATGCGGCCCATCCTGCCCCGGCGCCCCCGATTGGCATAGACCACTGCACAGGCCTGCAGCGGCCCCGGGCCTACTTCTTCTTGTTCTTGTCGTCCCCGCCGGCCGGCTCGATGCCGTCGAAGATCTCCTTGCACATCGGACAGACCGGGTACTTCTTCGGGTCGCGCCCGGGCACCCAGACCTTGCCGCAGAGCGCGACCACCGGGGAGCCGGAGAGCGCGCTCTCCATGATCTTGTCCTTCTGGACGTAGTGCGCGAAGCGCTCGTGGTCGCCGTCGCCGTTGGACACCTGCGGGACGGGCTCGACCAGGGTGCCGGTGCCGAGGCCGCGCTCGGGCTCAAGAGTGCTCATAGGCGCCAAGTCTATGGGGGCCTCGCCCGAAACGGGCCCCACCCCGCACGGACCCCACCACGTCGACGCCGACGACCCGCTCGACGCCGCGGCCCGGCGGGCCCCGGCCGGACCGCCGGAGGTCAGTTGAGCGTGGGGTCCTCCGGGTAGGTGGCGAGCATCGCCAGGGCGCCGCGCTGGCGGCGCAGCACCGCGCGCCAGAGCTGCTCGGGGTCCGGGCAGGAGATGTCGCCCGGCTCGGCGTCCACCAGGTACCAGGCGCCCTCGGCGATCTCGGCCTCCAGCTGGCCGGGCGTCCAGCCCGAGTAGCCGGCGAAGACCCGCAGGCCGCCCAGCTCGCCGGCCAGCACCTGCGGCGGTGCCTCCAGGTCGACCAGCCCGATCGCGCCGTGCACCCGGCGCCAGCCGAGCGGGTCCTGGGGCCCGGGTTCGCCCGGCACCACGGCCACCGCGAGCGCCGAGTCCAGGCCCACCGGGCCGCCCTGGAAGACCACGCGGGGAGCACCGGTGAGCTCGGCCCAGCTGTCCAGGACGTCCCCGACCTCGACCGAGGTCGGCCGGTTGAGGACGACGCCGAGCGCGCCTTGCACGTCGTGGTCCAGCAGCAGCACCACCGACCGGGCGAAGTTCGGATCGGTGAGCACCGGAGTCGCCACGAGCAGCCGGCCGGTGTGTGAGAGGGCCGCGGTCATGCCACACATGATCCCGCAGCGGGCGGCGAAACCTCCACAGCGCCGCGCCTCACCCGCTCGGCGGACAGCTCGACGGGCTTCCACCCTAAGAGAGCATGATCACGACGAGAACGACAGGGAACCGTTCAAGCGGCTACTACCATCTACCAAAGGTGGCGCCCGTGCGGCCCCAGCCGTACGTCCGCCGGTCCTACCTCTCTGCCCCCAGTCGCGGCGCGCCCCCGTTGCCGCGGCTGCGAACCCCGGATTGCGAGAACGATGACCGACGACGTCCTGCTGGTGCACGGCGGAAACCCGCTGGAAGGCGAGATCCGTGTCCGCGGCGCCAAGAACCTGGTGCCCAAGGCGATGGTGGCCGCCCTGCTCGGTCAGGGCCCCAGCAGACTGCGCAACGTTCCGGACATCCGCGACGTCAAGGTGGTCCGCGGCCTGCTCCAGCTGCACGGCGTCACGGTGCGCAGCGGCGAGGAGGAGGGGGAGCTGATCCTGGACCCCTCGCACGTGGAGAGCGCCAACGTCGCCGACATCGACGCGCACGCCGGCTCCTCGCGGATCCCGATCCTGTTCTGCGGCCCGCTGCTGCACCGCCTCGGCCACGCCTTCATCCCCGGCCTGGGCGGCTGCGACATCGGCGGCCGCCCGGTCGACTTCCACTTCGAGGTGCTGCGCCAGTTCGGCGCCAGCATCGAGAAGCACCCGCAGGGCACCTACCTGGTGGCCGCGCAGCGCCTGCGCGGCACCAAGATCGAGCTGCCCTACCCCTCGGTCGGCGCCACCGAGCAGGTGCTGCTCACCGCCGTGCTCGCCGAGGGCGACACCGAGCTGCGCAACGCGGCCATCGAGCCGGAGATCGTCGACCTGATCTGCGTACTGCAGAAGATGGGCGCGATCATCTCGATGGGCACCGACCGGACCATCCTGATCACCGGGGTGGACGAGCTCGGCGGCTACAACCACCGGGCGCTGCCGGACCGCCTGGAGGCGGCCTCGTGGGCCTGCGCGGCGCTGGCCACCAAGGGGAACATCTACGTCCACGGCGCCCGCCAGCTGGAGATGATGACCTTCCTCAACACCTTCCGGAAGGTCGGCGGCGCCTTCGCGGTGGACGACGAGGGCATCCGCTTCTGGCACCCGGGCGGCGAGCTGAACGCGATCGCCCTGGAGACCGACGTGCACCCCGGTTTCCAGACCGACTGGCAGCAGCCGCTGGTGGTCGCGCTGACCCAGGCGGCCGGCCTGTCGATCGTGCACGAGACGGTCTACGAGTCGCGGCTCGGCTTCACCTCCGCGCTCAACCAGATGGGCGCGCACATCCAGCTCTACCGCGAGTGCCTGGGCGGCACGCCGTGCCGCTTCGGGCAGCGCAACTTCCTGCACTCCGCGGTGGTCTCCGGGCCGTCCAAGCTGCTCGGCGGCGAGCTGGTGATCCCCGACCTGCGCGGTGGCTTCTCGTACCTGATCGCGGCGCTGGCCGCCGAGGGGACCTCGACCGTGCACGGGATCTCGCTGATCAACCGCGGTTACGAGAACTTCCTGGCCAAGCTGCGTGACCTCGGGGCCCACGTGGAGATGCCCAGCGAGCAGGAGCTGCTCGCGGCGGTCTGACACCGCCGGCGGTCCGCTGGAGCCGCCGCAGGACGTTCAAGGGGCCGCCCCGCCAGGGGTGGCCCCTTCGCGTGGCGGACGCCCCGCCAGGCGACGGGGCCGCCCCGGAAAACGACGGAGCGGGGGCGGTCCGGCGAACCGGACCGCCCCCGCTCCACGAAGGATCAGGCGCCCTTGGCGGCTTCCTTGAGCTTGGAGCCGGCGCTCACCTTGGCGCTGTAGCCGGCCGCGATCTGGATCGGCTCGCCGGTCTGCGGGTTGCGAGCGGTCCGGGCGGCACGGTGGGTGCGCTCGAAGGTCAGAAAACCGGGGATGGTGACCTTCTCGTCACCCTTGGCCACGACCTCGCCCACGACCTCGGCGAAAGCCGCCAGAACGGCGTCGGCGTCCTTACGGGTCACCTCGGCGCGGTCGGCCAGAGCGGCCACCAGCTCACTGCGGTTCATGTGTACTCCTGTGGTCTGTTCGTTGCGGTGTGCGGGGGCCCATCGGTCGTCCCTCCGGAGGCACCCGGCTGGGCCGCTGGTCCGCACACAGTGCTCGTTCAGGCGGCTGGTGGTAGGGGCCCGGCTCGTGTCCCGGGCCGCGCACCGTGTCAGTCCTGCCACGTGCCTGCCTGGGAACGAATCCTGCCCTTACCGGCCCTGAGAAAGCTAATCGGGCCTCGACCGTCCACCCCGAACGGCGCCCTCCCCACGCAGCTGTGACGCTCCGTCGGCGCCGGCGGACCGACGCGGGCGGCGGTCGGGAACGACTCGCCGAGTGGTTGGGGGACGTTCCGTACTTGTCGGACACGCCTGCCCCGTGCAGGGCTACCGTACGCCCTGACGGGGGCAAGCCCAAACACGCCCTTCCCCTTGTGTCGCAAGGGTTCGGACCGGGTCGGCACCGAGAGGGGCGGTATTCGGCCAGCTGATCGACCGGATACCGCCCCAGGACCCCTCCGTTGACCGGAGTTGATCAGAGTTTGACGACCGGGAAAGCCGCGGTGTCGAGGGTCCCGACGATGCCCGGGGTGGGCCGGGAAGGGGCCCGCTCGGCCGTATCGGCGGCGGCCAGCGCGGCCTCCCGCACGGCGGCGGCGACCGTCTTGGCCACGTCCGGGTGGAAGACGCTGGGGATGATGTAGTTCGCGTTCAGCTGGTCGTCGAGCACGGTGGCGGCCAGCGCCCGGGCCGCGGCGATCATCATCTCGGTGTTCACCGTGCGGCTCTGCGCGTCCAGCAGGCCGCGGAAGACACCCGGGAAGACCAACACGTTGTTGATCTGATTGGGGAAGTCGCTGCGCCCGGTGGCGACCACGGCGGCGGTCTGCCGGGCCACCGCCGGGTCGACCTCCGGGTCCGGGTTGGCCAGCGCGAAGACGATCGCGTTGTCGGCCATCGAGGCGATGTCGTCGCCGTCCAGCACGTTCGGGGCGGAGACGCCGATGAAGACGTCGGCGCCGGCCACCGCCTCCTTCAGGCTGCCGGTGCGGCCCGAACGGTTGGTGTGCTCGGCGATCCAGCGCAGCGAGTCGTTGAGGTCCGCCCGGCCGCCGTGCACCACGCCGTGCACGTCCGCCACGGTGGCGTGCGCGACGCCGGCGGCCAGCAGCAGCTTCAGGATCGCGGTACCGGCCGCGCCGGCCCCGGACATCACCACCCGGATGTCGCCGATCTCCTTGCCGACCACCCGCAGCGCGTTGGTCAGCGCGGCCAGCACCACGATCGCGGTGCCGTGCTGGTCGTCGTGGAAGACCGGGATGTCCAGCGCCTCGCGCAGCCGGGCCTCGATCTCGAAGCAGCGCGGCGCGGAGATGTCCTCCAGGTTGATGCCGGCGAAGCCCGGGGCGATCGCCTTGACGATGGCCACGATCTCGTCGGCGTCCTGGGTGTCCAGGCAGATCGGCCAGGCGTCGATGCCGGCGAAGCGCTTGAACAGGGCCGCCTTGCCCTCCATCACGGGCAGCGCGGCCTGCGGGCCGATGTTGCCCAGGCCCAGCACCGCAGAGCCGTCGGTGACCACCGCGACGCTGTTGCGCTTGATGGTCAGGCGGCGGGCGTCCTCGGGGTTCTCGGCGATCGCCATGCAGACCCGGGCCACGCCGGGGGTGTAGATCATGCTGAGGTCGTCACGGTTGCGGATCGGCAGCTTCGAGGACATCTCGATCTTGCCGCCGAGGTGCATCAGGAAGGTGCGGTCCGAGACCTTGCCGATCGTCACGCCCTCGATGGCCCGCAGCTTCTCGACGATCTCCTCGCCGTGCGCCACCGAGGCGGCGGCCACCGTCACGTCGATCCGCAGCGCCTCCAGGCCCGAGGCCGTGACGTCGAGACCGGTCACCGACCCGCCGGAGGACTCCACGGCGGTGGTGATGTTGCTGACCGCGTTGCCGCTGGCCGGGACCTCCAGCCGCACCGTGATCGAGTTGGAGACACTGGGCACCGTCGCCATCGACGTCCTTCTTCCGTCCACTGAGAGGTGAGAGCTGGCCAGGCCGTCTTCAACAGCTGTCGGCTACTTCAACAGTTTGTTGATGCTGCGCCTCGCGCATCTTAGGCCTCGATCGTCGCACCTACCAGGGGCTTGTCAGAAATATCGGCCGTTGATTGCGGGGAACCGACAACAAGACATCCGGTGAACCTGATCCGGGACCGAAAATCCGCCGCATGACCTTGCCTGGCGGGGCCCATGGGTTACATTGGACGAGACACCGGCTCGATCCAAGCCCCCGGGCCCAACCTTAGTCGCTTCGAGCGACCACTTGCCGCGAGGCGAGCATGGCGGGTCGGTGTCACCAACGTAGGACTGTGGCCCCCACCTCCGGTGGGGGCCACAGTCGTTGACGGCGCCTCAGCGCTACCGCAGCAGCGCGGGGACGCCCGCGCCGTCGGGCAGGTCGTCGGGCCCGGAGAGCACCGTCAGGCGCTGAGTGGCCCGGGTCAACGCGACGTAGAGGACCCGCAGCCCGGCCTCGGACTCGCCAGCAATGCCGGTCGGGTCGGCGACCACCGTCGCGTCGTACTCCAGGCCCTTGGCCTCCAGGCTGCCCAGCGCGACCACCCGCTCGCCCAGGTCCGCGATCCAGCCGGCCGCCTCGGCCCGGCGTTCCATCGGGACAACCACCGCGACCGTGCCGTCCACCTCGCCCAGCAGGCGCCGCAGTTCGGCGCGGGCGGCGGCGCCGAACGCGGCCGGCTCGGCGGCGGTGACGGCCGCGAAGCGCGGCTGGACGCCGGTGGAGCGCACCGCGCTGGGCGAGGGGGTGCCCGGGGCGGCCAGCGCCAGCACCTTCGCCGCGACCTCGGCGATCTCGGCGGGGTTGCGGTAGTTGACGGTCAGCGTGTGACGGCGGCGCGGCTTGCCGGCCAGCACCTCGTCGAGCGCCGCCTGGGCCTCCGCCGGGAACGGCCAGGAGCTCTGCGCCGGATCGCCCACGATGGTCCAGGTCGCCGAGCGGGAGCGGCGGCCGATCATCCGCCACTGCATCGGCGTCAGGTCCTGGGCCTCGTCCACGATCACGTGCGCGTACTCGGTGCGCTCCACCGGGGTGCGGTCGCGCTGGCGGGAGCTGCGGTCGGCGAAGGTGGTCACCTCGTCGAGGCCGGTGAGCAGGTCCACCGCGTCCACCTCGCGCGCCCTGGGCCTGGCCGGCTCACCGAGCAGCAGGTGCAGTTCGTCGATCAGCGCCACGTCGTGCGCCGACAGCTGCCCATCGCCGCGCTCGCCCAGCTGCCGCCAGGAGGCGGCCAGCAGGCGGGCCTCCTCGGGGCTGACGACGTTCCGGGCGATCCGGTTGATGTGCCTGGCCTGCCGCAGCGTGGCCAGGACCTGACGCGGGGTCAGGGTCGGCCACCAGGCGTCCAGGAAGTCGAGGAACGGCGCCTCGTCCGAGACGTACTCGTCGAAGGACTCCTTCTCCTCCTGGCGCTGCTCGCGGGAGAAGTGGTCGGTGGGCTTGGGCAGGTGCTTGGTGGCCTCGACCCAGAGCGCGTCCAGCAGCAGCCTGCGGGCCCGGGGGCGCAGCAGGTTGAGCGGGGTGCCGCCGCTGCCGACCACGTTGCCGCGCACCGCGCGCAGCCGTCCGGCGTCCAGCCGCAGCACCTCGCCGCGCGCCACCACCTTCAGCTCGGTGGGCGCGGTCAGCTCCAGCGCGGCCCGCGCGGTGCGGCGCAGCAGCTGCACCATCCGGGCCGAGCCCTTGATCCGCGCCGTCTCGGGCGTGTCGTAGCGCTCGGCCTCGATGCCGTCCACCAGGCTGCCGACCGCGCGGATCGCCACCTGGCCCTCCTCGCCGAGCGAGGGCAGCACGCCCTCGGTGTAGGAGACCAGCAGCGGGGTCGGGCTGACCACCAGGATCCCGCCGGCGTAGCGGCGGCGGTCCTGGTAGAGCAGGAAGGCCGCGCGGTGCAGCGCGACGGCGGTCTTGCCGGTGCCGGGACCGCCGGTGACCAGGGTGGCGCCGGCGGCGGGCGCCCGGATCACCTCGTCCTGCTCCTTCTGGATCGAGGAGACGATGTCACGCATGGTGTGGCTGCGGGCCCGGCCGAGCGAGGCCATCAGCGCGCCGTCGCCGATCACGGCCAGCTCCCGGCCGTCCAGCACCGGGGTCAGGTCCGGGCGCAGCAGGTCGTCCTCGACCCCGATCACCTTGCGGCCCTTGGAGCGGATCACCCGGCGGCGCAGCACCCGGCCCGGCTCCAGCGGGGTGGCCCGGTAGAAGGGAGCGGCGGCCGGGGCCCGCCAGTCGATCACCAGCGGGCCGTACTCGGCGTCCAGCACGCCGAGCCGGCCGATGTGCAGGGTCTGCGCGACCTTCTCGTCGCTCGGATCCAGCGGGGTGAAGGAGGGGATGCCGTGCTCTTCGGGGGCGTCCGCCTGCTGCAGGTCGATCCGGCCGAACAGGAAGTCCTCGAACTCGTTGTTCAACCGGGTGAGGTGGGCGCCGGCCCGGTAGACCTGCGCGTCCCGCTCGGCGAGCGCGCCGGGCGTGCCGACCTGGACCCGCTTGGCGGCGTCCTCCAGGACGTACTCGGCCTCGGCGAGCTTCTCCTCCAGCCGCCGGTAGACGGTGTCGAGATGCCGTTGCTCGCCCGCGATCTCACGCTCGCGCAGCCCCTCGGCCGTGGCCGTGGGGCTGTCTGCTGATGCCGTGCCGGCCTCGGTGGTTGCGGCCGCGTGCTGCCTGCCGTGCGCGCCCAAGGAGTCCCCTTGTCGTACGTCTGCTGGTGGGAGATAAGTCGCCGCCCAAAGTCGGCGGACGGACGATCCTACTCCCGGAGTCGCCGCGCGGGCACTCAGGGGCGAAGCGGCCCCGCCCGAAGCAGCACGACCGAAGCAGCACGACCGGACCCGACGCCGGGAAACACGAAGGCCGCCCTCCGAGGACGGAAGGCGGCCCGCATGCACATGGGATGGTGGAGATGCCGGGAATCGAACCCGGGTCCAGTGGAGTGGATTCAGGACTTCTCCGAGCGCAGTCCGCTGTGCTTTTCTCGGCCCTGGCAGTCACACGGACAAGCCGCCAACAGGCCCAGCTGCTGTTTGTTGTCCCGCCCACCCGCGCAGCCCGGGTGGACAGTTGAGTTCCCTAGATTATGCCAGGGTCCGGGTCGGGAACTCCCCGGTCTGACACCCTACTGTCGCTACTTAGGCAGCGAGAGCGAGGGAATCGCGCTTGACATTGGCGATTATTTTTTTGCGGCAGATGGTTAACGAGATCATTGCCGCGTTCCTCGGCTCGCTTCTCCTGTTTCGACGTCCCCTGTCGAAACCGATCATCCCCATGTGTTTTTAAGAAGGTGCAGCTTGAGAAAAAGCTCCGGCTGGGTGACCCCACCCGGTGTTGCTTGGACCATGGTACGCGCCCCGCCAGGGGCGGTCCAGCCGATTAGGCCGTGGCGGGAACCGGCTCGGTGGCCGGCGCGGGGGTGGCGGTCGGGGCGGCGGGCTTCGGCAGCGGCTTGACCGGCGTCGCCTTGGCCTGGTGCGGCCCGGGGGTGCCGAGCTGCTGGGCCAGCCAGGGCAGCGCGTCGGCGAACGCCTGGGCACCGAACTGCCAGACGTGCTTGCCGGGCTGGACGTCCAACTGGCACTTGATGCCGTCCTTGCGGGCGGCGGCGGCCAGCTGCTTCCCCTGCGTGATGTGGTTGGCCTCCTGGTCGCCGCTCTCGAACCAGCCGGAGGTGTCGCGGTACTTGGCGTGCCCCGCCAGCACGGTCAGCGGGTCGTGCGCCGCCCAGGCCGCCGAATCGCCGCCGTAGAGCTTGTCGATGGTCTGCTGCTTGTCCCCGGTGTTCGGCCCGAGGTCACCGGAGATGTCCTCGAAGTGCGAGAAGACCTGGGGGTGTTCGACCGTCAGGTCGATCGCGCAGGTACCGCCCATCGACCAGCCCACCACGCCCCACTTGCGCGGATCGCCGGAGGTGCCGAAAGTCTTCTCGACGTACGGCGGAATGTCCTTCACCAGATGGTCCTCGGCTTTCCCGTTCGGACCGTCCACGCACTCGGTGTCGACCTTGAACCCGCCGGTCGCGTCCGCGAAGACCAGCACCGGCGCGTAGCCGCCGTGCTGCGCGGCATAGGCGTCCGCGGTCTGCACCGCGTCGCCGGCCCGCACCCAGTTGTCGGGCGCCGCGTACTCCCCGCCGATCATCTCCAGCACCGGCAGCTTGGGCCGGGCCTTGCTGCGGAACCAGGCCGGCGGCAGGTAGACCAGCTCCTGGCGGTGGGCGAAACCGCTGGCGGTGTCGGGTATGTCCACCTGGACGATCCGGCCGGTGTCGGTCTTGCCGGTCAGCGAGCCGAGTTGGTCGAGCGTCACCTGTTGCGGCAGTGGGGCGCCGGTCAGCTCGCCGAGCGCGTCGTCCAGGGTCGGGAAGTAACCGGTGGACGCGTTCAGCACGTTGGCGCCGGCCAGCAGGGCGAGCAGCGCGGCCAGCGGCGCCAGCGAGCGCCGCCACCAGCGCGCCGAGCGCCAGCCGGCCACCAGCACCGCGAGCGCCACCACCGCCGCGCCCAGCCAGAGCCAGAGCGCGAACGGCAGCGGGTCGGTGACCCCGCCGACGGTGACCGCGAGCAGCCCGGCCAGCGCGGTCAGCGCGATCGCGGCACCGATCGCGATCGGCGCCCGGCGCAGCCGCCAACGGCGGTCCCGCCACCCGACCGCGGCCAGCAGCGCGACACCGGCCGCGAGCTGGACGGTCCACGGGAACCAGCCATCCAACAGGGAGACGTTCATGCTCGGATCGTACTGATCGAATCTTCGGCATCAGGCCGTTGACCAGGTGGGATCACCCGGTTGGGACGAACCTGCTACAGGACGACCACAATCAGCCCATCCGACGACGGGCGGCGGCCACCGCGCGCGCGGTCTCCCGGGTGTCCTGCTGCTCGCGCAGCGTCTGCCGCTTGTCGTAGAGCTTCTTGCCGACCGCCAGGGCCAGCTCCAGCTTGACCCGGCCGTCCTTGAAGTACAGGGAGAGCGGCACCAGGGTGTGCCCGGTCTCCTTGGTCTTCGCCTCCAGCTTGCGGATCTCCATCTTGTGCAGCAGCAGCTTGCGCTTGCGCCGCGCCGAGTGGTTGGTCCAAGTCCCCTGGGTGTACTCGGGGATGAAGACGTTGTCGATCCACACCTCGCCGGCCTGGGTGTAGGCGTAGCCGTCGACCAGGTTGGCCCGGCCCTCGCGCAGCGACTTGACCTCGGTGCCGGTCAGCACCATCCCGCACTCGTAGGTGTCGAGGATCGTGTACTCGTGTCGCGCCTTCTTGTTCTGCGCGATCAGCTTCTGTCCCTTTTCCTTTGCCATAGCACCGGACATTCTCGCACCTCGGCGGCCCGCCCGGCAGCCGCTTTATGGTCGAGCGCCCGCCCCGCCCAGCCCGCTGAGCACCCGCAGGGCCAGCGCGTCGGCGGTGGCCGGGTCGGCGGCGGGCACGTCGGGGAGCAGGCCGACGCCGTCCGGGGAGCGGCCGGCGGGGGTGAAGTAGCGGCCCACGGTGCGCTCCAGGACCGATCCGTCGGCCAGCCGGCTGGGCTGCTGCACGGTGCCCTTGCCGAAGGTCCGGCTGCCCACCAGCACCGCCCGGCAGCGGTCCTGCAGCGCGCCGGCCAGCAGTTCGGCCGCGCTCATCGTGCCGCCGTCCACCAGCACCACCAGCGGGGTGCGCGGATCGCCGCCGGGGGCCGCGGCCAACTGCCGCGACTGGTCGCCGACCTGGTAGGAGGCGACCGGGCCGCCGTCCAGGAAGACCGAGGCGGTGGCGACCGCCTCCGCCACCAGGCCACCGGAGTTGCCGCGCAGGTCGAGCACCACGCCGTGCTCGGGCGCGCGCCGCGCGGCCGCGGCGATCTCGGCGCCGACGCCGGTGGTGAAGGCCCGCGCGGTGATCCACAGCACCCCGGGCGCCGGATGGTCCACCGCGACGTCCTGGGCGGCGAGCACGGTCCGACGCAGGGTCACCTCGCGCGCGGCGACGCCGGCCCGCCGCAGGGTCAGCCGCACCGGCGAGCCGGGCTCCGCCGGCCGCCCGCCCGCGCCCTGGCCGTCGGGGCGACCGCGCAGCCTGGCCACCACCTCGGTCACCGGCAGCCGGTCCACCGGGGCGCCGTCCACCGCGATCAGCCGGTCACCCACCGCGATTCCGGCCGCGGCGGCCGGCGAGCCCGGGGGCACGGCGCTGACCAGCGTCGAGCCGTCGTCGGCCCGGTCCACGAAGACCCCGACGCCCAGGTACTCGCCGTCCAGGCCCTGGGCGAACTCGGCGTAGTCCTGCGGGCTGTAGTACGCGGCCCAGCGGTCGCCGCCGTCCGCCACCAGCCGCTGCGCCTGCTCCGGGGAGAGCGTCGCGACCTCGGGGCCGCCAACTCTGGCGTCCGCCGAGGCGGCCCGACGCGGCGGCGCGGCGGGCGGCCCGCCACCCCAGGCGCCCAGGACCGCGCCGCCGAGCAGCACCGTGCCGAACACCAGGCTGAGGGTGGCGCCATGGCGCGCCTGCCGCGCGGTTGCGGTCATGGGAACGGAGTGTAGGCGCCCGATGCGCTCCGTGGCCGCAGAACGGCCGAATCTCACCGGGCGTGACGAAATCCTGCGGACCGGACGACCGCTGGGAGTTAGACCTTCAGGTACTTGCGCAGCGTCAGGAAGGCCGCCACCGCCGCCATCGCCATACCGGCCACGATCAGCAGCGGGATCACCTGCAGCACCGAGGAGAGCCCGATGAACTGGATGAACTGCACCTTCTTGGCCAGCCAGGCGTGCACGCCGTAGTTGCCGAGCAGCAACAGCCCGGAGGCCAGCACCGCGCCCAGCAAGGCGGCGAACGCCGCCTCGGCGATGAACGGCATCTGCACGTAGAAGTTGGAGGCACCGACCAGTCTCATGATCCCGGTCTCCCGCCTTCGGCTGAACGCCGAGACGCGGACCGTGTTCACGATCAGCAGCAGCGCCACCGAGAGCATCAACACCATGATCACGAAGGCCGCGGTCTGCAGGCCGTTGAGCAACCCGAAGAGGTTGTCCAGGATCTGCCGTTCGTCCTCCACCGAGCGCACCCCTGGATGCCCGGCGAAGGCGCTCTGGATCACGTCGTAACGGGTCGGATCGCTCAGCTTCACCCGCCAGGAGGACGGGATCGCGTCGGCACCGAGGACGGAGACCAGGGCGTTGTCCGGGTTCATGTCCTTCCAGTGCGTGTAGGCCTCCGCCTGGCTCTCGAAGGTGGAGTTCTGCACCAGCGGCTTCATCTTGTCAAGGCCGGCCTTGACGTCGTCGATCTGGTCCTGGGTGGCCGCACCGTTCGCACACTGCGGGGCGTTCTTGGCGTCCGCCTTGGTGCAGAAGTAGATGCTGACCTCGACCTTGTCGTACCAGTACCCCTTCATCGAGTTGACCTGGTCACGGACCAGCAGACTGGCCCCGGCCAGGGCGAGCGAGAGCGCGACGCTGACCACCACCGCGATGGTCATGGTCAGGTTGCGGCGGAGACCGACACCGATCTCCGACAGGATGAACTGGGCGCGCATGAGCTTCTTCTACTCCAAGATCAAGGCTGATGGACCGGAGGCGGCGACGCGGTAGCCGGCTAGTGCTGGTACCCGTAGACACCGCGGGCCTGGTCGCGGACCAGCAACCCCTTGTCGAGCTCGATCACGCGCTTGCGCATCTGGTCGACGATGGCCTGGTCGTGGGTGGCCATCAGCACCGTGGTCCCGGTGCGGTTGATCCGGTCCAGCAACTTCATGATGCCGACCGAGTTCTGCGGGTCCAGGTTTCCGGTCGGCTCGTCCGCGATCAGCAGCATCGGACGGTTGACGAAGGCCCGGGCGATCGCCACGCGCTGCTGCTCACCACCGGAGAGCTCGCCGGGCATCCGGTCCTCCTTGCCGCCGAGACCGACCAGGTCGAGCACCTCGGGGACCACCTTGTTGATGGCACTCTTCGGCTTGCCGATGACCTCCAGCGCGAACGCCACGTTCTGCGCCACGGTCTTGTTCGGCAGCAGGCGGAAGTCCTGGAAGACGGTGCCCAGTTGACGCCGCATGTGCGGCACCTTCCAGTTGGACAGCTTGCCCAGGTCCTTGCCGAGCACGTGCACCTCGCCGGTGCTGGGGCGCTCCTCGCGCAGGCACAGCCGCAGGAAGGTGGACTTGCCCGAGCCGGAGGAACCGACCAGGAAGACGAACTCGCCCTTCTCGATCTCCAGCGAGACCTCCGACAGGGCGGGGCGGTTCTGCTTGGGATAGGTCTTGGAAACGTTGTCGAATCTGATCACGGCTGCATCACGGAGGCCATCCTAGGCGGAACAGCTGACGGCTCGAACAACTTCCGTGACCCGATCGTTACTTCAGGCCGGTAGCCGACGTCGGTCGCACTGTTCCTG
This sequence comes from Kitasatospora sp. GAS1066B, assembly GCF_041262605.1. Classification (NCBI taxonomy): domain Bacteria; kingdom Bacillati; phylum Actinomycetota; class Actinomycetes; order Kitasatosporales; family Streptomycetaceae; genus Kitasatospora; species Kitasatospora sp. GAS1066B. The sequence goes on from NZ_JBGCCO010000022.1 coordinate 128,407, forward strand.
GGTCGGACCCACCCCCGCGATCCGGTCGGGGAGGGCGGCGGGAGCGACCCTGGCCACTCCCCCGGCTTGGGACCATACGCGACCCGTCGGCGGCCGCGCAGGGCGGTCCGGCGAACGATCCTGACGGATTGTCCGCTCTTGGACTGGAATGCCCGGAAAATTGCGAGCCATTTCACAGCCGTTCCAGGGTTTCGCGCCACGAATGCCGGCCGTGCTGATCGACCGGGTGGCGGCCGCCCCGGGTTTTCCCGGCCAGGGAGCCGGACGCCGCGGAACCTGGCAGAGTAGAGGGCAAACCGCACTGCCGCGGTCCGCTCCGATCCCCCGCCCGGGGCAGGTACGGGAACCATTCGGCCGCCCGGTGCGTTGGCAGTAGCAGGCAAGGAGGAGATCGCATGACGTGCGACCATCTGGTGTGCGCCAACTGCGCCGGCCGCGTGAGCGAGGGCCGCTGCCCGGTCTGCCGCGCCGAGCGCGCCCGGCTACAACAGCAGCAGGGTCCTCTCGCCACGCTCTCCCCGGCCACTCTGATCGCCCTGCTGGCCGCGTTGCTGGCGGTGGCGATGATCTGCCGGCAGGCGCTGGCATAACCCACCGACACGGACGAAGGGGCCCCGGACACTGTCCGGGGCCCCTTCTCGGTTCGTCAGCGGCTGGTGCTACTGCTCCTGGTTCTCGCTCTGCTTGCGCCAGCGGATACCAGCCTCGATGAAGGCGTCGATATCGCCGTCCAGCACCGCCTGCGGGCTGCCCACCTCGTACTCGGTGCGCAGGTCCTTGACCATCTGGTACGGGTGCAGCACGTACGAGCGCATCTGGTTGCCCCAGGAGCTGCCGCCGTCCTTCAGCGAGTCCATCCGGGCCTTCTCCTCCTGGCGGCGGCGCTCCAGCAGCTTGGCCTGCAGCACGTTCATCGCCGAGGCCTTGTTCTGGATCTGCGAGCGCTCGTTCTGGCAGGAGACCACGATGCCGGTGGGCAGGTGGGTGATCCGCACCGCCGAGTCGGTGGTGTTGACGCCCTGGCCACCGGGGCCGGAGGCGCGGTAGACGTCGATCCGCAGCTCGCCCTCGTCGATGTCGACGTGGTCGCTCTGCTCGACGACCGGGAGCACCTCGACACCCGCGAAGGAGGTCTGCCGGCGGCCCTGGTTGTCGAACGGCGAGATCCGCACCAGGCGGTGGGTGCCCTGCTCCACCGAGAGCGTGCCGTAGGCGTACGGGGTCTTCACGCTGAAGGTCGCGGACTTGATGCCCGCCTCCTCCGCGTAGGAGGTGTCGTAGACCTCGGTCGGGTAGCCGTGCCGCTCGGCCCAGCGCAGGTACATCCGCATCAGCTGCTCGGCGAAGTCGGCGGCGTCCACGCCACCCGCCTCGGCCCGGATGTTGACCAGCGCCTCGCGGGCGTCGTACTCGCCGGAGAGCAGGGTGCGCACCTCCAGCTCCTCGACGGCCTTCTTGACCGAGGCCAGCTCGGTCTCGGCCTCGGCCCGGGTGTCCGCGTCGCCCTCGTCCTCGGCCAGCTCGAAGAGCACGGCCACGTCCTCGATCCGGCTGCGCAGGGTGGCGACCCGGCGCAGCTCGCCCTGCAGGAAGGAGAGCCGGCTGGTGACCTTCTGGGCGTTCACGACGTCGTCCCAGAGGGCGGGGGCGGCTGCCTCCTCCTCCAGACGTTCGACGTCGGCCCGGATCTTGTCCAGGTCGAGGACGGCCTCGATCGACCCCATGGTCGTTTCGAGGTTCTTGAGCTCTTCGGAAGGATCGACGGCTGCCACGCCTCCAGCCTAATGGTTGGCGCGGGGCCCTGGGACCGGCCGGTAGCCGTCGAGCCGCGCGACGGCGGCGCGCGGGGCCCGGCCGGCATGCCCGCCGGGGCCGTGGTCGTGGCCGCCGCCCCCGAAGGCGGCGAACGCCGCCACGGCGCCGGCCAGCAGCAGCACCACGGCGAGCAGCACCGCGAGCAGCCGGCGCCGGCGCACCAGAGCCGTCCGGCGCCCGCCCCGGTGGCCGGGCGCGGGGGTGGCCCGCTGGGCGCGCGACTCGGCGGCGTAGCCGGCCAGCTCCTGGGCGGAGGGGCGGCGCAGGCTGGTGTGGGTGTCCCGGGTGGAGTCCGGGGCCGGGGCGGCGACCAGCGGGACGGCGGGGCCGCGCCGGCGGCGGTGCGCGCCGGTGCCGGTGTCCGCCTCGGCGTAGACGGCCTCGGCCGGGGTCACCGGCTCCTCGGCGGGCTGCCGGTCCTGGGCGGGCAGCGCCAGCGGCGGCAGGCCGGCCAGCGCGGGCAGTTGCTCACGCAGGCGCTCGGCCAGCTCGGCGGCGCGCAGCCGGGAGGCGGGCGCCTTGGCCAGGCACTCGGAGATGATCCGCCACAGGCCGTCCGGCAGCCCGGGGATCGGCGGCACGCTCTCGGTGACGTGCCGGCGCAGCACCGCCCCGGTGTGGCCGCCGCCGAACGGCGTGAAGCCGGCCAGCAGCTCGTAGCAGACCGTGGCCAGCGCGTAGATGTCGACGGCGGCCCGCGGTTCCAGGCCCTCGATGATCTCGGGAGCCAGGTAGTCGGGGGTGCCGATGATCCGGGTCGCCCTGGTCCGGCGCGGGGCGTCGACCAGCCGGGCGATGCCGAAGTCGGTCAGCTTGGCGCGCGGCACCCCGCCGGGTCCGGGCGGCGCGGCGAGGTCGAGCATCACGTTCTCCGGCTTGACGTCCCGGTGCACGATGCCGGCCGCGTGCGCGGCGGCCAGGCCGTCGGCCACGTCGGCGATCACCGAGGCGGCGGCCTGCGGGGCGAGCACGCCCTCGCGCTCCAGCCGGGAGCGCAGGTCGGTGCCGTGCACCAGCTCCATCACCAGCGCGAGGTCCTCGCCGTCCACCACCATGTCGCGCACCCCGACTACCCGGGGGTGGTCCAGGCCGGTGAGCGCGGCCCGCTCCTGGATGAAGCGCCCGACCAGCACCTGGTCGGTGGCCAGATCCTCGCGCAGCAGCTTGACGGCCACCGGCCCGTCGGGGCCCTCGCCCAGCCACACGGTTCCGGCGGACCCCCGGCCGATCACCTGGTGCACGGTGTACCGGCTGCCGATCTTGCGTGCCAATGCTGCTCCGTAGGCGGCGGGGAGCGCTCCCGGGGCCGCCGCGGGGGCCCGGAAGCGCTCATGAGGTCGGTGCGTCACCGACCAACCTACGCGCCTCGGGGCCCTGTGCGGGACCTCCAGCCGGACAATGTCGACAAAGCGTCAACGCTGACCGCCTGGTGGCGGACCGTCAGTTCCCGGTGACGGAGTGCCAGGTGCTGCTGATCCAGCCGGTGGTGCTGTCCCACCACTGGTGCACGTTGTCCCAGTAGTGCGGCAGCGGGGTGAAGTTCCACAGCGCCACGGCCGCCACCGCCAGGATCAGCAGCACCATCAGGCAGCCCTTGAGGCAGCCGAGGCCCGGGATGTACATCCGGTTGCGGCTGCGCGGGCGCGGCTCGCGGCGCGGCCTGGACTCGCGCTCCGGCTCGGGCTCCCGGGTCGGCGGCTGCGGGCGGTGCGGCGCGGGCTCGGGGCGGCGGGCCGGCGCGGGGGCCGGCGGGGCCGGGCGCTGGGACGGCTCGCGGTAGGCCTGGTAGCCCTGCTCCGGGTACGGCCGATCGGACTCGGCGTAGCCCTGGTCGCGGTAGCCCTGGTCGCGGGAGCCGGGCCCGCCGGGCCGACCGCGCTGCGACTGGTACGGCGGCGGCGCGACCGGCGGGCGCTCGGCCCGGCCGTAGCCGGGGCGCGGCTCGCCCTGGCCGGGTCGGCCGCCCTGCTGGGGGTAGCCGTTCGGCGGCGGGTACCCACCCGGACGGGGCTGGCCGCCACCGGGCGGCGGGTAGCCGGGGCCCGGGTAGCCGGCACCGCCCTGGTAGGGCTGCGGGGCCCGCTGCGGCGGCTCGGCGAAGTCCTCGGCCGCGAAGACCTGGGTCTGCTGGTTGCGGTCCCGGGCGGCGCGCAGCTGGGTCTGCCACGGGTGCGCCGGCTCGGGCTGCTGCTGTTGCTGCGCCGCGGGCGCCGGTCCTGCCGGGCTCGGCGGGGCGGCGAACGGGCCACCGGGCGGGGTGGGCAGCAGCCGGGTCGGGTCGGCACCCGGCCCGCCGGGGCCGCCGCCGTTCGGCAGCACCTGGGTGGCGGCGGCCGGGTCGTAGTGGGCGGCCGCCAGGTCGGGCTGGGTCGCCCCGGTGCCCGGCACCTCGGCCGGCTGCGGCTCCGGCAGCAGCAGCACGGCCACCCCGAGCGCGGCGTCCACCGCGGCCGGTGAGGCGTGCACGCCGATCCCGGCGGCCACCACGCGCAGCGCGTGGGCCAGCGAGGTGGCGCTGGGGCGCTGCGCCGGGTCCTTGCGCAGGCAGCGCTCGACCACGGTCCAGAGCGGCTCGGGCATCCCGGGCGGGCGCGGCGGCTCCTGGGTCAGGTGGGCCTGGAGCACCTGGAGGGCGCCGTCGCCCTGGAACGGCGGACGGCCGGTGACCAGCTCGTAGAGCATGATCCCGGCGCCGTAGACGTCCACGGCCGAGGTCTGCGGACGGCCGCTGGCCGACTCGGGGGCGACATAGGCGGGGGTGCCGACGAACTCACTGGCGCGGGTGATGCCCGGGGAGTCGGCGAGCCGGGCGATGCCGAAGTCGGTGAGCATCGGGTGCAGCTGCTCGCCCTGGCGGCCGTCACCGGGGACGGTGGCGAGCAGCACGTTGGCGGGCTTGAGGTCGCGGTGCACCACGCCGTCGGCGTGGCTGACCGCGAGCGCGTCGGCGATCTGGGCCATCAGCAGCGCGGCCGCGATCGGACTGAGCGGGCCGTTGGCGCGCAGGTAGCGGTAGAGGTCGGGGCCGTCCACCAGGTCCATCACCAGGGCGAGCAGCTCACCCTCGACCACCAGGTCGCGGACCCGGACGATGTTGGGGTGGCTCAGCCGCAGCAGCACCGAGCGCTCGCGCAGGAAGCGCAGCACGATGTCCTGGTCGGCGGCCAGCTCCTCCTTGAGGACCTTGACCGCGACCTGCTGGCCCGGCACCAGGTCCGGCAGCCCGGCGTCCTCGCGCACCCGCCCCCGCCAGACGGTACCCATGGCACCGCGCCCGAGCGTCTCCTCGAGCAGATACTTGCTGCCTACCGGCCGCACCTGGTGCACTCCTTGCCCTACCGAGGCCCACTGTCGCCTGCGGGCGATAGTCCGTGTGTGCGGCAACTCTAACGGTGTCCGGCAAGCCCCAGCCGGATGAGCGCGCGCCGTGGTCGGCGAGCTGCCCGGGCCCGCCTTGACCTGATGGCCCGTCCGCTCCACCATGGCGATGATCACAAGATCGTCAAATCCGGTACGGTGCACGGGCTGTCAGTCCCGGGTGGCAGGATGACGCCTAGGGCCGCGCCCGGCAAGATCCGCCGGACAGGCCCCAGCGGCACTCCTGCGGTCCAACACTCATCACGAGCAGAGGGGAACCCCGGGCGAGATGCAGATCCGGCTGACGGTCCTCCGACCCCGTGCGGGCGCGGGCGTGCCCGCGCCCGCCACCGATGTCCAGGTCACCGCCCCCATCGGCACGGCGCTCGGATCGCTCGCGGTGGCGCTGGCCGGCGCGGTGGGCGTGCGGGGCGCGCGCAGCGCGACCCATGTGCATCTCTACGCCGGGTCCCAGCGGATCGACGAACGCACTCCGCTCGGCCACCCCCCGCTGCTGGACGGCGCGGTGCTCGCGCTCGGCGAACCCGACCCGGACGCGGACGCCCCGCTGGACGACGCCGGGGGCGCGGCCGCCGTCGAGCTGCGGGTGCTGGGCGGCCCGGACGCCGGCGGCGTGCACCGCCTGCATGGCCACCAGGTGCGGGTCGGCCGCTCCAGCGAGGCCGACGTCCCGCTCGACGACCCAGACGTCTCCCGGCTGCACCTCTCCCTGCACCTGGCCGCCGACGGCAGCGTCACGGTGCACGACCTCGGCTCCACCAACGGCACCGCGCTGGACGGCCGCCCGCTCACCGAGGAGCCCCGGGCGCTGCCCGAGGGCGCCCTGCTGCGCCTGGGCGAGTCCACCGTGACGCTGGCCACCGCCCCGGCCGCCGAGCAGGCCTGCCCCACCACGCCGGACGGCCTGGGCCACCTCCAGGTCAGCCGGCCCCGCCCGGTCCGCCCCAGCGCCCCCGCCGCCGAACGGCCCGAGGCACCCGCCCCCAGCGGCGCGGGCCGCACCCGCTCGCTGCTCGCCCGCCGGCTCGGCCGCTCTCCCGCGCCCGCCAGCGCCGTGCCGGCCGCGGCGCGTGATGCCGCCCAGCAGCACGCCAGGGTCCGTGATCGCCAGGCCGCCGGGCTGCGGGAGCGCTTCCCCGACCCGGCGGCGCTGCTGCTCAGCGCGCTCGGCCCCGGCCCGCGGCTCTGGGAGCGGATCCCGGCCCACCCGGACGCGCTCACCCTGCGCCTTGGCACCGCCGACCTGCCCGGCGGCCCCGGCACCGCCCCGGGCATGATGCTGCCGGCCGTCCCCGTCACCGTCGACCTGCGCACGGCCGGCAGCCTCGGCGTCGCCGGACCGCGCCGGCGGCTGCTCGGCCTGGCCCGGGCCCTGCTCGCCCAGCTGGCCGTGCTGCACCCGCCGAGCGGCCTGAGCCTGGTGGTGGTCAGCGCCGACCAGGAGCAGCCCGTCGAGCAGCGCACCGCCGACTGGGCCTGGTCGCTCTGGCTGCCGCAGCTGCGTCCGGGCCAGGGCCAGGACTGCCGGCTGCTGGTCGGTCTGGACGAGGCCCAGGCCCGCCAGCGCCTGACCGAGCTGGTCGAGCGCCCGGCCGACGAGGCCGCCCAGCAGCTCACCGTGCTGCTGGTGGACGGCGATCCGGGCTCCGAGCCGGCCCGGCAGGTGCTGGCCCGGCTGCTGCGCGAGGGCCCTGCGGTCGGCGTCTTCCCGCTCTGCCTGGCCGAGCGCCCCGAGCTGCTGCCGGCCGGCCTGGGCGCCACCGCCACAGTGACCGGCGAGGTCGCCACCCGGCTGACCGTGGCCATGGGCGACCAGCGCACCGAGGAGGTCGCGCTCGACGCCGTCTCCGCCGCCTGGGCCGAACGGCTGGCCCGGGCACTGGCGCCGCTGCGCGAGGCCGCGCCGGTCTCCCGGGGACCGCTGCCGGAGGCGCTACGGCTGCTCGACCTGCTGGAGCTGGACACCGTCACCCCCGCCAAGCTCTCCGCCCGCTGGGAGGGGCTGCCCAGCACGGCCGGCACCGCCACCGCGCTGCTCGGCACCACCCGGGACGACCTGTGCACCGTCGACCTGGCCGGCACCGAGCTGACCGACCCGCAGCACCTGCTGGTCGGCGGCGCCCGCGGGGCGGGCAAGAGCGAGCTGCTGCGCACCCTGGTCGCCTCGCTGGCGGTCGGCGAGCGCCCCGACCGGCTGCAGGTGCTGCTGATCGGCGGGCGCGACGGGGGGCTGGCCGGCTGCGCCGAGCTGCCGCACGTCACCGGCCAGCTGGATGCCGCCGCCGAGCCGCGGCAGGCGCTGCTGACCGCCGAGTCGCTGCACGAGGAGCTGGACCGGCGCGAGGAGCTGTTCCGCAACCGGTCCTTCCCCGCCTGGTTCGCCGAGCGGGCGCTCGCCGCCCGCCCGGCCGTGATCGGGCAGCCGCGCGGCGGTGAGCCGGTCGCCGCCCGCGCCGCCGTCGTCTCCGTGGCCGGCGCCGCGACCGCCGCCGGCAGCGCGACCGTGGTGACCGACCCGCCGCCCGCCCGCCTGATCGTCGTGGTGGACGACTACGACGCGCTGCTCGCCCCCACCTCCCCCGCCGGCCGGCCGCTGGCCCGCGCGCTGGCCGCCGTGGCGCAGCGCGGCGGGCGCCTGGGCGTGCATCTGGTGGCCGCCACCGGCCGGCCCGAGCTGAGCGCGGGCAGCGAGCTGGACGAGGCCGCGCTGTGGCGGATCGCGCTGCGCACCGACCACCAGGGCGACTCCGAACTGCTGGTCCATGTGGACGACGCGGCGGCGCTGCCCGAGCAGACCCCGGGTCGCGGCTACCTGCGCCGTCCCGACGGCGCGGTGCTGGCCTTCCAGACCGCCCGGGTCAGCGGCCGGATCCCGCGCACCGCGACGCTGCGCCCCACCGTGGTCGCGATCGACCCCGCCCAGCTGGGTGCGCCGCCGACCAGCCGCCCGGTGCGCGAGCTGGGCAACGGGCCGACCGACCTGGCGCTGCTGGCCAGCGCGCTGCAGCGGGCCGCCCAGGCATAGGGCCTCCCGCCAAGGAGGCACCGGCAGTGCTCGGAAGGCGACAAGCAGAACGGCGGGGCCGCACCCGAAGGCGCGGCCCCGCCGTTCTACGCTCCCCGCGTCAGCGCATCGAACCCGTGCGCAGCAGCGTGCGGATCACCCGCATGGCCACCGAGAGGCTGGACAGCGCGTAGGTGTCCGAACCCCTTATGTCGTCCAGCGTGGTCTGCGCCCGGCTGAGCAGCGTGCTGTTGAGCTCGGCCCAGGCCTTGAAGCGCTCCTCGCTGGTCGCGTTCTGCGGACCGCAGGCCAGCACGTCCTCGGTGAGCTGGGCGTGCGCCGCGAAGAGGTCCTCGCGGATGGAGGTGCGGGCCATCGAGGACCAGCGGTCGATCCGCGGCAGCTCGATGATCCGGTCCAGCAGGTGGCTGATCCGCAGGCGGTCGCCCAGGTCGTAGTAGAGGTCGGCGACCTCGGCCACGTCCTTGCCGGAGCGGTCCGCGACCTCGGTGATGTCCAGGGTCGGGAAGGCGGAAGAGAGCCCGGAGACCCGGGTGACCAGCGCCTCGGGGACCCCGGCCTCGAGCAGCTCGGCCTGGATCTTCTCGTACCACTCCAGGTCCTCGCCGCGCAGCGGCTTGGGCAGGCTGGTCCAGACCTGGTCCACCCGCTGCTGGAAGAACGCGATGGTGTCGGCGATGTCCAGCGGCTGGCGGCGGTTGTTGAGCATCCACCGGGTGGCCCGCTCGACCAGCCGGCGCGAGTGCAGGCGCATCCGGGTGGCGATCTCGGCCGGGATCCGGTTGTCCAGGCCCTCGACCTCGTCCCAGATCCGCTCCAGGCCGAAGACCGCGCGGGCCGCGGTGTGGCTGCGGGCGATCTCCTCGTAGGTCGCGCCGGTCTCCTCGCGCAGCCGGAAGGCGAAGGTGCAACCACCGCGGTTGATCGTGTCGTTGACGATCAGGGTGGTGATGATCTCCCGGCGCAGCGCGTGGTTGCCGATCGCGTCGGCGAACTTCTCGCGCAGCGCGGTCGGGAAGTAGAGGTGCAGCGTGTCGCGGAAGTACGGGTCGTCGGGCAGCCCGGTGGCGAGCAGCTCGTCGGCCAGGGTGATCTTGGTGTAGGCGAGCAGCACCGACAGCTCGGGCTGGGAGAGCCCGAAGCCGGTGGCCTGGCGGTCCTTCAGCTGCTTCTCGCTCGGCAGGAACTCCAGCGCGCGGTCCAGCTGGCCGTCCGCCTCCAGCCGGTTGAGCATCCGCGAGTGGACGTTGATCATGCTGTGCGCCTGCGCCACCGCGTTGGCCAGCACCACGTTCTGCGCGTAGTTGTTGCGCAGGACGAGCTTGCCGACCTCCTCGGTCATGTCGGCGAGCAGGGTGTTGCGCTGCTTGACCGTCATGTCGCCCTCGGCGACCACCTGGTTGAGCAGGATCTTGATGTTGACCTCGTGGTCCGAGGTGTCCACCCCGGCCGAGTTGTCGATCGCGTCGGTGTTGATCCAGCCACCGGTGCCGTTCGGGCCGCCGACCTGGGCGTACTCGATCCGGCCCAGCTGGGTGCAGCCGAGGTTGCCGCCCTCGCCGATCACCCGGGCGCGGATCTGGCTGCCGTTGACCCGGATCGCGTCGTTGGCCTTGTCGCCGACGTCCGCGTTGGTCTCCCGCTCGGCCTTGACGTAGGTGCCGATGCCGCCGTTCCAGAACAGGTCCACCGGGGCCTGCAGGATCGCCTTCATCAGCTCGGCCGGGGTGAGCTTGCCGGTCTCCAGGCCGAGCGCCTCGCGGACCTGCGGGGTCAGCTGGATCGACTTCGCGCTGCGCGGGAAGACGCCGCCGCCCGCCGAGATCAGCGACTTGTCGTAGTCGTCCCAGGAACTGCGCGGCAGGTCGAAGAGCCGGCGGCGCTCGGCGTAGGAGCTCGCCGCCTCCGGGTTCGGGTCCAGGAAGATGTGCCGGTGGTCGAAGGCGGCCACCAGGCGGATGTGCTCGCTGAGCAGCATGCCGTTGCCGAAGACGTCACCGGACATGTCGCCGATGCCGACCACGCTGAAGTCCTCGGACTGGGTGTCCACACCCAGCTCGCGGAAGTTGCGCTTGACCGACTCCCAGGCGCCGCGGGCGGTGATGCCCATGCCCTTGTGGTCGTAGCCGGCCGAGCCGCCGGAGGCGAAGGCGTCGCCGAGCCAGAAGCCGTACTCCTCGGCCACGCCGTTGGCGATGTCCGAGAAGGTCGCGGTGCCCTTGTCGGCGGCGACCACCAGGTAGGTGTCGTCCTCGTCGTGCCGGACCACGTCGACCGGGTGGACGACCTCGCCGCCCTTGAGGTTGTCGGTGATGTCCAGCAGCGCGGAGATGAAGGTCTTGTAGGACGAGATGCCCTCGGCCAGCCAGGCGTCGCGGTCCACCGCCGGGTCCGGCAGCTGCTTGGCGACGAAGCCGCCCTTGGCGCCGACCGGGACGATCACGGTGTTCTTCACCATCTGGGCCTTGACCAGGCCGAGGATCTCGGTCCGGAAGTCCTCGCGCCGGTCGGACCAGCGCAGGCCACCACGGGCGACCTTGCCGAAGCGCAGGTGCACGCCCTCGACCTGGGGCGAGTAGACCCAGATCTCGAAGGCCGGGCGGGGGGCCGGCAGGTCCGGGATGGCGTGCGGGTCGAACTTCATCGACACGTACGGGTGCCACTGGCCGTCCGCCGCGCGTTGGAAGAAGTTGGTCCGCAGGGTGGCCTTGATCAGGTGCAGGAAGGAGCGCAGGATGCGGTCCTCGTCCAGCGAGACGACCTCGTCCAGCGCGCCGTCCAGCTCCTCCAGGATGGCCTCGCCCAGCTCGCCCGCGCCCAGCTGGTGGCTGGGGCTCAGGCGGGACTCGAAGAGGTTCACCAGCAGGCGGGTGGTGTGCGCGTTGTTGCGGAGCGCGTCCTCCATGTAGTCCTGCGAGAAGGTGCTGCCGGCCTGGCGCAGGTACTTGGCGAGCGCGCGCAGCACGACCGCCTGACGCCAGTTCAGACCGGCGGTCAGGATCAGGCCGTTGAAGCCGTCGTTCTCGGCCAGCCCCTGCCAGGTGGCGGCGAAGGCCTCCTGGAAGCGCTCGCGGGCCTCGTCGGTCAACTCGCTGGCCTCGCGCAGCCGCAGGCCGAAGTCGTAGACCCAGGCGGTGGTGTGGTCCGAGCGGCGCAGCGCGTACGGGTGCTCGTCCAGCACCTCGACACCCAGGCGCTGCAGCACCGGGAGCACCTCGGTCAGCGAGATCGGGCCGCCGACCCGGTAGATCTTGAAGCGGCGCTCGTCCTCGCCCGCGCCGACCGGCTGGTAGAGGTTGAGCCGGAAGTCGCCCTCGGCGTGCAGCGACTCGATCTGCTTGAGGTCGGCCACGGCGGTGCGCGCGGTGAAGTCGGCGCGGTAGCCGTCGGGGAAGGCGTTGGCGTACTTGTGCGACAGCTCGGCGGCCTTCTCCTCGCCCAGCTCCAGCAGCAGCTGGTCGTTGAAGCCGTCCATCCAGAAGCGGGCGGCCTCGGCCAGCTTGGCCTCGATCCGCTCGATCTCGGCCTCGGTCAGCTCGCTCAGCTCGCTGCCCGGGGCGACCCGGACCACGAAGTGCAGGCGGGTCAGCACCGACTCGGTGGACCAGACCGTGTAGTCGATGGTCGCGCCGTTCAGCTCCTGCATCAGGATGTCCATCAGGCGCAGCCGGATGCGGGTGGTGTAGCGGTCGCGCGGCAGGTAGACCAGCGCGGAGAAGTACCGCCCGTACTCGTCCTGGCGCAGGTACAGCCGCAGCTTGCGGCGCTCCTGCAGGTACAGGACGCTGGTGGCGATCTGCTGGAGCTCCTCGGCGGCGGTCTGGAAGATCTCGTCGCGCGGGAAGGTCTCCAGGATCTGGAGCAGGTCGCGGCCGTCGTGGCTCTCGGCGGAGAAGCCGGAGGCGTTCACCACCTCCTGGACCTTGCGGCGCACCACCGGGATCCGGGTGACCGACTCGGTGTAGGCGGCCGAGGAGAAGAGGCCGAGGAAGCGGCGCTCACCGATCACGTTGCCGTCGGCGTCGAACTTCTTCACGCCGACGTAGTCCAGGTAGGACGGACGGTGCACGGTGGAGCGGGAGTTGGCCTTGGTCAGCACCAGCAGCTTCTTCTCGTGCGCCTTGGCCCGCACCGGGGCGGAGAGGCGGCCGAAGGACTCGCTGACCGGGTGGTGGTCGGTGTCGTGGCTGAGCGGGTCGGAGCGCAGGATGCCCAGGCCCGTGCCGGGGATGGCGCGCAGCACCTCCTCGCCCTCGTGCTCGACCAGGTCGTACTCGCGGTAGCCGAGGAACGTGAAGTGGTCGTCGGCCAGCCAGCGCATCAACTCCCAGGACTCGCCGACCTCCTGCTCCGGCAGGTGGGCCGGGGGCTGCTCGGCGAGCTCGTCGGCCAGGCGGAGCGCGGAGGTGCGCATCTTCGCCCAGTCCTCGACCACCTCGCGCACGTCGCCCAGCACCCGGCGCAGGTCGGACTCGATCTGCCGCAGGTCGGCGCGGTCGCTCTCCCGGTCGATCTCGACGTGCATCCAGGACTCGACGGTGGCGTCGGCCGGCCACTCGGCGCCGCCGGCCTGGCTGCGCGCGCAGGCGTCGATGTCGAGGATCTCCAGCAGCTTGCCGGTGATGTCACGGCGCACGACCAGCTGGGGGTGGATCACCAGGTGGATCGACCGGTTCTGCCGGGACAGCTCGTTGGTGACCGAGTCGACCAGGAACGGCATGTCGTCGGTGACCACCTCGACCACGGTGTGGCCGCTGGACCAGCCGTTCTCGTCGACGGTCGGGGTCGAGACCCGGACCTCGGCGGTGCCCTGGGGCCGCTTCAGCCCCAGCCGGTAGTGCGAGGCGGCCGCGCCGTAGACGTCGACCTGGTCACGGTCGATCAGGTCCTCGGGGGCGGTGTGGAGGTAGTAGTGGTTCAGGTACGCGGTCAGAGCGCCATTGCTCAGACCCTCTCCGGGCGCCGCTCCCCCTACCTGGCTGTGCTCCGCGGCCGCGGCCGCCTTGACGAGCAGTTCGGCCTTCGCCGCGTCCAGCTTGGTCTGCATGGCTGTTTGGCTCCTGTCGCGCGCCGTTGCGTGACTCGGTGGTGGTCAGGGTCACCGCCGGGCCGCTCCGCAATCCTCCCGCACGATCCTGGCCAGAGGCGCTCAAGGCACGCTTAAAGAACCCCTCGCCTGGGTACGACAGATTGTTCACCTGCGGGACGCGCCCCGACGACGCCAGCCAGCCTAACGGGCCGAAACGAAGGTGTCAGGGGACAGGGAGGCGCAAAGACGCAGGGAGAACCCCTGTTCCTGGACAGCTTGTCCAAGTCTGCTGAGGCTCTGCTGAGGGTCCCCCGAGGTCAGCTCATGTGCGGGTAGCCGACCGTGGTCGGCGGCAGGAAGGTTTCTTTGAGCGAGCGGCTGGAGACCCAGCGCCGCAGGTTCTGCGCGGCACCGGCCTTGTCGTTCGTCCCGGAGGCGCGGCCGCCGCCGAAGGGCTGCTGGCCGACCACCGCGCCGGTCGGCTTGTCGTTGACGTAGAAGTTGCCGGCCGCGAAGCGCAGCGCCTCGATGGCCTCGGCGATGGCCTGCCGGTCCTGCGCGATCACCGCGCCGGTCAGCCCGTACGGCGCGTCGCCGTCCACGCCGGCCAGCGCCTCGCGCCAGCGGCGGTCCTCGTAGAGCTGGACGGAGAGGATCGGGCCGAAGTACTCGGTGGAGAAGATCTCGTTGCGGCTCTCGTTGCTGACCAGCACGGTCGGGCGGACGAAGTAGCCGATCGCGTCGTCGTACTGGCCGCCCGCGACCAGCTCGACCCGCGGATCGCGCTGGGCCCGGTCGATCGCCTGCCGGTTCCTGGCGAAGGCCTTGGCGTCGATCAGCGCGCCCATGAAGTTGCTCAGGTCGGTGACGTCACCCACCGTCAAGGCGTCGATCCGGGCCAGCAGGTCGTCCTTGATCCGCTCCCAGAGGCTGCGCGGCAGGTAGGCGCGGGAGAGCGCCGAGCACTTCTGGCCCTGGTACTCGAAGGCGCCGCGGATCAGCGCGGTGGTCAGGATCTCCGGGTCGGCCGAGGGGTGCGCGATCAGGAAGTCCTTGCCGCCGGTCTCCCCGACGATCCGCGGATAGCCGCGGTAGCCGGCCAGGTTGGCGCCGATGGTCTGCCAGAGCGAGCGGAACGTCGCGCTCGAGCCGGTGAAGTGCAGGCCGGCCAGGTGCGGGCTGGCCAGTGCCACCTGGGAGAGCGCCTGGCCGTCCCCGGTGACCAGGTTGATCACCCCGGGCGGCAGCCCGGCCGCCTCCAGCAGCAGCATCAGCTGGTGGGCGGCGAACGTCTGGGTGGGCGCGGGCTTCCAGACCACGGTGTTGCCGAGCAGCGCCGGGGCGGTGGGCAGGTTGCCGGCGATGGCGGTGAAGTTGAACGGGGTGACGGCGTAGACGAAGCCCTCCAGTGGGCGGTGGTCGGTGCGGTTCCACACGCCGGGCGAGGACTCGGGCTGTTCGGCCAGCAGCTCGCGCGCGAAGTGCACGTTGAAGCGCCAGAAGTCGACCAGCTCGCAGGGCGCGTCGATCTCGGCCTGCTGGACGGTCTTGGACTGGCCGAGCATGGTGGCCGCCGCCAGGGTCTCCCGCCACGGACCGGCCAGCAGCTCGGCGGCGCGCAGGAAGACCGCCGCGCGGTCGTCGAAGGAGAGCCTGCGCCAGCCGGACCCCGCCGCCAGCGCGGCGTTCACCGCGAGCTCGGCGTCCTGGGTGGTGGCGTTGCCCAGCACGCCCAGTTTGGCCGCGTGGTGGTGCGGCTGGACCACGTCGATCCGCTCGCCGGAGCCGAACCGCCGCTCGCCGCCGATGGTCATCGGCAGCGGGATCGGCTCGGCGGTCAGCTCGTCCAGCCGCCGCAGCAGGCGGGCGCGCTCCGGGCTGCCGGGGCCGTAGCCGTGCACCGGCTCGTTGACCGGGACGGGCACCTTGGTGACGGCGTCGATCGGCATGGCGCGGCTCCGCTCTGCTCTGGTGGTGTCGATCGCCCCAGCTTGACCACAGCCGGGCGGCCGCCAGGGCGGCGACACACCGGTCAGCCGGTGATCCGCCGGGCCAGCTCCACGGCCTCCGCCAGGGTGTCCACCACCGGGACGCCGACCGGCTCCAGGCTCGCCCGGGCGTGCGAGCCGCCGGTGTAGAGCACGGCGTGCGCGCCGACCTGGTGGGCCGCCAGCGCGTCGTCGGCCGCGTCACCGATCACCACGGTGCGGGCCGGGTCCGCGGCGGGCCCGAGCGCCGCGAGGTGGCGGACCAGCGAGGCGGCCTTCTGGCCGTGCGAGGGGCCGGTGCGGCCGTCCACCCGCAGGAAGTGCCGCTGGATGCCGAAGGACTCCACCGCCGGGACCAGGCGCCGGTGCTCGTACATCGACAGCAGCGACTGGGTGTGGCCCTCGGCCGCCCAGGCGGCGAGCAACTCGGTGACGCCCTCGGTCAGCACGCAGTCGACGCTGAGCTCGCTGTAGCGCTGCTGGAAGGCGGCGTCCAGCCGCTCCCACTCGGCACCGCTCGGCTGGAAGCCCAGCGCCCGCTGGTAGAAGCGCGGGATCGGGATCTCGTACATCTCGCGGTACTGCTCGAGCGTCAGCGGCGCGCCGCCGACCACCTCGAACGCGGCATTGCTCGCCCCGACCACCGCCGCCATGTCGTGCAGCAGGGTTCCGTTCCAGTCCCAGACGATATGAGTTCGCACCCGGGCACGGTAGCGGCTGTCGCCGACAACGGGGTGTCGGACAGTGGACCTGGACGTTATCGATCGACTCAACCGATCAGGCCCGGGATCTCCTGGGTGGCGTACCAGAGCAGCTCGTGGTCCTCCGCGCCGTCCACGCTGAACTGCGCGTCGGCGTCCCCGGCATCGGCGGCGGTGACGGCGGCCGCGGCGGCGCTGACGTCCTCGACCACCTCCTCGTCGTCGGCGTCCGCGTGCACCGCGGCGGCCTTGGCCAGCTGGACGGGCGCGGCCAGCACGACCCGGCCGAGCGAGGCCTGGTCCTGGTACTCGTCGCCGGCGAACCGCTGGACGGCGGCGTCCGGCACGTCCAGCGCCACCACCACCCGGCGGCGCGGCGCCGCCGGGTCGACGGCCAGCAGCCGCAGCGAGGACTGGGCGGCCCGGACCAGTGCGGCGTACTCCAGCTCCTCCAGGTCGTCGCTGACGTACCACTCGCGCAGCGCGGGGGTGACCGCGTAGGCCGCGGACTGCTCCAGCGCGCCGCCTCGGTGCGCCTGGGCGAGGGCGGCCAGGGTGGTGGGCACGTAGACACGCATCGGGGCACGCTCGCTTCCTGGGGTGCTGCGGGACCTCCACAGAATACGGCCCGGACGATCACCGCGGTGTCCCCCTTCGAGCGCATCGTGGAACGCATCGCCGGGCGGGCCGGGCGGCGCGGTGGGCCCGGGGTGCCTGGCCGACGGGGTCGTCAAGCCGCCGTTCGGGCGACCCGGTGGCGGGGTCGGGCGGCCCTCGGAACCCGGTGACCCAGCACCGATAACAGAGGCAGACCCGTTCCGTGAACCTGATGTGGGGGCACCGCTCATGGCCGAGACCGCTATCCGCTCCACCGCCGGCACCACTGCCACCGCCACCGGGGCCGCCTGCGGCGCCGGGCCGATGATCCACCAGCTGACCGGGACCCGGCGCCCCGCGCCGCACCGGGTGCCCGGCCGGCGTCCCGCGCCCGCCCACCGGCCCGCCCCGCCGCGCCCGCCGCGCCACCCGCGCGGCGCCTGCGACGGCAGCGGCGACAGCAGCGGGCTGGCCGCCCGCTTCGCCCTGCGCCTGGTCGAGGTGCTGGCGGGGCTGCGCCCGGTCGGCCAGCTCGCCCGCCACACCACCCACGACGGCTACCGACAGCTGGCCCGGCTGGCCGGCGACGGGCCGCTGCGCCGGGCCGGCCAGGCGGCCCGTCCCAGGCTCGCCCGGGTTCACGAGTCCGCGCCCGGTCCCGGCGTGCTGGAGGTCTGCGTCCGGGTCGAGACGGGCGAGCGGCACCGGATGGTGGCGTTCCGGCTGGAGCGGCACTGGCGCACCGAGCAGTGGCAGTGCGCCGCGGTGGAGGCCAGGTGACAGCTCGCCGGACGAAGCGGCGGGGCGCCGCCCGGATGTTCCCGAGCGGCGCCCCGACCGACCTACCTCACCGACCGACCCGTGTCACTTGCGGCGGCGGCCCTTGGTGGCCTTGGCGGCCTTGCGGCGCTCGGCGCGGGTCAGACCGTCGCCCTCCACCTCGTCCGACACGCCGTCCTCGAAGTCGCCCTCGATCACGGTGTCGTCGCCGTCCACCATCGGCGCGGTGTAGTGCAGCCGCTGCGGCTTGGGCGCCTCCAGGCCCTTGGCCTTGATCTCCGGGCGCGCGGTCTTCTCCAGCGAGACCTCGGCTGCCTCCGCGGCGTCGAGCAGCGGGACCTCCTCGACCTGCTGCTCGACCTGGACCTCCAAGTTGAACAGGTAGCCGACGGACTCCTCCTTGATGCCCTCCATCATGGCGCCGAACATGTCGAAGCCCTCGCGCTGGTACTCGACCAGCGGGTCGCGCTGCGCCATCGCGCGCAGGCCGATGCCCTCCTGGAGGTAGTCCATCTCGTAGAGGTGCTCGCGCCAGCGCCGGTCCAGCACCGACAGCACGACCCGGCGCTCCAGCTCACGCATGACCTGCTCGCCGAGCTGGTCCTCACGGGAGCCGTACTGGGCCTGGATGTCCTCCTGGATCACCTTGGTCAGGAAGTCGGTGGTCAGCCCCGCGGCGCCGCCGGCCTCCTCCTCCAGGGTCTCCAGGTCGAGGGTGATCGGGTAGAGCTGCTTGAGCGCGGTCCAGAGCTTCTCCAGATCCCAGTCGTCCTCGAAGCCCTCACCGGTGGCGGCGGTGACGTACGCCTCCACGGTGTCGTCCATGAAGTGGCCGATCTGCTCCTGGAGGTCCTCGCCCTCCAGCACCCGGCGGCGCTCGCCGTAGATGACCTCGCGCTGGCGGTTGAGCACCTCGTCGTACTTGAGGACGTTCTTGCGGATCTCGAAGTTCTGCTGCTCGACCTGGGTCTGCGCGGAGGCGATCGCGCGGGTCACCATCTTGGACTCGATCGGCACGTCCTCGGGGACGTTGGCCATCGACAGCACGCGCTCGACCATGCCGGCCTTGAACAGGCGCATCAGGTCGTCGCCCAGCGAGAGGTAGAAGCGGGACTCGCCCGGGTCGCCCTGGCGGCCGGAGCGGCCGCGCAGCTGGTTGTCGATCCGGCGCGACTCGTGCCGCTCGGTGCCGAGCACGTACAGGCCGCCGATCCCCTGCACCTCCTCCTGCTCGGTCTTGACCGCCGTCTTGGCCTTCTCCAGCGCGGCCGGGAAGGCGTCCTCGTACTCGTCCGGGGTGTCCACCGGGTTCAGGCCGCGCTGGGCCAGCTCCGCGGTGGCCAGGTGGTCGGGGTTGCCGCCGAGCATGATGTCGGTGCCACGGCCGGCCATGTTGGTGGCCACGGTGACCGCGCCCTTGCGCCCGGCCTGCGCGACGATCTGCGCCTCGCGCTCGTGGTGCTTGGCGTTCAGCACCTCGTGCGGGATGCCGCGCTTGCGCAGCTCCTGGGAGAGGTACTCGGACTTCTCGACCGAGACGGTGCCGACCAGGACCGGCTGGCCCTTCTCGTGCTTCTCGGCGATGTCCTCGACCACGGCGGCGAACTTGGCCGGCTCCGACTTGTAGATCAGGTCGGGCTGGTCGATCCGCAGCGGGTTCTTGTTGGTCGGGATCGGGACCACGCCGAGCTTGTAGATCTGGTGGAACTCGGCCGCCTCGGTGGTGGCGGTACCGGTCATGCCGGAGAGCTTGTCGTACAGCCGGAAGAAGTTCTGCAGGGTGATGGTGGCCAGCGTCTGGTTCTCGTTCTGGACCTCCACCCCCTCCTTGGCCTCGATCGCCTGGTGCATGCCCTCGTTGTAGCGGCGGCCGGCCAGGATACGGCCGGTGTGCTCGTCAACGATCATGACTTCGCCGTTCATGACGACGTAGTCCTTGTCGTTCTTGTAGAGCTCCTTGGCCTTGATGGCGTTGTTCAGGAACCCGACGAGCGGGGTGTTCACCGACTCGTAGAGGTTGTCGATGCCGAGGTAGTCCTCGACCCGGCCGACACCCTCCTCCAGCACGCCGACGGTGCGCTTCTTCTCGTCGACCTCGTAGTCGCGGTCGCGCTTGAGGCGCAGCACCAGCTTGGCGAAGTCGGCGTACCACTTGGTCGCCTGGTCGGCCGGGCCGGAGATGATCAGCGGGGTGCGGGCCTCGTCGATCAGGATCGAGTCGACCTCGTCGACGATCGCGAAGTTGTGGCCGCGCTGCACCAACTCGTCCTGCGACCAGGCCATGTTGTCGCGCAGGTAGTCGAAGCCGAACTCGTTGTTGGTGCCGTACGTGATGTCCATCCCGTACTGGCGCTGCCGCTCGGCGGGCGGCATGTTGCCGAGGATCACGCCGACCTCGAGGCCGAGGAAGCGGTGCACCCGGCCCATCCACTCCGAGTCGCGCTCGGCGAGGTAGTCGTTGACCGTGATCAGGTGCACGCCCTTGCCGGTGAGCGCGTTGAGGTACGCGGGCAGCGTGCCGACCAGGGTCTTGCCCTCGCCGGTGCGCATCTCGGCGACGTAGCCCAGGTGCAGGGCCGCGCCTCCCATCAGCTGCACGTCGTAGTGGCGCTGGCCGAGCACGCGCTTCGCGGCCTCGCGGACCGTGGCGAAGGCCTCGGGGAGGATGTCGTCCAGGGTCTCGCCGTCGGCCAGCCGCTGCTTGTACTCGTCGGTCAGCGCACGCAGCTCGTCGTCCGTGAGGTTGACGAAGTCCTCTTCGATGGAGTTGACCTGGGCAGCAATCCGCTGCAGCTTGCGAAGGATCTTGCCCTCGCCGGCGCGCAGGATCTTGTCGAAGACGGACACTTGAGCGGGCTCCTCGCCTGGATTGGCACTGGACTGAGCAACAACTGCGCGGCGGGATCCACCCCACCGCACGGGCCATCGTATGCGAGGAGGCCAACTCGCCGGGAGGTGCGTCAGCACGCCATTCCGGTGTCACCCCTGGGGGCGGATCCCGCGATACGCGCCAGTAACGGGATAAATCGGGCATGAGAAAGTCGTTTTGGGCTTTCCTGCGGCGCCAGCAGCGTTGTCAGCGCCACCGCCTACGCTGCCCGCATGACCGCAGCGCCGCCGCCCAGCATGACCATCAGCGCCGACCAGGCCCGCCGGATCGCCCTGCGCGCCCAGGGGCTGCTCGGCGCGCCCGATCGCCGGGCCGGCGTGCGCGGGGTGCTGCGCCACCTGGGCGCCGTGCAGTTGGACACCATCTCGGTGCTGGCCCGCTCGCACGAGCTGGTTCCCTACGCCCGGCTCGGCGCGGTCGGCCGCCCGGCCGTCGAGCAGGCGCTGTGGGGGGCCGGGACCAGCTTCGAGTACTGGTCGCACGCGGCCTGCGTGCTGCCGATCGAGGAGTGGCCGCTGTTCGCCTTCCGCCGCCGCGCCTACCGCGACCGCGGCCACCTGTGGGGCCACCAGGTGAGCCCGCAGGCCTACCGGGGCGTGCTGGACCGGCTGCGCGCCGAGGGCTCGCTGACCAGCACCGAGCTGGGCGGCGCGAAGAAGACGGCCGAGTGGTGGGACTGGTCCGACACCAAGATCGCGGTCGAGCGGGCGCTGGCCTTCGGCGACGTGGTCTGCACCGAGCGCCGGAGCTGGAAGCGGGTCTACTCGCTGGCCGAACAGGCCGTGCCCGCCGAGCTCTACCAGCAGGAGCTGACCGACCGGGAGTGCCTGACCAGCCTGGTGCGCCAGGCCGGGCAGGCGCTCGGCGTGGCCACCCGGGCCGACCTGCTGGACTACCACCGGCTCAAATCCGCCCAACTCGACGCGGTGCTGGCCGAGTCCGGCCTGCAACCGGTCGCGGTGGCCGGCTGGGGCCCCGGCGGCGGCACCGCCACGGCGGCGGCCTGGGCCGACCCGGCGGCGCTGGCCCACGAGCCGCGCGGACGCCACCGCACCACGCTGCTCTCGCCGTTCGACTCGCTGATCTGGGACCGCGCCAGGACCGAGCGGATCTTCGACATGGCGCACCGCCTGGAGGCCTACACCCCCAAGCAGAAGCGGGTGCACGGGTACTTCGCGATGCCGCTGCTGGCCGGCGGCCGGCTGGTCGGCCGGGTCGACCCGGCCCGCGAGGGCACCGTCCTGGTGGCCCGGCAGGTCTCGCTCGACGCACCCCGCCAACTGCCCGCCCTGGCCGAGGCGCTGCGCGAGGCGGCGGCCTGGGTGGGCTGCACCGAGGTCCGCGTCGAGGAACTGACCGTCGGCGCGGCGGCTGCCGAGTCGCTGCGCCCCGCGTTCGACAAGCTGCTCGGGTGACCCGCCCGATTCGGGTGAGTCACCCTATTTCGAGGATCTTCTCCCGCATCGCGTAGACCACGGCCTCCATCCGGGAGTGCAGTTGCAGCTTCTCCAGGATGTTGCGGACGTGGTTCTTCACGGTGTTCTCGCTGATGAACAACTCCTTGGCGATCTCCCGGTTGTTCATCCCGGTCGCCACCAGCTTCAGCACCTCCAGCTCGCGGTCCGTCAGCCGTGGCGCGGGGACCAACTCCCGGTCGTCGGAGCGGCGCTGGATCATGGACTTGAACTCGGTCAGCAGCTTGGCCGCCATCGAGGGGCTGATCTGCGACTGGCCGTCGGCGACCGCGCGGATCGCGGTGGCCACCTCGTCGGTGGAGATCTCCTTGAGCAGGTAGCCGGTGGCCCCCGCCTTGATCGCCTCGTAGAGGTCGGCCTCCTCGTCGCTTATCGTCAGCATGATGATCTTGGTGCTGGGGGCCACTTCCTTGATCGCGGTGCAGGCCTCGATGCCGCTGCGGCGCGGCATCCGCACATCCATCAGGATGATGTCGGGCAGCAGGTCGGCAGCCTTCAGCACCGCCTCGGCGCCGTCCCCCGCCTCGCCGACCACCTTGATGTCCGGCTCCTCGGCCAGCACGATCTCCAGCCCCCGCCGGAACAGTGCGTGGTCGTCCACCACCAGGACCCGGATGGGCTCGCCGCCGCGTGGCATGTACGCAGGCTCCAGACCGTCGTCGCCGCCGCCTTCGAAACGGTCCGTCATCCGCCCTCCCCGTCACCGAACGCTGTGAGCCACATCATTCCACGCCCACGGCGGGCGGATTTAACCACCGATCGGCGGGGTCGCTCCAACGGGTGCGTCGGCACACGCGAACCGGCGGCCGGTACAGGACCGGCCGCCGGAGGTACGAAACGGGAATTGACGTCGGGTCAGCGGTCGGCCGCGGCGTTGATCGCGCCGCCGGCACCGCCGATCTCGCCGTCCGGCTCGAGGCCGTCCGCCTTCAGGTGGATGACGCCGTAGTCGTAGCCGCGGCGCCGGTACACCACGCTGGGCAGCCCGCTGTCCTTCTCCACGAAGAGGTAGAAGTCGTGGGCGACCAGCTCCATCGCGTGCAGCGCCTGGGCCAGCGTCATCGGGTGGGCGCTGTGCGTCTTCTCCCGGACCACCAGCGGTCCTTCGCCCTCGACCTCGAGCGAGGTGGCCACGGTCTTGCGCACCGGCGCCTCGTCCAGCTCCTCCATGGTCGCCGTGCCCGGCAGCGCCGCGATCCGCGCGGTCGCCTCGGCCACGCTCAGCGGCGTGGTGCGCGCCCCGTGGTGCACCCGGCGCCGGTCGGCGGACTTGCGCAGCTGTGCGTCGAGCTTCGCCGAGGCCAGATCGAGCGCCGCATAGGGGTCGGCGGCGGCGGCCTCGGCCCGGATCACCGGGCCACGGGTACGGACGGTGATCTCCACCCGGTCGGACCGGTCGGCCTGACGCGGGTTGTGTTCCTTGGACACCTCGACGTCAAGGCTGATCACCTTGCCGTCGAACTTCTGGACCTTCTCCAGCTTCTCGGCCACGTGCTCGCGGAACCTCTGGGGCACCTCGGTCTTGCGGCCCTTGACGACGATGTCCACGCAGAACTCCGATCCCTCGTGCTGTCACCGATCCGGACTACCGGACCGGGCTGAGACCCAGCCTGACCAGCCGAACTGCCGCCGGACCCACCGCCGGTCAACCGACCTGGCGAGCTGGGCCTTCACCCACTTCCTCCCCAGCGGAGGCGCTTGAAACCCCTTGGAGCCTCATGAGACACCCAGAAGGGGCTTTTCGCCTCCGCAACGGAGGGTAGGTGGCGCGGGTTCCGGCTGGACCGCTGTTCACCCCTGTCTACCCTCTATCGAGTGAAGTGAGGGTAAATATCTGGACAACTCCGCCCAGACGGCCCACCCTGGCCCCACCACACAGCGTCACCGAGTCACCGGGAGGGGTCGTGTCGGCGCTCCTGCTCGATCTGCTGCTACCCACCACGTGCGCCGGCTGCGGCGCGCCGGGCGGCCAGCTCTGCCCCGTCTGCCGCACGCTGCTCGCAGGGCTGCGCGGGCACCCGGCCGGGCCCGACCCGGCGCCGCCCGGCCTGCCGCCGCTCTACTCCTGTGCCGTCTACCGGGATCCGCTGCGCGGCCTGCTGATCGCGCACAAGGAGCGCGGCGCGCTGCCGCTGGTCGGCCCGCTCGGCACGGTGCTCGCCGAGGCCGTCCGGTCAGCGCTGGAAGCCACCCCGGCCAACGAGGCCGATCCGGCCGCGCCGACCGTGCGCGCCGCAGGGCGCCCGCTGCTGCTGGTGCCCGTGCCCTCCGCCCGCCGCGCGGTGCGGGCCCGCGGCCACGACGCGACCAGACGCCTGGCCCGCTGCGCCGCCCGCCGGCTCAGCCGGGCCGGGCTGCCCTGCCGGGTCGCCCCGGTGCTGCGCCAGCGCCGCCAGGTCGCCGACCAGGCCGGCCTCGGCGCCGAGCAGCGGCAGACCAACCTGCACCAGGCGCTGACCGTCCCGTACCTCCTCCAGCAGGCCCTGAGCGGCCGTCAGCTGATCCTGGTGGACGACCTGGTGACCACCGGCGCGAGCCTCGGCGAGGCGGCCCGGGCGCTGCGCGCGGTCGGCGCGCCGCCGCTGGCCGCCGCCACGGTGGCCGCCACCGCCCGCCGCGAGCCGTCGCCGGCGCACGAGTCGGCGTCCCACCCGGAACCGCGCGCGGTCCACCGGCGTGGCCGCCGGCTGCCCGGCCGCCCCTAGGGCCTCGCGCTCTCAGCCCGGGTAGGCGGGCAGCACGGCACCGCTGTGGTTGTACGACCGCCAGGTCGGCGGCGCGGAGCCGGCGAGCTGGTAGATGGTGTCCCCGTCCTTGGGGTCCTGCTCCTTGGAGTCGGCGAGCACCTGGTCGGCGCGGTCCTCGGAGGCGGCCACCACGGTCATCCCGTCCACCGCCTGCAGCGCCGTGTCGGTGGCGCTGCCCGAGCCGTCGGTCGGCACGTAGTGCAGTTGCTGCACTCCGCCGTTCTCCTTGCCGAGCGCCAGCAGCGTGTCCGGGTCCGCCCAGGAGACCGAGGTGACGTCGGAGAGCTGCGGCGCGATCGCCCTCAGGTCGATGATCGCGGCGGCCGACTGCACCCCGCTGACCCGCACCACCAGCCCGATCTGCAGACTGCGGGTCTTGGTCACGGGATCGAGGAGCAGCAGCGCCGCCCTGGTTCCGTCGGAGGAGATCCGGATGCTGTCCACCGTCAGGCCGGTCGGCAGGTCCACCGGGACGGCGACGCGGCTATTGTTGCCCCGGATCAGCCAGACCTGCGGGTTCGCCGGATCGCGGTCCACCACCCAGAGCCCGCCGAAGCCGTCCCAGCTGGGTGTGGAGAGTCCCTGACCGGGACTGGGCGCCTGGCTGGTGACCAGCGCGGCGCCGAGCTGCTTTGCGCTGTCGTCCAGCGGCGCCTCGTAGAGCCCCTTGCCGTCGGCGCTGACCACGGCGGCCTTCTGTCCGTCGCGGCGGACGGCGAACGGTCCCAGCTGCCCGCCGGCCGGGCGCAGCGTCACGGGCAGGTTGGCGCTCCCCAGCACGCCCGCCACCGCGGCGTTGCTGTCCAGTCGGATCAGCTGCCCGGTGGCCGCGTTGCGGCCGTACGGCACGCCGCCACCGTTGGCCGCCGAGGTCAGGCTGCCCGGCGCCCAGGAGAGCGTCTTGGCCTGGGCCGAGCCGAGGTAGCAGGTCCCGTGCTCACCGGTCAGCGTCACCTTGTCGATGGAACCGGGCCCGTTCAGGCTGACCAGCGTGAAGTAGAGCTGCGCGGCCAGCTGGCCGCACTGCGACTCGTTGGCCTGGAAATTCGCCCCGTTGACCTGGACCCGGACGGCGCCGGAGGTGTCGGTGCTGACGTTGCCGACCGAGTCGGTGCCGTCGAAGGCCGAGCGGACAGCCGGCTTGAGCCAGTCCGAGGGGCCCTCGGCGAGGGCCGCGGCCGCGGTGGAGGCCGGGTCTATTCGGCGCCGCACGAAGATCGGGTCGGGGACCAGCACCGACTGGTCGGCGCCCGGTGAACCGGGCGGCAGCGACGGGTCGGGGAGCGTGAAGAAGTACCGGTCCGCCTGCTGGTAGGCGTTGCGGAAGTTGGTCTGGTTGAGGATCAGCACCGGCGGCAGGTCGGTGATCCGCCACTGCGCCTTGGTGGCCGCGTCCTTGGGGTCCTTGCCGGTGTCCTTGGCCACGTTGATCAGGGTGAAGCTGGCCGAGTAGTGCGGCTCGGGCCTGGCCCGGTAGGTGCGCTTGGCGTCCAGCGTCGCGATCTGCTGCGACTGCAGGACCACCGTGGCGTGGTCGGGGTCCCCGTCCCCGCTCGACGCGTCGGGATTGGTGGCCGCGAGGATCACCGCGCCGGTGTCCGGCTGCCAGGTCTTGACCGCCTCGGGAGTCAGGTACTCCCGCGCGGTCTGGTAGTCGTGCTCGTCGGCGATCGAGGCGTCCAGGAAGTTCTGCAGCACCTGGCGCGGCGACTGCCCGTCCCGCGGCGGCACCGGGATCACCCGGACCTGAACGCCCTGGTCGGCGCCCGAAGGCGGGTCGACCGGTTCGGGCGAGCCGCTGTCCGGCATGGTGGCGCAGCCCGCCGTGACCAGCACGGTGAGCGCGACCAGGCCACTGCCCGCCCAGCGCCGACTAGTCCTGCTGCTCCCCACCCCGCGCCCCCTTAGCGCTCGTGCCGCCGGCGCCGCTCGCCGATCCGCCCCCCGGCTCACCCTCCTGCGGCCGCAGCCGCCCGGGCTCCACCACCACCTGGGCACCAGTGGCACCGTACCCGCCGCTCATCGCTCGCACGTCGGACGGGTCGGCGACCACCGGGGCCTGCGGCAGCCGTCGCGCCCCGAGCCCCGCTCCGCCGATGCTCAGCACCCCGCCGAGCCCGGGGCCGAGCCCGCCGCCCACACCGCCCGGCGTCTCCGGTATCACGGTCGGCTCGCCGCTGGCCGTCAGCGCGGTCGCCCCGGCCGGCAGCGCCCGCCGGTACGGGGCGCCCTGCGCGCGCAGCCCCCGGTTGTAGCGCGAGTCCTCGGGCTCCAGCCGGAACGGCGCCCGGCCGATCTCGCCGCCGCGGGTGCGCGGCAGGGTGAGCCGGAAGTGCGAGCCACCACCGGGCTCGCCCCAGGCCTGCAGCCAGCCGCCGTGCAGGTGGGCGTCCTCCACCGCGATCGACAGGCCCAGACCGGTACCGCCGGTGGTCCGCACCCGGGACGGGTCGGCCCGCCAGAAGCGGTGGAAGACCCGGGATGCCTCGCCGGGCTTGAGCCCGATGCCGTAGTCCCGCACGCCGACCGCGACCGCGCCGTCGCCCGAGCCGACCCGCACCACCACGTCCCGGCCCTCGCCGTGCTCCAGCGCGTTGACCACCAGGTTGCGCAGGATCCGCTCGATCCGGCGCGGGTCGACCTCGGCCACCACCGGCTCGTCGGCGCCGGCCAGCAGCACCTTGCTGCCCTTGAGCCGGGCCAGCGGGTCGGCCGCCTCGACCACTCGCTGCACGACGTCGCGCAGGTCCACCGGCTCGGCGTCCAGCACCGCGGCGCCCGCGTCGAAGCGGCTGATCTCCAGCAGGTCGGCGAGCAGCGACTCGAAGCGGTCCAGCTGGCCCTGCAGCAGCTCCGCCGAGCGGGCCGCCATCGGATCCAGGTCCTCGCGGCTGTCATAGATCAGGTCGGCGGCCATCCGCACCGTGGTCAGCGGGGTGCGCAGCTCGTGCGAGACGTCCGAGACGAACCGCCGCTGCACCCGGGAGAGCTCCTCCAGCTGCCGGATCTGGGTCTGCAGCGCGTCCGCCATCCGGTTGAAGGACTCGCCGAGCCGGGCGATGTCGTCGGTGCCGGTGACCTTCATCCGCTCTTCGAGGTGGCCGTCGGCCAGCCGCTCGGCGATCCCGGCGGCCATCCGCACCGGGGTGACCACCTGGCGCACCACCAGCCAGGCGGTGCAGCTGACCAGGACCACGATGAAGACGCCGGCGGTGGCCACCGTGCCGGTGACCAGGCTCAGCGTGTTGTCCTCCTGGGCGAAGGAGAACGCGAAGTACAGCTGGTAGTCCACGCTGTCCGGCCCGTGCAGCTGCCGGCCGATCACCAGGCCGGGCTCGGAGCGCGCCTGGGACCCGGTGCCGCGGTGGATCGTGGTGGTCTGCTCGTGCGGCACGCTCGGGTTCTGCGCGACCTGCGCCTCCAGCTCCTGCGAGATGCTGTTGTAGCTCACGTCGCCAGAAGCCCGGATCACGCTCGGCGGGGCACCGCCGTCGGAGGGCCGCAGGCCGATCACCGAGTAGACGCCCTGCCCGCCGCTGGCCAGGTTGGCGACCTGGTCGGAGATCCAGGTACCGGGCTCGCTCGGGCTCGGGTCGCCGGCACCAGCCTTGGCGCGCTGCTCGTTGAGCGCGTCGCTCTGCTGCTGCGCGGTGGTGAAGGCGCCACTGGCCTGGTTCTCGGCGGCGTGCTTCTTGGTGTCCAGCAGCCCGGTGCGGACCTGCGCCATCACCACGACGCCGAGCACCACCACCAGCGCGACCGAGAGCAGCATGGTCGCCGCCACCACGCGCAGCTGGATCGAACGCCGGTAGAGCGCCGAGGCCCGCAGGAACGGGCTGCGCAGCCGGCGGCCGAGCAGCCCCATCGGCGAGGCCGACCGCCGCGCGGCGGCGGCCTCCCCGTACTGCGCCTCCCCGTCGACGGCCTGGCCGGACGGGGAGGGGTGAATCTGGTAGGTCACGTCAGCTGGGTCCAGCCTTGTAACCGACACCGCGGACGGTGACCACGATCTCCGGGCGCTCCGGATCCTTCTCGATCTTCGAGCGCAGGCGCTGCACGTGCACGTTCACCAGCCGGGTGTCGGCCGCGTGCCGGTAGCCCCAGACCTGCTCGAGCAGCACCTCGCGGGTGAAGACCTGCCAGGGCTTGCGGGCCAGCGCGACCAGCAGGTCGAACTCCAGCGGGGTGAGCGGGATGCCCCGCCCGTCCCGCTTGACCGAGTGCCCGGCCACGTCGATCACCAGATCGCCGATGGTCAGCTGCTCGGGCGTGGGCTCCTCGACCCGGCGCAGCCGGGCCCGGACCCGGGCCACCAGCTCCTTGGGTTTGAACGGCTTGACCACGTAGTCGTCGGCGCCGGACTCCAGGCCCACCACGATGTCGACCGTGTCGGTCTTCGCGGTGAGCATCACGATCGGGACCCCGGACTCCGACCTGATCTGCCGGCAGACGTCGATCCCGTCCCGGCCGGGCAGCATCAGGTCGAGCAGCACCAGATCCGGCTTGGTCTCGCGGAACGCGGCGAGCGCCTTGTCCCCGTCCGCGACGAAATACGGCTCAAAACCCTCACCACGCAGCACAATGCCGAGCATCTCGGCGAGTGCGGTGTCGTCATCTACGACGAGGACGCGACCTTTCATGCGCCCATCCTCTCATTACCGGATTGTGACCTGCCGCACACCCGTGCCCATTGCCCGGTCGACACACCGGCATTACCGCCCATATCCACCCAAACTCCAAAGTTCTTCGGCCCGGCCGACTCCGTTGTCGATCAGCAACCAGGCACCCCTGGGGTGCCTGCCGCCACCATGGCACGATGGGCGGCACGAATTGCGCCGCACCACCATCCTGGGGCACCGCCCCGCGCCGAGGAGCAGTGATGACCGACACTCCGGGCTGGGTCTCCCCCAGCGCCTCCGGGACCGATCCCGAGGACGTCCGGCCGTCGGCCCCCGCTCCCGCTCCGGCCGTCCCCGGGCCGGCCGCGCCGAGCGACGCCGCGCCCGGCGACGCGGCACCGGCCGCCGCCGTACCCACGACATCCGCCGCGACACCCGCCACACCGAGCGCCCCCGCCGCGCCGCCGTACCCCGGCGCCTACGGCCAGGCGCCCGCCGCCCAGACGCCGCCGCCCGTCCAGGGCTGGGGCGGTGCCCAGCCCGGCTGGGGCCAGCAGCCCGGCTGGGGCGCGCAGGCGGGCTGGGGCCACCAACCCGGCGGCGGCGGTTGGAGCTTCCCGGCGCCCAGCCCGAAGCCCGGCGTGATCCCGCTACGCCCGCTGGGTGTCGGCGAGATCCTGGACGGCTCGATCTCCACCGTCCGCAAGCACTGGCGCACCGCCCTCGGCCTCTCGCTGGTGGTCGCGGTGCTCAGCCAGCTCGTCCTCGGCCTGGTCGACTGGTGGAGCCAGCACGACGCGCAGAGCACCACCACCCTGGTCGTCGCCGGCGTGGGCCTGCTGGTCAGCGCGGTGGCCGGGCTGGTGATGAGCGCGCTGCTGACCGTGGTGGTCAGCCGGGCCGTGCTGGGCCAAGCCGTCTCGATCGGCGACGCCTGGCGCTCCGCCCGTCCGCAGCTGTGGCGGCTGGCCGGGCTGAGCGTGCTGATCTTCCTGATCATCGCCGGCATCCTGGCGGTCGCTTCCCTACCGGCGATCGTGGTCGGCGTGGCCACCGGAAGCGGCACGGATGCCGCGCTGGTCCTGCTGCCGCTGATGCTGGCCGGGTTCGTCGTCGCGATCTGGACGTACTTCCGGCTCTGCCTGGCCGCCCCGGCCCTGATGCTGGAGAAGCAGGGCATCAAGGCCGCGCTCTCCCGCTCCCGCAAGCTGGTGCGCGGCTCCTGGTGGCGGATCTTCGGCGTCAGCCTGCTCAGCCTGGTGCTGACCAGCATCCTCGCCTCGATCGTCGCCATCCCGTTCCGCATCCTGGCCGGCCTGGTGAGCGGCTCGATGATCAGCGGGCTGGGCGGCGACCCGCTGCACCCGCAGTCGGCCGCCGCGCTGGTGGTGATCGGGATCGGCGGGGTGATCGGCTCGATGATCACCGCCCCGGTCCAGGCCGGGATCAACGTGCTGCTCTACGTCGACCAGCGGATCCGCCGCGAGGCCCTCGACCTCGAGCTGGCCCGGGCGGCCGGCCTGCCCGAGTACGGCGGCACCGGCTGGGCGCGCCAGGGCGGCGGGGCGGCCTGACCCGATGCCGACCTGGGGGGACTGGGTCACCGCCGTCGCCGACGGCGCGCCCGTGACCACACCGCGCGACCCGGCCCGCGAGGCCGCGCGCGAGGAACTGCTCAAGCCCGAGTACCACCGGCAGGACCCGAGCCTGCTGCAGCGGATCATCAGCTGGCTCTGGGACCGGCTGGACCAGTTGCTCGGGCAGCTCGGCAGTGCCGCCGGCAACGGGACCACCGGTCTGATCCTCTTCCTGGTGATCGCGGTGCTGGTCGGCGCCGCACTCTGGTGGCGGCTCGGCCGCCCCGGCCGGGCCGCCACCAGCGCCGCCGCCCTGTTCAGCGCCGCCGGGCCGCGCACCGCCGAGCAGCACCGCGCGGCGGCTCGCCGGCACGCCGCCGAAGGCGACTTCGCGGCAGCCGTCCGCGAGCAGATGCGCGCCCTGGTGCGAGCGCTGGAGGAGCGCGCCCTGCTCGACCCGCGCCCGGGACGGACCGCCGACGAGGCGGCCGCCGAAGCCGGCCGCCAACTGCCCCGGCACGCCGCCGCGCTGCGCGAGGCCGCCCGGCTCTTCGACGACATCGCCTTCGGCGAGCGCGCCGCCGACCTGCCCGCCTACCAGCAACTCGCCGAGCTGGACGATGCCCTGCGGCAGACCCGCCCCACCGCGCCGATCCCGGCGGGTGCCGCGTGACCACCACCGCCGCCCCCGCCGCCCCCGCCGCTGAGGCCGCGTCGCTGACCCCGACGCTCCGTCAACTCTGGCACCGCGCCCGCTGGTTCCTGGCCGCCGCGGCCGTGCTGCTGGTCGCCGGCCTGCTGATCGCCGGCCTCGGCGACAGCACCGCCTATCCCTCACTCGACCCGCGCTCCGCCGCTCCGGACGGCACCAAGGCCGTCGCCCAACTGCTGCGTGCCCAGGGCATCACGGTCGACACCACCGCCGACGCCGACCGGCTCGCCACGCCGGGCGGCGCCGACACCGTCGTGCTGCCGCTGCCCGACCTGCTGACGACCGATCAACTGCGTTCCCTGGCCGCCGCCGGCCACCGCCGCCTGGTGCTGATCTCGCCCGACAGCACCGCGCTCGACCTGCTGGCCCCCGGCCTGCACACCGCCGGCACCGCCGACCTGCCGCTGGCCGTCAGCTCCGCGAGCGCCGTCCCGCTGTGCGACCTGCCCGAGGCCCAGCGGGCCGGCAGCGCCGAACTCGGCGGCCGGCTCTACCAGGTCGACGCCGACTCCGGCGCCACCGGCTGCTACCCGCGCCAGGGCTACCCCGCGCTGGCCCGCACCAGCACCACCCAGGGCACCGAGGTGCTCGTGGTCGGCTCCGGGCGCTTCCTGACCAACCAGCGCCTGGCCAACGACGGCAACGCCGCACTCGCCCTCGGTCTGCTCGGCACCCAGCCCCACCTCACCTGGTACCTGCCCGACTACCAGGCGCTGCCCGCCGGCACCGCCGCGCCGCAGAAGTCGTTCACCGATCTGATCCCCGACGGCTGGCGCTGGGCCGCCCTGCAACTGGCCGTCGCCACCGTGCTGGCCGCCCTCTGGCGGGCCCGCCGGCTCGGCCCGGTGGTCAGCGAGCAGCTCCCGGTGGTGGTCCGCGCCGCCGAGACCACCGAGGGCCGGGCCCGGCTCTACCACCGCGCCAAGGCCCGCGACCGGGCCGCCGAGGCGCTGCGCCGCGCCGTCCGGCACCGGTTGGCGCCCGTCCTCGGCGTCCCGCTCGGCGGCGGCGACCCGGACCCCACCGCGCTGCTGGCCGCCTTGGGCGAGCGGCTGACCGGCCACCGCGACCCCGCCGGACCGCGCGACCTGCTCTACGGCCCACCGCCCAGCGACGACGCCGCGCTGCTGCGGCTCGCCGACGACCTCGATGCCCTGGAAAGGCAGGTACGACAGCCGTGACCGACCAGACCGCCCCCGCCCAGCTCGCCGAGCGGGCCGCCGCCGCGCCCGACCCCCGGCAGGCGCTCGGCGCCCTGCGCGCCGAGATCGGCAAGGCCGTGGTCGGCCAGGACGCCGCCGTCACCGGGCTGGTGGTCGCCCTGCTCTGCGGCGGCCACGTGCTGCTCGAAGGCGTCCCCGGCGTGGCCAAGACCCTGCTGGTCCGCGCCCTGTCCGCCGCGCTCAGCCTGGAGACCAAGCGGATCCAGTTCACCCCCGACCTGATGCCCGGCGACGTGACCGGCTCGCTGGTCTACGACGCGCGCACGGCCGAGTTCTCCTTCCAGCCGGGCCCGGTCTTCACCAACCTGCTGCTCGCCGACGAGATCAACCGCACCCCGCCGAAGACCCAGGCCGCGCTGCTGGAGGCGATGGAGGAGCGCCAGGTCACCGTCGACGGCGAGCCGCGCCCGCTGCCCGAGCCCTTCCTGGTCGCCGCGACCCAGAACCCGCTCGAGTACGAGGGCACCTACCCGCTGCCCGAGGCCCAGCTGGACCGCTTCCTGCTCAAGCTGGTGCTGCCGCTGCCCGACCGCGAGCAGGAGTTCCAGGTGCTCAGCCGGCACGCCGCCGGCTTCGACCCGCGCGACCTGCACGCGGCCGGGGTGCGCCCGGTGGCCGGACCCGCCGACCTGGCCGCCGCCCGCGCGGCGATCGCCGAGCTCACCGTCTCCCCCGAGGTGCTCGCCTACATCGTCGACCTCTGCCGGGCCACCCGGCAGTCGCCCTCGCTCTCGATGGGCGTCTCCCCGCGTGGCGCGACCGGACTGCTGAACGCCTCCCGGGCCTGGGCCTGGCTGGCCGGGCGCGACTACGTCACCCCCGACGACGTGAAGGCGCTGGCCCTGCCTACCCTGCGACACCGGGTGCAGCTGCGCGCCGAGGCGGAGATGGAGGGCGTCACCGCGGACACGGTGATCCAGGCCGTGCTCGCCCAGACGCCCGCTCCTCGCTGATCACCCGCACCTCTTCCTAGGAGTCCACCGTGGCCCTCACCGGCCGTACCGCCCTCCTCGCCGCCCTCGGCAGCCTGGTGGTCGGACTCCTGCTGCCCTCCTGGACCGGGATCGGCGTGGTCGGCGGCACCGTACTGCTCGGCGTGCTCGCCGACCTGCTGCTCGCGGCCCCGGTCCGCACCCTCCAGCTGGCCAGGACGGGCGACGGCGCGGTGCGCCTGGGCGAGCCGGCCACCGTCACGCTGACCGTCGGCAACCCGTCCGGGCGACCGCTGCGGGCCCGGCTGCGGGACGCCTGGCCGCCTTCGGTGTTCCGGCCCGGCACCGAGCTGACGGCCTCCCGCCGACGCCTGCTGGTCCCGCCGGGCGAGCGCCGCCGGGTCGACGTCTCGCTGCTGCCCACCCGCCGCGGCGACCACCGAGCGCACCGGGTGACGATCCGTTCGCTGGGTCCGCTCGGCCTGGCGGGCCGTCAGGGCTCGCACCTGGTCCCCTGGACGCTGCGCGCGCTGCCGCCCTTCACCAGCCGCAAGCACCTGCCGTCCCGCCTCGCCCGGCTGCACGAACTGGACGGCCGCACCTCGCTGTTGACCCGTGGTCAGGGCACCGAGTTCGACAGCCTGCGCGAGTACCTGCCGGGCGACGACGTACGCTCGATCGACTGGCGGGCCAGTGCCCGCCGCAACACCGTCGCCGTGCGCACCTGGCGCCCCGAACGCGACCGGCACATCCTGATCGTGCTCGACACCGGCCGTACGTCGGCCGGCCGGGTCGGCGACGCTCCTCGACTGGACGCGGCCCTGGACGCGGCACTGCTGCTCACCGCGCTGGCCACCAAGGCCGGCGACCGGGTCGACCTGCTCGCCCACGACGTGCGCCCGCGCGGCACGGTGCTGGGCCGCTCCGCCACCGAGGTGCTGCCCGCCGTCACCAACGCGATGGCGCTGCTGGAGCCGGCGCTGGTCGAGACCGACCTGCGGGCCCTCACCGCGGCGGCCCTGCGGCTCGCGCCGCACCGCTCCCTGATCGTCCTGCTCACCGGCCTGGACGCCGGCCCCGCCGAGGACGGCCTGCTGCCGCTGCTGCCCCAGCTCACCAAGCGCCACGAGGTGGTGATCGCGGCGGTGGCCGACCCGCTGCTGGCCGAGCTGGCGACGGGTCGCGGCACGCTGCCGGCCGTCTACGCCGCGGCGGCCGCCGAACAGACCCAGGCCGACCGCCACGCCATCGCCGAGCGGCTCACCCGGCTCGGCGCCACCGTCCTGGACGCCCCGCCCACGGCCCTGCCGCCGGCCCTCGCCGACACCTACCTGGCGCTGAAGGCGGCGGGGCGGCTGTAGCTGTGGAGCCCGCTCAGTCGTGCTGCGGCTTGACCCACACGTGTGCGGTGGCCGTCTCGGCGTCCGCGGTGCCCTCGTCCTCGGTGCCCTCATCGGAGCCCTCATCGACCGATGCGGGCACCTCGGCCACCGCCTTCATCCACTCGACGATCCCCTGGGACAGCGCGGCGGCGGACGACTTGTCGCCATGGAACGCCTCACGCGCCGCCTGGTAGGCGAACCAGCGCTCGACATGCGCGAGCCAGGCCTCCTCGGAGGGCGCGAAGTGCATCGTCACCCGCGGGTGGGCCCGCAGCCAGTTCACCACCGTGGGCGACTTGTGGGTGAAGTAGTTGTCGCAGATCAGGTGCAGCTCGCCGCTCTCCGGCAACTCCCGCTCCAGCTGCGACAGGAAGCGTCGGAACTCCACCCCGCGCCGCCGGCGGTGCAGCGTACCGAGCACCTTCTCCCGGGTGCTGTCGAGACTGGCCAGCAGCGCCTGCACGGTCGCCGGCAGCGGATCCCCGCTGCGCTCCCGAAGCTCCTCCCGAAGCTTGGGCCGCAGCATCGTGTCGGCGTCCACCCGGAGCACCAACACCCGCTCCGGCGGCGCCAGGTACATCGCGGCCACCTCGTGCGAGGTCTCCATCGCAAAAGGATCGGTCGACAAGCCGAACGGCTCGGGACGCGGTTGGGGTTCGGGGTGGGCCTTGGGGCCGGGACGTGCCATGCGTCGATCGTAACGGCCAATCGCACGCGTCATGAACGCAGAGAAGCCCCCTTCCCGAAGGAAGAGGGCTTCTCTAGAAGAATTGTTCGGCGGCGTCCTACTCTCCCACAGGGTCCCCCCTGCAGTACC
>NZ_JBGCCO010000023.1:0-159166 GCF_041262605.1 Kitasatospora sp. GAS1066B
GCGTGTTGGCCGTGGTCACGATGACGCTACCGATGCAGTACAAGGCACCGAGCCGGACCACCGGCCCGTCGTGGAGCCGTTCCGACTCCCGCTCGACCGGGTGCACCGCTTCGAGTCCCGCTTCGAACGCTGGCGACCCCAGCTCAAACCCGGCTGCAAGAATCCGCCGACCCCGCGCGGCCGGCGGCATCCTCTACGACCTGGGCAGCCACCTGGTCGACCAGGCGCTCCACCTCTTCGGCCCCACCCGCTCGGTCTACGCGGAGATCGCCGCCCGCCGCCCGGGCGCGCAGGTGGACGACGATGTCTTCCTCGCCCTCACCCACACCAGCGGCGTCCGCTCCCACCTATGGAGCGCCCTCGCCGGACAGGTCGGCCCACGCCTGCGGGCCCTCGGCGACCGCAGCGCCTACACGGTGTACGGCCTGGACCCGCAGGAGGCTGCGCTACGCCAGGGACAGCGCCCCGGCCCCGACTGGGGCGCCCCCGCCCGCACGCAGTGGGGCCTGCTCGGCACCGTGGACGACGCCGAACCGCACCCGCCCCTGCCCGGTGACTACCCCGCCTTCTACGCCGGCGTGGCCGCCGCGCTGCGCGAGGGCAGGCTCGCGCCGGTCGACCCGTATGACGCCGTGGCCACACTCATCGTGCTGGAGGCCGCCCGGGACACGGCCACCCAGGGCCGCACCGTCGAGTTGCCGCAGGTCGCCCGATGACACCCGACCAGGCAGGCGAGCTGGTCGCCCGCATCGAGGAGCAGGAACGCCGCCTCGTGCTGGCCCGCTTCGACAACGAGGACGCCTGGCGGCTGGGCACCCTCCTGGTCGAACTGGCCCGGGCGCGGGGCGCCGTCGTTGCCATCGACATCCGCCGCAACACTCAGCAACTCTTCCACTACGCGCTGCCCGGAACCAGCGCCGACAACGACGCCTGGATCCAGCGCAAAGCATGCACCACAGGCCGCTCCGGACACGCCTCGTACCTGGTGCGGCTGCGGCACCTCGCGCAGGGCAACACCTTCGAGCAGAGGTCGCACCTCCGCCCGGACACCTACGCCGCCCATGGTGGCGCCTTCCCGATCATCCTCGAAGGGACAGGCGCCATCGGCACTGTCACCGTCTCCGGCCTGGCGCAGGACGAGGCCCACGAGTTGGTCACGGCCGCGCTGGAGGAGTACCTGGCACGCGGCTGAGCACGGTGGCACGGAGCTGGGCACAGACGATCACGGGAGCGGCACCCCCGGTCCACGCGATGGCCGGGCCCGACCTGGCAGGGTTGCAGCAAGCCGACAGCCGCACGATCGCCGGCGGGAGACCAACCTCACCGGCCCATCTGGTTCGCCCACGTCCAGATGTGGTGAGATATGCGCTGACGGTCATGGCTCGCTAGTGGGGGTGCGATGTGCTCAGGAGTGGACGGCTGCTCGCACTGGACGAGGACGCCGTGCAGCTCGCCGCCGCGGGCCTGGTCCGGCTGGGCGCGCAGCAGTGGCTGGACGGGGCGGCGAAGGCCACGGCGTGGCGGATCCGCGCCGGCTCGTTCGCGCAGGCGTGGCTGACCTTCGGCGACCCACCCGCTCCGGGCCTGCAGATTCCGGCCGCATCGATCCTGCGGGCACTCGTCCACCGGGCCGCGCAACTGCTCCTACAGGTCCACGACGGGGATGGTCCGGCCGTACTGGAATGGCTGGGCCTGCGCTCGGCCGAGGCTCGCGAACAGGCCGGCCGGGCGGAAGTGGCGCACCCGGCCGAACCCACCGCCCTCACCCTGCTCTGGCACGGCGTCCAGGCCCTCACCGCGGAAAGCGGGCACAGCCACGGCCAGCGCATCGACGACAGGAGCCAGGCGTACATCCGCGAACGACACCGTCGCCAGGACACCCTCGCGCTGATCCTGGCCTGCGCCCAGCTGGCCGCCACCGCCCTGACGGAACTCAGCGACCACGATCCGGACCAGGCCGGCGAACAGCTCGAGGAACACGCCGCCCGACACATGCCGCTCGACGGCCCGGTGCCGCTGTGGGTCCCCGGACGACCCCGACAACCCACCGACTGACGACCAGCCGACCAGCACCACAAGCCGGCCCGGCGAGACACACGCCTCCCCGAGCCGGTCTGCGATCAGTTGTCGATGCCCCAGGAGGGCGCGTCTCCGGTGTAGTCGATGATCTCGGTCCGAACGGAGTGGCCCGGGCCGTCGTAGGTCCACGGGGACTGCGCACCGCTGGGGGAGGCGTACCGAACCTGGCCGCTGTCCCAGACCACGAACTCGCAGTGGCCGTTGGTCCTGGTCGGGTCGATGGCCTGGAAGTCGTGGTACAGGCCATCGGTGTAGAGCCGCGGCTCGATCTTCTGCGCGGCGACGCAGTTCAGGGTGGTGGGCATCGGGAAGTCGCCTTCGGTGGCGGACGCCGGCGAGGACATGGTCAGGGCGAGCGCGGTGCCCGCGCCAAGGACGGCGGTGGCGCTCCGCAGCGAAGTACGGCGAGACAGCATGGTGTGGTTCCCCCGGTGAACGGAACCCGGCACACGCATCGGCGGACAGCTCCACCGGGGTACGGCCGGACGAAGCGATGTTTTCAGCGGATCACGGCGGCAAGAGCTGAGTCGGTTTTCGGACATTCCCGGACACCGCCGCACGGCGTTCGCCGTCCTCGGCGATGTGGGCCTTGAACTCGGCGACTCAAACCGAGCACGCCCCGTGGCGCCTGCACCGCGCGTGCAGACGCCACGGGGCGCTCCGTCCCTCCGGTAGACCGTTCCTCGCCCCCGCGCCGCACGGCTCAGATCAGCCGGTCGGCCGCATCCTCGGCCTGGCTGCGCAGCAGCTTCTTGTCCGGCTTGCCGGCGTCCGTGAGCGGTAGCGCGTCGGTGAAGGTGATCCGGGCCGGCTCGTACATCGCACCCCGCTCCTGACGCACCATCTCGCGCAGCTCCCGCTCGTCCAATGTGCTGCCGGGCGCGGCCAACACCACGGCGTGGACCTGCTCCATCCGGTCGGCGTCGGGGACCCCGAACACGGCACTCTGCAGCACCTGGGGGTGGGTGTTGAGCACGTCCTCCAGCTCGGTGGTGTAGACGTGACCACCCATCACGATGATCATGTCCTTCAGCCGGTCGACGACGGTGAGGTAGCCGTCCTCGTCGAAGCGGCCCAGGTCGCCGGTGTGCAGCCAGCCGCCGCGCAGGACCTCCGCGGTCAGCTCGGGCTGCTTCCAGTAGCCCTGCATCACGCCACCCGAGCGCACGCAGATCTCGCCGAGCTCGCCCACGGGCAGCGCGTGGCCGTCCGGGTCACGGACCTCCACCTCGACCCCTGGCAGCACCTTGCCCGCCGAGCGCAAGCGGTCGGGGCGCTCGGGGTCGTGGTCGGCGGTGGCCAGCGTGCTGATACCGCCGGCCTCGTTCTGACCGTAGAACTGGAAGAGCACCGGACCCAGACGCCGCAGGGCGTCGGCCAGCCGGGCCGGTGAAGCCTGGCAGCCGCCGTAGATCAGGGCGCGCAGGGCGGTGGTGTCGGTGCGCGCCGCGTCCGGGTGGTCGAGCAACTGGTAGAGCAGCGGCGGCAGGACGAACAGCCGGGTGATGCGCTCGTGCTCGATGGCGGCAAGCACCTCGGCGGCGTCGAAGTCCTCCAGCAGGACGACCGCGCCGCCCTCGGCCAGGGTGTGGTCGGCCAGGTGACCGGCCGCGTGCGCCAGCGTGGTGCACACCAGTTGCCGCTCCGGCTCCCTCGCGCCCTCCGCCTCCTCCAGGCCGCCACGGAAGGCGGCCGCCTGCCCGAAGGTGCTGCAGATGCCCTTGGGGTGACCGGTGGTGCCGCCGGTGTGGCGGATGCTGACGATGTCCTCGGGACGGGCCAGAGCCGCCATCGGCTCGGCCGACTGCTCGGCGGCCAGCTCCACCAGGTCCGCGCCGACCTTCGCCTCCCCCAGCACCAGGACGGTGCGGACCGGGACGAGCGCGACCAGGTCCATGGCCCGCTGCGCCAGACGCGGGTCCACGATCAGTACCGCGGTCTCGACGTCGCGGACGATCGCCGCCTGCACCTCCACCGACAGCTTGTTGTAAAGGTGATTGACGGTGCAGCCGATCAGATTGGCCGCATACCGCACGGCTATCGCCTCGGGCAGGTTTCCGCTCAGCAGGGTGACGGTCCTACCGCGGCCCAGACCCTGGTCGAGCAACACCCGGGCCATCCGGTAGACAAGCCCGCGCAACTCCCCCGCACTGATCCGCCGCCCCTCGTGGACCAGCGCCTCGCGCTCGGGCCACTGCCCGAGGGCGTCGAGGGTGTCCTCCACGTAGGTGCGGAACTCCTGGATTTCGCCAGACATTACGGCTGATCCCTTCTACAGCCGGCGCGCGCTCCCCGCGCCCACCGACCATCGTCAAGTTCGTGAGTGACGGGCAGCGGTGACCGACCGTCACGACAGGCGGAGTCTCGATACACCCCACCCCACAGCTGGTTGCCCAAGGCAACCATACGTACCGTAACCGTATCCTCACGCGAGATCAAGTGGGCCGGTGACCGGGCGATGACCCCCGGTAGGCGGCAACGAGCACGCCAAGCTCTCTCGGCCAAGGCGTGTCAGGATCGGGCCCTGCGGAGCTTTCTCATGGGCATCCGGCGCGATGCGATCCCGACCGGGACAGTGCAGGGCGTCCACAATCCGGCATGGCGCTGGGCATCGCCCTGCTGGTTCGCCCGAAGCCGCTGCCTCCGGCGAGTTGACGGCCCATCAGGGCGCACCGGCACCGCCGGGCCCTGATCGGCCGCGTCCGGCTCAGCCCTCCCGGCGCAGCGCGTGCCGTCACCCCTGGCGCGCCACCGGTGCCGGCCGGTGTGCCCAGGAGGGGGCCGGGGACGCCGGGGCGGCTGCGGGGGCAGGAGTGAAGGCGGGCTGGGTTACGAGGGGTCGACCTTGTCGAGTGAGACGAACGGGTCATGGTGGATGCGCTCCAGCGGGACCCCGCCGCGGCGCAGGGTTCGACCGGCGGCCAGGACCATCGGGGCGGGTCCGGCGAGATAGGCGTCGCGCTCCGGCCAGGGCCCTGAGCGGGCCATGGCCCTCAACAACTGGTCGCCGTCTCCGCTCCCGGGCGACTGCTCGTCGGCGACCACGGCCCTGATGGTGAGCCAGGGGTGGCGCTGCGCCAGCTGGTACAGGTCGTCGAGGGAGTAGAGCTCCTCGAGGGCGCGGGCGCCGACGAACAGGTCGACGGGTCGTTGCAAGCCGTCCAGGACAGCCTGTTCGATCAACGCCCGGATCGGCGCGAGCCCGGTGCCGCCGGCCACGCACACCACGCCCCGGCGCGAGCGGCGATCCATCGCCATGTCGCCCAGCGGGGCACCGAGCCGTAGGACGTCACCGACAACGGCTCGGCGCACCAGGGCGTTGCTGACTCGGCCGCCGGTGACGGCCCGGACCTGGAAGGTGATGCTCCCGTCCGGGCGCGGGGCGTTGGCCGGGGAGTAGTAACGCCAGGTCTTGGGCCACCAGGGCGTCTCCATGCTGACGAACTGCCCGCCGGCGAACGGGTACGGCTGGTCGGTCTGCACCGTGATCTCCGCGAGGTCGCCGGAACGGCGGCGGTGGTCGACGACGCGCGCCTGCCAGACGGCGGGGCGGTGCTGCGCGTCGTCGAGGGCGGCCTGGTCCATGGCCTGGGCGGCGGTGTTGTACGCCCGCGTCCAGGCGGCGGCGACCTCGCCGGTCCAGGCCGGACCCGCGTAGTGCTCCAGGGTGGCGAGCAAGCACTCGCCGACCGCCGCGTAGTGGGCGCTCACGGTGCCGAACTTGCGGTGGTCGCGGCCCAGCTGGGTGCAGAAGGTCACCAGGTTCGCGGGATCGTCGACGAGTTCGACGATCAACAGCAGTGCGCGCAGCAGCCGGTCGTGCTGGACGTCCATCTGGACCGGGAACAGCTCGCGGACCTGCGGGTAGCGGTCGAAGAGGGTCGCGTAGAAGAACCTGGGCAGGTCGGCCGCGTACGGCTCGACCGCCGCCGCGCTCGCCTTGACCAGGGCGATCTCGCGCGCCGTCAGCAACTGCCCCGGCTCCGGCAACTGGACGGACGGCGTCGTTGGCCAGTCCTCCTGTGGAGCCGTCTGGGCGGTGGCGCCTCCGGTGGAGCGGTTGGCGCGGAACTTCACAGTGCGGCTCTCCAGTCCAGTTCGTCACCCCCTGTGAACTGTGGTTGCCCGGGCGTGGACCCGACAGATTCTGCCCAGTGCCACGGTCCGCGCCAAGCGGCATCCTGTGAAAGCTGTGTGAGCATGGGCTTCTTGCCAGAACCGGAGTCGACTGGTAGCAGTCCGTCAGCTCAGCGCCGACCCGCACTGACGCGCGGCCTCCTTGCTCTCCAGCCCTGGCAGCCGCCGTACGAGCCGGTGTCGCCGGAGCCGCCGATGGCTGACCATTCTCGGGATGCGAT
Organism: Kitasatospora sp. GAS1066B; assembly: GCF_041262605.1. Taxonomy (NCBI): domain Bacteria; kingdom Bacillati; phylum Actinomycetota; class Actinomycetes; order Kitasatosporales; family Streptomycetaceae; genus Kitasatospora; species Kitasatospora sp. GAS1066B. Next base: position 6,438 of record NZ_JBGCCO010000023.1, read on the forward strand.
CCCCAATGTTGGAGGAATTGGGTGGAGCACGTGAAGGAGATCACGGTTCGGTCGCGGCCAGGAGCGCGAGTCCCGGCCCCCTCGACTCGCCGCCGGGCGTCGGCCTTACCGAGGAGTAGCCGGCCCCGCACTCGCGAAGCTGGGGGTCGATCGACACTGAGCCTTCGATCAGCAGGCGAGATTCTGAACAGAAGGAAAAATGAAAGGTGCTACGACGATTCTGGTGTAGAATCTGAAGCCAGAGGGCGGGCTCCGGGACAGGCATCACGGTGATGCCGACCAACCGCCCACCGCCAGGGGGAGAACACCATGACCTACCGACTCGACACCGCACAGGCCACGATCGACGAGCGTCTGCGGGAGGCCGCGGAGTACCGCGTCCTGCGCGCGGTCCGACTCAAGAACCGCGCGGAGCGCACCACTCGGCGCGCCCGCCGGGCCCTGACCAGCCTGACCGCATGAACACCCCAACCTCAACGGGCCGTCACCGAAGCACTGGTGACGGCCCGTCCCGCTTCCCGGGCCGGGGGCGCACCGCGAATCGGCCCCGGAGCGTGGGTCGGTAGCGGGCAAGCGGCGGCCGGTCTGTCGTGATCCCGTCCTGCCCGGTCGAAGCGGTGGGACCCCTTTCAGGTGGCGGGCCCGCATGGCGGATGATGGGAATCGGCCGGACCGCGGATGTAAGGGGCAGTGCAGTGACAGACCACGAATCCCACTGGTCGGAGCCAGGCACACCGCCGGCCCGCGGCGGAGGACCGGATACCGTCATGGTCGACCCCTCGTCCGAGGCCGACGTGTCGGTCGATGCCGGGTCGTCGCCGGCGACGAGGGGCGCAGGCGCCGGTCGGACCCTGCGCCGGCTCGCCGTACTCGTCTCCGTAGTCGTCTCACTGTTCTTGCTGCCCTGGTGGACGCTGTTCTCCTCCCACACCGACTGGCCCCTCCCGGTGGTCCTGGTCGGCACGGTCCTCTTCGCCGCCGCGGTGCCCGCCTTGCCGGTGCTGATGGTCATGGGCCACGGGCGCAGGCGCTCGGACCGGGCGGCACGCATCGCCGACACCACTCTCGGGGTGGTCTGGGTGCTGTTCGCCTGGTCGGCGCTGGGCAACCTGCTGCGGCTCGTCCTGATCGCGCTCGGCGTCGGCGACCCGGATCGGTCCAGGATCGTGGCCATCGCCGTCGCGGTGATCGCCACCGGGCTACTGGCCTGGGGGCACCGCGAGGCCATGCGCCTGCCCCGGGTGAAGCGCCTGGACGTCATCGTCCCGCGGCTCGGCCGCGGCCTGGACGGGACGCGGGTCGTCGTGCTGGCCGACACCCACTACGGACCGATCGACCGGGCCGGCTGGTCGGCGCGGGTCGCCGAGGCGGTCAACGAGCTGGACGCCGACGTCGTCTGCCACGCGGGCGATATCGCCGACGGCACCCCGGACCAGCGCCGAGAGCAGGCCGTGCCGCTCGGGACGATGCGGTCACGACTGGCGAAGGTGTACGTCACCGGGAACCACGAGTACTCCAGCGAAGCCCAGGGCTGGCTCGACCTCATGGCGGAGCTGGGGTGGGAGCCCCTGCACAACCGCCACGTGGTGGTCGAACGGGGCGGGGACAGTCTGGTGCTCGCGGGTGTGGACGACATGGTCGCGGCCTCCTCCGGGCTGACCGGACACCGGGCGGACCTGCTCGGCGCGCTGGCGGGGGCGAACCCGGACCTGCCGGTCCTGCTCGTCGCCCACCAGCCCAAGTACGTCGGCCAGGCCGCGAGCGCCGGCATCGACCTGCAGATCTCCGGCCACACCCACGGCGGGCAGATCTGGCCGTTCAACTACCTCGTCCGGCTCGACCAGCCGGTGGTGCACGGCCTCAGCCGGCACGGATCGCGCACCCAGCTCTACACCAGCCGGGGCACCGGCTTCTGGGGCCCTCCCTTCCGGATCTTCGCTCCCAGCGAGATCACGCTGCTCACCCTGCGGTCGGCGTAGCGCCGGTCCGGCGACGGCCGACGGCGCGGGTGTCTGCCTGCGCGCGGGCTCACCCGGGCCGGGAACCGTTGCGGTGGGCGGGGCGTTGTCGCTGACGCGGACCGGTACGTGTGCGCGCGAACGCTGGAGGCGGATTCATGGGCGTGGTCCTGACGCAGGGCGGCAACGTGTCACTGGGCGAGTTGGCCCCGGCGGCCGGCACCGTACTCGTGGGGCTGGGGTGGAGCGCCGCGGAGGGATGCGAGCTCGATGCCAGCGCCCTGCTGTGCGACCACGCGGGACGCTCCTCCGATCAGAACTTCGTCTTCTTCAACAACGTGCGCAGTCCGGACGGTTCGGTGCGCCACCGCGGGCCCGCCGCGGCCGGGTCGGCGGACCGGGAGCAGATCGAGGTCGACCTGGCCGCCGTTCCCGGCGAGGTGCGGAAGATCGCTTTCGCGGTCGCCGTCTACGACGCGGCGCAGCGCGGACAGACCTTCGGCCAGGTCCACAGCGCCCACATCCGACTGCTCGACCCCGCCGGCGAAGCCGAGTTGGCCCGCTACGACCTGCCGCGGGCGGCCGCGGGCGAGAGCGCGATGGTCTTCGGCGAGCTCTACCGCCACGGCGGCGGGTGGAAGTTCCGTGCGGTGGGCCAGGGTTACGCCTCGGGGCTGGCCGGGATCGCGGCCGACTTCGGCGTGCGGGTCCTGCAGCCGGCCGCCGAACCGAGCACCCCGCCGCCTTCCCCCGCCCCGGTCCGCCCGTCCGTGAGGTGCTTCTTCGACCCCGCGCACGGCGCGAGCAGCAGCACTGTGCTCTGGTCGCCGCAGTGGGGTGCCGCGCGCGAGGTCCATGCCTGCGCCGCCTGCGCGCAGCGGGTGCTGACCACCCCGCCGCCCTTCTACGCTCCGCCCCAGCACGTTTCCGCCCAGGCCGGCTACCCGCAGCCTGTCCAGGCCGGCTACCCACCCGCCGGCGGCCACCCGCAGCCTGCCGGGCCGGACCACGGCCGCCGGTTCGGCGCCGGGGCGCTGATCGGCGCCGGCGCCGCCGGCATCCTGGGCGGCATCCTGCTGGACGAGGCGCTGAGCGACGACGAGCCGCGCGTGGTGGTCAACAACTACTACGAGGACGAGGACGACGACTTCTTCTAGCAGATCACTGCTGCTGCGGGTCTACGACGGCACCGAGCGCTGAGCCCTTCCGCGGCGCGTCCGCGGAAGGGCTCAGCGCACTCCGCAGGCCGCCAGTGCCTGGGTCTGGGCCGCGGTCGGCTCGGCCGGGAAGTAGAGGTAGCAGATTCCGCCGCTGCCGTCAGCCGCCTCGCCTTTGGCGTTGGTCCACGTGGTGCGCAACCAGGCGTTCTCGAACTGGTGGCGCTGGTAGACGCGTCGGACCGCCTCGTTGGAGGGTGAGGCGGGATCGTTGGCGATGACGTCTCCGTCGGCGGTGAAGCCGATGACCGCCATGAGGTGTCCGGCGGTGCCGTAGCCGGCGCCGTCGAGCTCGCTCGGCAGGAAGCAGAGGGACGTGATGAGCGGGATGCCGGCCAGGATGAGGTGCTCGGCCTCGGTCAGCGAGCGCAGCCGCGTGACGACGGCTTGCAGGCCCGGGTAGGTCGCGGCGTAGGCGGCGTTGAACGGCCAGTTCCCGCAGCCCTGGTACTGGTAGTCGAAGGTGCCGCGGGCGGCCTGGCAGACCTGCGGGTCGGTGTAGGCGGGGTCGACCCAGGCCAGGTCGGCGGGCGCGGGCGTGCGGCCCCAGTAGGCGAGGACCATCTGCGAGGAGGTGGGGCTGCACCAGGCCTCGCCGCCGCTGTCGTACTGCGGGTACTGGCCCTGGTGGACCTCCTGCGAGTAGCGCGGCACGGGCAGTTCGTGCCCGGCGGCCGGGCCGGGCGCCGTGGCCGGCGTCTGCGCGGAGGCGGGCAGGTCCGAGGTCAGCACACCCAGGCGCTGGACCACGGGGGTGAGCAGGGTGCCCGGCTTGCGGTAGAGGGTGAGCCGCAGTTGGCAGGTGGCCAGGCGCAGACCGCCGGCCGGCGTGTCGATGGCGAAGGTGTCGGTGCGGATGCTGCTCCGGCCGTCCTGCTGGCCCGCCACGCTGGTGCGGCGGATGTCCTGGTCGCCGGCCGCCCAACGGCCCATCACGTACCAGGGTGTACGGGCTCCGTCCGTGTAGCTGCCGCTCAGCTCGACGGCGAGCCAGGTCCCCTCGGGGGTCCGGGCGTTCCAGGAGGCCACGGCCTGCGTCGCCGGGTGGGCGAGCGGGCGTTCGGGCGAGGTCCAGCTCGCCCACTCCCAGCCGGCGGTGGTGCCGGTGTGCGGGTCGAGGTAGTCGACCGTGCCGACCGCCGCCTCGATGCGCAGGCCCGGGACCTCGCCGTCCGCCGCCGTGGTCCCCGGCGCGGCACCGTCGGCCCAGTCGGCGGCGGTGGTCCAGGACTGGTAGTCGATCCCACCGGCCTGGGTATCGTCCATCGCCGCCGGGACCGGTCGGCCCGCCGGGGCGGGCCGGGTCCGCGGGGCGACAGCGGTGGCGGCGGCGGCAGCTGTGGCCGCGAGCAGGGACCTTCGCGTGGTGGGGTCGGGCACGTGCTCTTCAACGCCGATCACCCCGGCCGAGTCACGGTCTGTGCCGCGGTCACGTCCGCGTCCGCGCCGGGTTCTCGCTCAGTCGGGTCCGGGCAGGGTGAGCCGGAAGAGCGCCCCGCCGCCCGTGGCGGGCTCGGCGGTGAGGACGGCGCCGTGGGCGCGGGCGATCTGCCGGGCCATCGCCAGACCGAGCCCCGAGCCGGGCAGTGCCCGTGCCGCCGAGGCGCGGTAGAAGCGGTCGAAGACGTGGGGCAGGTCCTCGGGCCTGATGCCGGGGCCGTGGTCGCGCACGGTGAGCTGGCCGCCGGCCGTCAGCGAGACTTCGACCGCGCCGCCCGGCGGGCTGAACTTCGCGGCGTTGTCCAGCAGGTTGGAGACCAGCCGGGCGAGCCGGGCGGGGACGCCCGCGACGGTGCGCCCGTCCGTCTCGTCCAGCAGGACGAAGGCGACCGCGGGCCAGTGGTCCTGGGCGGCCGCCACGCAGTGCGCGACCAGCGGGCCGATCCGCACCTGTTCGAGCAGGGGGCGCGGCTCCTCGTCTCGGGCCAGCTCGATCAGGTCGTTCACCAGACCGGTCACCTCGCGCAGCTGCCGCTGCAACGCCGCTGCCGCCCGGTCCCGTTGGGCCTCCGTCAGCCGGTCCGCGCGAGCCAGCAGTTCGGCGTTGGTGCGCAGCGCGGTGAGCGGGGTGCGCAGTTCGTGCGAGGCGTCGGCGACCAGCCGTCGCTGGGCGGTGACCGACTGCTCCAGCTCGCCCAGCATGGTGTTGAAGCTGCCGGCCAGCCGGGTCAGTTCGTCCGCGCGGCGCCCCGGTGGCAGCTCGATCCGCAGGCCGGCGTCCCGGGTGGCGGCGATCCGCTCGGCGGTCCTGGTCAGCCGGGTGACCGGCGCCAGGCCGGTGCGGGCGACCGCGTAGCCGAGCGCGGCCGCCAGCAGGACGCCGGCTGCCGCGACGGCCGCCATCAGCTCGCCGGCCTGTCGCACGCCCCGGTCGGCGGCGTCGGAGCGCAGCGCGACCTGCACGGCCTGGTGTGCGCCGGCCGGTGCGGTGCCCATCGCGGTGGTCAGCATCCGGGCAGGGTGGCCGCTGACGGTGATGTCGGAGTGGTACCCGGCGCGTTGCCCGGCGGCCACCTGGCGGGTGGCCTCGGTGACCGGGAGCACGTAGCGGGCCGTCGGGTCCTTGGCGGGGTCAGCGGGCACGATCTGGGTGCAGGCCGGGGCGGCCAGGTAGCCGCACTCGCCGGAGACCGCCTGCGGCGGCTGGTTGCGGTACTGCTGCTGGATCAGAGTGGCCTGCTGGGTCAGGCTCAGGTCGAGCTGGTGCAGCAGTTCGTACCGGACGATGGTGAAGGCCGCCGCGCAGACCCCGAGCGCGACGAACGCGACCGCGGCCGTGCAGGCCAGCGCCAGCCGGGTGCGCAGCGGGCGGTGGCGACGCCAGCGGGCGTGCGCCCTCACCGCTCCGCCAGCCGGTAGCCCACCCCGTGCACGGTGTGCACCAGCCGTGGTTCGCCGTCGGCCTCCAGCTTGCGGCGCAGGTAACTGATGTACACCGCGAGCGAGTTGGAGTCCGGGCCGAAGTCGGCGCCCCAGACCAGCTCCATGATCAGCTCGCGTGGCAGCACCTGTCCCGGGTGGCGCAGCAGCACCTCCAGGAGGGCGAACTCGGTGCGGGAGAACTCCAGTGGCCGCCCGCCGCGGCTGCCGGTGCGGGTGACCGGGTCCACCGTCAGGTCGGCGAAGGCGGCGCCGGGGTCGTCCGGGGCGGGGGCGGTGCGGCGCAGCAGGGCCCGCAGCCGGGCGGTCAGCTCGTCCAGCGCGAACGGTTTGACCAGGTAGTCGTCGGCGCCCGCGTCCAGCCCGTCCACCCGGTCGCTCACCGAGTCCCGGGCGGTCAGCACCAGGATCGGGGTGCGGTCGCCCAGCGCCCGCAGCCGCCGGCAGACCGCCAGTCCGTCGAGCACTGGCATCAGCAGGTCCAGCACCATCGCGTCCGGCTGCCAGTCGGCCAGTTCGCTCAGCGCCGCCAGCCCGTCGGCGGCGCCGCGCACGGCGTAGCCTTCGACCGCCAGGCCGTCCTCGACGGCGGCGCGCACCTCCGGGTCGTCCTCGACGACCAGGACCCTCAGTCCGTTGCTCATGGGACAAGCCTCGCAAACCAGGCTCTGATAACTCTCTTAATGCGGCCGCGCAGGCTGCGGTGCCATGAGAACGGAACACGGGGACCAGCCCCTGTCAGTGGTGATCGGCGCCGGCGGGACCGGCGGTCACATCTACCCGGGCCTGGCGCTGGCCGAGGCGCTGCGCCGAGCGGACCCGAGAGCGGCGATCTCGTTCGTGGGCACTGATCGCGGCCTGGAGGGCAAGCTGATTCCGGAGGCCGGCTACCGGCTGCACACGGTGGACATGATCCCCTTCGACGCCTCCCTCGGCCTGCGCCGGTACCTGCTGCCCGCCGCGCTGCTGCGCTCGGGGCGCCAGTGCCAGGAGATCCTGCGGGCCGAGGGCGCGCAGGTGGCGGTCGGGATGGGCGGCTACCCCAGCGCGCCGGTGATCGTGGGCGCCCGGCTCGCCAAGCTGCCCAGCGTGGTGCACGAGTCGAACGCCGTGCCCGGGCGGGCCAACCGCTTCGCGGCCCGGCTCACCCCGCACGTCGCGCTCGCCTTCGACCGCACCCGCGCGCACCTGCCCGCCGGTCTGACGGCCGAGACCGTCGGCATGCCCCTGGTCGGCGCGGTGGCCACGCTGGACCGGCCGGCGCTGCGCGCCGAGGCCCGGCGGTACTTCGGCGTGCCGCCGGGCGGGCACCTGGTGGTGTTCAACGGCGGCAGCCTGGGCGCCGCCCGCCTGACCGAGGCCGCCGTCGAGCTGGCCCGGCGCTGGTGGTACCGGAACGACCTGCGCCTGCTGATCAAGACCGGCCCGGCCGCCCTCGGCGAGGTCCGGGCCCGGCTGGAGGGCAGTCCGGTGGCCACCGCCGTGGCCTACCTGGACCGGATGGACCTCGCCTACGCGGCGGCCGACCTGATGGTCTGCCGGGCCGGCTCGGCCACCGTGGCGGAACTGTCGAGCACCGGCGTGCCCGCCGTCCTGGTGCCCTACCCGCACGCGCCGCACGATCACCAGACGCACAACGCCCGGGTGCTCTGCGACGCGGGCGCCGGCCTGCTGCTGCCGGACGGCGAGTGCACCGGCGAACGGCTGGCCCAGCTCGTCGAACCCCTGCTCGCCGACCCGGCCCGGCTGCGGGCGATGAGCCGCGCCGCCGACCCGGGCACCCACGCCCGGGCCGCCGACCTGCTCGCCGCCAAGGTGCTGCGCACGATCGGCCGCCTCCCGCTCCCGCTCCCCCAGCCGGTCCGCTGACCCCCACCGGCGCGGCCGACCCGGCCGTGCCCGACGAACCCACGGAGGATCACATGAACGACTACTCGACCACCCCGCAGGAAGTGCGCACGCCGCAGGACTGGGCCGGCCGCACGGTCCTGGTCACCGGTGCGGAGGGCTTCATCGGCAGCACCCTGGTCGACCTGCTGGTCGAACGCGGCGCCCGGGTACGGGCCCTGGTGCACTACAAGCCGTACGCCGAACGCGGCTACCTCGCCCACCATCTGACGAGCGGTCAGGTGGAGATGCTGGCCGGTGACGTCCGCGACGCCGGGCGGGTCCTGGACGCCGTGGCGGGCTGCGACACCGTCTTCCACCTCGCCGCGCTGATCGGCATCCCCTACAGCTACCAGGCTCCCGAGGCCTACGTACAGACCAACGTGGCCGGCACCCAGAACATCGCGGCCGCCTGCCTGCGCCACGGCGCCCGGCTGATCCACACGTCCACCAGCGAGGTCTACGGCACCGCGATCACCGCCCCGATCAGCGAGCGGCACCCGCTGCAGCCCCAGTCGCCCTACTCCGCCTCGAAGATCGGCGCCGACATGGCGGCGCTGTCCTACTGGCACGCCTTCGAGCTGCCGGTCTCCGTGGTCCGCCCGTTCAACACCTACGGCCCCCGCCAGTCCGCCCGCGCGGTGATCCCCACCGTGCTGGCTCAACTGCACTCCGGCGCCGGCGAGATCCGCCTCGGCTCGATCACCCCCACCCGGGACTTCACCTACGTCACCGACACCGCCGAAGGCTTCCTCGCCATCGCCCGCGCCGACCGCACGCTCGGCGAGGTGGTCAACCTGGGCACCGGAACCGAGGTTTCGATCGGCGACCTGGCCAAGGCCCTGATCACCGCCTCCGGACGGCACGCCGACGTCGTGATCGACCCCACCCGGCTGCGCCCGGGCGGCAGCGAGATCGAGCGCCTGCTCTCCGACAACACCAAGGCCCGCGCACTGGCCGGCTGGCAGCCCCGGGTCGACCTCGCGGAGGGGCTGCGCCGGACCTCCGACTGGGTTGCCGAGCACCTGCACCTGCTCGCTCCGGAGCGCTACCAGGTCTGACGGCCCGCTCCCGGTGTCCTCAGCCGATCGCCGCGCCGGACAGCACGGCGATCGGCTGGACGGCGTGGGAGAACCGCTCGTTCTGCGGCGCGGGACCGCCCGGAAAGACGAAGCGGCGCCGGGCGCAGCCGTGGGCCAGGCCGGATCGCGGGTCACCGAAGGCGAGTGCGCCGGCCGCGAACCGCGGCCAGTAGTCAGCGACCGAGCCTCGCCTGGTGGGGGCCGCCCGGTCAGCCCTTCACACTGATCACAGCGGCGACAACCGCCCCCACGGCGGTGATGACAGCTGCGATGATCACCGCCCGAGCGCCGAGCCGGGACGACAGGTCCGGCTCTCGGTCCCGCCATTGGGAACCGGTCTGCGAGGCGGAACCCTTCTGTTCCGGAAAACTGGCACCCATAACGCCCCCCAGAGCCTGCAGCACCGTCGTTCCGTCCAGCATGACGTGTCTGCGGGTTCCTGTCACTGGAACGCCAAGTCTTCTTGCTTGCAAGGACCTTGGTCATGGATCAGGCGGGAGGCGGTCGGCAGCTCGGCGGCGGATCCTCGAGGTCCATCGCTGTGTCAGGGAGCGGCGTCCCGGGCCAGCTCGGCGAGCCGCCGGCCGAGGTAGCGGCGCTCGGCCTCGCTGCCCGCGAGGGCCAGTGCCTGGCGGTAGGCCGCTGCCGCCTCGGCGTCGTGGCCCAGGCGGCGCAGCAGATCGGCGCGGGTGGCGGGCAGCAGGTGGTAGCCCGCGAGCGCACCGGAGTTCTCCAGCTGGTCCACCAACTCCAGTCCGACGTCGGGACCTTCGGCCATCGCCCGGGCCACGGCCAGGTTCAGGCGCACCACGGGCGAGGGCGTCAGCTCGCTCAACCGCCCGTACAGCAGCGCGATCTGCGCCCAGTCGGTGTCCGCTGCCGTGGCGGCGTCGCCGTGGCAGGCCGCGATGGCGGCCTGGATCTGGTAGAAGCCGGGCCGCGCCCGCCGCAGCGCCTGGCCCAGCTGGGCCCGGCCCTCGGCGATCGCCTCGGCGTTCCACCGGGTGCGGTCCTGCTCCTCCAGCGGGACCAGCTCCCCGAGCGCGTTGACCCTGCTGCCGCTGCGCGCGTCGTGCAGCAGCATCAGGGCCAGCAGCCCGCGTGCCTCCGGTTCGTCCGGCATCAGCAGCACCAGCAGCCGGGCGAGCCGGATCGCCTCCGCGCACAGGCCGCTGCGGATCAGGTCCGTCCCCTCGGTCGCGCTGTAGCCCTCGTTGAACAGCAGATACAGCACCGCGAGCACGGCCGAGGTGCGCTCGGGCAGCAGCTCTCCGGGGGGTACCCGGTACGGAATACGGGCGTTGCGGATCTTGGCCTTGGCGCGTACCAGTCGCTTGGCCATCGTCTGGTCACCGACCAGGAACGCGCGGGCGATCTCGGCGGTGGTCAGCCCCGCCAGTGTTCGCAGGGTCAGCGCGACCCTGGCCTCCAGCGGCAGAGCCGGGTGGCAGCAGGTGAAGATCAGCCGCAGCCGGTCGTCCGTGATGCCGCTGCCGTCGGGCTCGGCCGGGCCGCCGCCGCCCGTGCCCGGCAACCCATCGAGTGACGTCATCGCGACCTCCCGTAGCTTGGTGGCCTCGATCCGGGCACGGCGCAACCGGTCCACGGCACGGTTGCGGGCCGTGGTGGTGAGCCACGCGCCCGGATTGTCCGGGACGCCGTCGCGGCGCCACCGTTCCAGCGCTTTCGCGAAGGCGTCCTGGGCGCACTCCTCGGCGAGATCCCAATCACCGGTGACCCGGATCAGGATCGCGACGATCCTGCCCCACTCCTCGTGGAAGGCGCGCGCGACGGCGTCCTCCACCGAATCCGTTACCGCTCCCAGATCGGTCTCACCTCGATCGTCCCGTACCGCGCCCCGGGGATCCTGGACGCGACCTCGATCGCTTCGTCGAGGTCCTTGCAGTCGGCGAGGTAGTAGCCGCCGACCTGCTCCTTGGTCTCGGCGAACGGACCGTCGGCCACCAGGAGCTCGTCCTGCCGGACCCGTACGGTCGTGGCATCGGCGGTCGGTCGCAGCCGCTCGCCGCCCTGCAGCACGCCCCGGCGGCCCATCTCCTCGCCGAAGGCCTCGTATTCGGCCAGCATCGCCTTGCCCTCTTCGGGGCCGAGGGCACCGGTCGTGCTCTCATCGGTACAGATCATGAGCAGATAGCGCATCTGAACCTCCTCATTCCGTTCGTTCCTGTCCGCCCGCTTCGGTCGGACACCTCTACGACGAACGGGACGGGCCCGAATGGACCGATCGCCGGGAGCGATCACCGGATCACACGATCACCCGATCACCTGATCACCTGCCGCTGATCGCCTGGAGCCGGTCATCTCAGCCCATCGTCCGCCCGCCGCACTTGCTCGGCCATCGCTGTCCATCGGGCCCCAGGTCGTTCGTCTAACAGGTGACACGAGGAGGTGTCATCGACATGGCGAACGAGATCTCTCCGCGACGAGGCTGGACCCTGGTGCTCGCTTCACTCGGCGTGTTCATGACCGCACTGGACACCCTGGTCGTGACCACCGCCCTACCGGTCCTCAGAGTCTCGCTGCACGGCAGCCTCTCCGACCTCGAATGGACGGTCAACGCCTACAACCTCTGCTTCGCCTGCTCGCTGCTGACCGCCGCGGCGCTGGGCGACCGGTTCGGCCGACGGCGGATGTTCTGCGTCGGTCTGGCCGTCTTCACCGCCGCGTCGGCGGGCGCGGCGCTCGCCCCGACGGTGGGCGCGCTGATCGCCGCCCGCGCCGTACAGGGGGCAGGCGCGGCGATGGTGATGCCGCTGACGCTGACGCTGATCAGCGAGGCGTTCCCCAAGGAGAAGCGCGGCATGGCCATCGGGATGTGGGGCGGCATCGCCGGGCTGGCGGTGGCCGCGGGCCCGGTGGTCGGCGGCGCCGTGGTCCAGGGGATCAACTGGCACTGGATCTTCTGGCTGAACGTCCCGATCGGCCTGGCGCTGATACCGCTCTGCGCCTGGAAGCTGAACGAGAGCCACGGCCCGCGGCCTCGCCTGGACGTGCCGGGGCTGCTGCTGGCCGGCGCCGGATTCTTCGGGCTCACCTGGGGGCTGGTGCGGGCGAACAGCGCAGGCTGGGCCAGTGGCGAGGTGATCGGCTCGCTGCTCGCGGGGGCGGTGCTCGTCGGACTCTTCCTGCGCTGGGAGCGGCGCACCCTGACCCCGATGCTCTCGCTGGAGATGTTCCGACGGCCGCGTTTCAGCTCGGCCAACGGCGTGAGCTTCTTCCTGTACGCCGGACTGTTCGGCGCGGTCTTCCTGATGTCGCAGTTCTTCCAGTCGGCCCAGCACCTCAGCCCCCTGCAGGCCGGGCTGCGACTGCTGGCCTGGACGGCGGCGCCGGTCATCGTCTCCCCGATCGCCGGGCGGCTCGCCGACCGGTGGGGCAACCGGCCGTTCATGGTGGTCGGCCTGCTGCTCCAGGCCGTCGGCCTGGCCTGGGTCGCGGCCGTCGCCCAACCCCACATCGGCTTCGCCGAGTTGGGCGTGGCGCTGGCCGTCTCCGGAATCGGCACCTCGCTGGTCTTCCCGACGGTGGCCAATGAGGTCCTGTCGGCGGCGCCCCCCGATGAGGCCGGCATGGCCGCCGGCACCAACAGCGCGATGCGCGAACTCGGCGGTGTCTTCGGCGTGGCCGTCCTGGCCTCCGTCTTCTCCCGCCCCGGCGCCTACACCTCGGCCGCCGTCTTCGTCACCGGCTTCACCACTGCCCTCTGGGTCGGTGCGGCCTTCTCCGCCATCGGCGTCCTGGTCGGCCTCGCCCCCTCCCTCCGCCGCCGTCCCCACCCCGAACCCACCCGGCCCGAACCCGCCCTGCTGCACGCCCACGACTGACCACCCCTGCTCGCGGATCGCGACCCCGCCCGGTCGCGATCCGCCCGACCACGCCGCGGCGGATCACCCCCGCGCTGACGCAGAGTCAGTGGCCGGTGCTGGGTTTGGTACCGGTGATCAGGCGTTCACGGTCGAAGAGCTTCGCGACGACCAGGTAGGCGGCGAAGTCGATGACCAGCAGGAGGCCCCCGAAGGCGAGCGCGGTGGCGAGCGTCGGCTTGATCACGTTGAACGACATCAGCGCGATCACCGCGACCGGAGGCAGGCTCGCCAGCGTGCTCAGCTGCTGGGCGACGCGGGTGTCGTTGGCCTTGGTGGAGACGGCGATGCCGACCCAGACCGCCCAGCCGGCCAGCAGCGGGATGTAGAAGACCTCGGCGAGCAGTTGCGGCGAGTGAGAGATCGCCGTGGCGATCACCGGATTCGCGCCGATGCCCACGACCGCCAGGAAGACGCCGAGCACGAGGTAGGACAGGACGACCGCGGGGATGAGGTTCGCCACCGCCTTGCCGATCAGCAGTTCCTCGCGGCGGATGGGTGTGGTCAGCACCGGCTCCAGGGTTCCCTGCTCGCGCTCGCCGACCACCGAGTTCGCCGCGACGGTGGCTGGCAGCAGGAGCGGGATCAGCATCAGGAACATCAACGACAGGCCCACCTGGTGGTCCAGCTTCTGGCTGTCCGCGGCCGCCTTGCTCGCCAGGACGCTGGCGGTCGGCGAGATGAGGAAGAGGACCGGCAGGACCGCCATCGTGGCCAGGATGAAGCGGTTGCGCCGGAACTCGGTGAGCTCCTTGCGGACGACCGCGGCGATGTGGGTGGTGCTGGTGCTGCTGGTACTCATCGCGATCCGCCTTCCTGGTCCTCGACCAGTTCGAGATAGACGTCCTCCAGCGAGTGCCGCGATTCGCCGACCGACAGCACGTCGGTCCCGGCGGCCACCAGGGCGCGGACCACCTCGGGCGCCGCCTGCGCGGGATCGGACACCTGGAGCACGTAGCCGGCCGTGCCGTCGGCCGACCGGGCCTCGGCCCGCCAGCCCTCGACGGCGGGCAGGCCCGTGAAGACGCGGTCCGGGTCGGTGAGCGGTGCGGCCGTCGTGATGTCCAGCGACCTGTCGAAGAGCGTGTGGCGCAGTTCGTCGGGTCGGCCGATGGTCTGCAGGCTGGTGTTCATGATCGCGATCCGGTCGCACAGGCGCTCTGCCTCGTTGAGCCGGTGGGTGGTGAGGAAGACGGTGACGCCGCGCTGCCGCAGCGAGTCGATCAGACCGTGCACCTCGTGCGCCGCCACCGGGTCCAGGCCCGAGGTGGGCTCGTCCAGGAACATGACCTCGGGATCGTTCAGCAGCGTGCGCGCCAGCGCGACCCGCTGGCGCAGGCCCTTCGACAGGCTCCCGCAGGCGTCCTGCGCGCGGTCGACGAGGTTGACGGCGTCCAGCGCCTCGTCGATCCGGGCCGCACGGCCGGCCAGACCGTGCAGGCGGGCGAAGAACTCCAGGTTCTCCCGTACCGTCAACCTCCGGTACAGACCGGGGGCCTCCGGCATGATCGAGATGCGTCGACGGATCTCGGCCTCGTTGCCCGCGGTCAGCGGGATGCCGGCCACGACCGCCGACCCGGAGGTCGGTGCTATCAGCGTGCCCAGGATCCGCACCGTCGTCGTCTTGCCCGCCCCGTTGGGGCCGAGGAACCCGAAGACCTCGCCGCGGGCGACGCTGAACGAGACGTCGTGCACGGCGGTCCGGCCACCGAAGGTCTTGGCCAGGTGGCTGACCTCGATCGCGGCGGCCCTGCCGTTGCCTGGAAGGTCGCCACCGTCGGGCGGTTGCGCTGCGGACGCCGGGCCTCTTCGCGTGAGTCTCATCTGACCGGTCCCTCGTGTCGGCTACGGGCGGCTGGTCGTCCTGGGCCGGCCGCCGGTGTCTATCATAGTGATATCACTTTGTCTGTGTCGACACCCGAGGGCACCTTGTGGCCGACTCGGCGGATCCGCAAGCGCGGCCCAGCACGGTGTGTCCCCGAGGTGCGCCCGACGAGAGCGGCTCTACAGTCGCCCTGACAGATCGTCACCAGGAGGGTCCATGCCGTACGTCGTCGACTTCGTGACCGTGTCCACCGTCGGCTTGGAATCGTCCCCGGTCGCGGACGCTCTCGCTGGACTTCGCGCCAACGAGGCGCGCTACTACAAGAACAAGTACGACCACGTCTTCACCGTCAGCCCGGCGAGCGAGGCACCCGAGACGCTCGACTGGGTGACCCGCATCCTCGCCCACGAGCGCGAGATCGTCGTCTCCGCCCGCCCGCTCGAGGTGACGTCCTTCGAGGTGGACGGGCTCCGGATGGCCTACGTGTTCTACGAGTCCGGGCTGTCGGTCAACGTGATGTACGGCATCGAAGAAGGCGCGAAGCGCGCAGTCGGGTTCAAGCTCTCGGAGGGCATGGACGTTCCCGAGGAGCTGGCTTCGCGTTTCAAGTTCGCGCGTCAGAAGTCAAAGCTGGCCGGGGTGATCCGCGGCTCCTACTTCGTGATCAAGGGCGAGTACTGAGCTCGGACGCACCGGTTGACGTCAACTCAGCAGGGCGGGACGCACGTCAGCCGGCCCAGTTGCGCTGGATGTCAATGACGTCCGGACGAGCCTCTGGTGACGGACGGTCAAAGCGCCTCGAAGCCTCGAAGCTAGTCTGGGCAGATGATCTCGGAACGAGAACCAGACCCGCGCACCGGGTCCATCAGCTCCGCAACCGCTCTGTCGGCACGCGGCGGCTGGTCACCGGCGGCCGAAGGCTCGGCCGCCCCCACGACGCTGCTGCTGCTACGGCACGGGGAGACCACACTGACTCCACAGAAGCGGTTCTCCGGAAGCGGCGGCACCGATCCCGAACTCTCCGAGGTGGGGCGCCGGCAGGCGGCACGCGCGGCCGAATCCACGCTCCTGGCCACGGCGGGGGTCGACGTCGTCGTCTGCTCCCCGCTGCGGCGCTGCCGGCAGACGGCGGCGGTCGTGGCCCGGGGGCTCGGCCTGGAGCTCGTGATCGACGACGGGCTGCGGGAGGCCGATTTCGGGCAGTGGGAGGGACTGACCTACGAGGAAGTACGCTCCCGGTTCCCCGAGGACCTTCAGGCCTGGCACGGCTCGGCGGACGTGGCCCCCACCGGCAGCGCGGAGAGCTTCGCCGAGGTGGCCGAACGCATCGCGCGAACCAGGGACGAGCTACTGTCCCGGTACCAGGGGAAGTTGGTCCTCGCCGTCACCCATGTCACGCCGATCAAGGCACTGATCCAGCTGGCGCTCAACGCTCCGGCGGAGGCGGTGCACGCGATGGAACTCTCCCCGGCCTCCTTCTCCAGCGTGACGTACACCGGCACGACCTCGTCCATGCGCCTGTACAACGACGTGTCACATCTGCGCTGACCAGTCGGGGCGAGATGGATCTGTCGCTTGTCAGCATCGACTCCACGCGCTGCACGGCTGCGCGGCGAAGGGAGATGGCGGCGTCCGCAGGTCAGCTCTTCCCAGAATGCTCACCGAGGTGCAGGTCGCCCGGCGGATACGGCAGTTTGCGGGTTCCGGTGGCGCGGAGCCCGTCCAGGGCCAGTTCGAGGTAGCGGCGCCATGCCTGCGGCTGTGCGGCCAGCAAGGGCGCCGCCGTTTGATGGATGCCCGCGTGTAGCAGCACGATGTCCGTGCCCGTGACGTCACTGCGGACGGTTCCCTGCTGGACAGCAAGGGCGCCGTGGTGCAGGTCTCCTCGACATCAGGGCGCACCGCATCTGCCGGCGGCGGTGTCTACGCCGCAACCAAGTTCGGCATCACCGCCTTCTCGGAAGCCCTGCGGCAGGAAGTCACCGCGCAGGGCGTACGCGTCATCGTCATCGAACCCGGAATGGTCGCAACCGAGCTGGCCACCCACATCACCGACCCCGCCATGCAGGCCCTCGCCAGGAACTACGCCGACTCCATGCGAACCCTTCAGCCCCAGGACATCGCCGGCACCGTCCTGTACGCGCTCACCCAGCCGGAACACGTCGCCGTCAACGAGATCCTGATCCGACCGACCGACCAGACCCGCTGAAATCGGTGTGCGGGCCCACCGTTGGGCCCGCACACCACCGGCCGTGCTCACCGGAGTACTGCCGCTGGACGCCGGCCGAGAACGCCGCGAGCTCCCCACCACCAAGCGGCTCAGCCGCGGGTGAAGCGCAGCACGCCGGTCTCGGTGCCCTGGTAGAGAGTGCCGTCCGGTGCGGTGGTGCCGGTCATCTGCAGCGGGTTGTAGAGCAGGCCGATCCCGATCGGGACGGAGCTGAGCTGCGCCCCGGTGGCGGGGTCGAGCACGGCGTACGCGTAGCTCGCGAAGGTGTCGCTGCCGAGCAGGCCGGTCGGTCCGCTGACGGTCACCGTGTAGATCTTCCCGTCGGCGAGCGAAAGGCGCGGCAGGGCAGCGGACTTGACGCCGCTGTTCCACACCACGTGGCACCCGTCGGCGTCCAGGTCCACCCGGCTCAGCCCGCCGTCGAAGTTCGCCGAGGCGGGCACGCTGGCCGGTGCGCCGGCCGGGAGCGCGGGGTACGGGTAGCCGTAGGTGTTGGTGACGAAGACGCTGCGGCCGGAGGCGATCACCGCGTCCTCGGTCCCGCTGGCCGAGGTGGAGGTCAGCACCGGCGTGGTGCAGACCGGTGCCGGACCGCCCGCGACCCGGTAGACCAGCAGGTGCTCGTGCGGGGCCGCGTTGTCGGTGATGGTCACGTACTCGGTGCCGTCACCGGGTCCGAAGAAGCTCGGGGTCGCACCGGTGCCCCAGCTGAGCTGGCCGGGCTTGCGGCCCGGACCGCGGTCGTAGGGCGCGCGCCAGTCGATCACCGGGGTGCCGTCCGGGGCCTCGGAGAGCAGGTAGAGCGCGTGGTCGGTGGCGACGGCGGTGTGCCCGGGCACGGTGGAGATGCTGTTGCCGACGCCCTCACCGGTGCTGATGCTGCGCACCACACCGGTGCCGGTGTCGGCGGTGCCGATCACGCCGCCCGAGGTGGCGAACCACACCCGGCCGCCCCAACCCGGGCTGAGCCCGGCCACGTTGTCACCGGCCGGGATCGCAGCGGCCAACGGCGTCGACTGATTAACCGTCAGAGACCAACCACCAGCTGCTTGGTGGTGGCCGATCCGCAGCAGGTTGTCGTTGCCGTCCACCACCACCAGGGAGTTGGCGCTGTCGAGGTAGGCGTAGACGCCGCCGAAGAGGCTGCCTTTGGGCAGCGCGAGCGAGGCCAGGTCGGCGCCGGTATGCGGGTCCAGCAGGTGCACCGTCGGGGTCTGGCCGAAGATCGTGGTGCAGAGCGCGACGGGCAGGCCGTCGCCACCGATCACCACCGTCGGACAGGCGGAAGCGAGCGCCGTCCGGCTCCACCGCACCGGACCGGTGCCCGGGCCCGGGTAGGGCGTGGTGTCGCTGGAGGCGCTGTCACCGTGCATGGTCGCGGTGCCGTTGGGCGCGGTGGCCGGGTTCTGCGGCGGCAGGGGCCCGAACGCCGGGGTTGCGGCGAAGGCGGTGGCGGCCGTGGTCCACAGCACGGTGGCGAGGGTGAGCGCGGCGGCGATGCGCGGGGTGCGCAGGCGCATGGCGGGGTCCTGTTCCAGGGTCGGGTGAAGGACGGCGGCCGGGCGCACGGGCCGCCCGGGGAGAAGAACGAGGGCGGCGCTCAAGGCTCCTGAACCGGAGCCGAAGATGGTGAAACAGAGCGGCCGCGTCAGCTGACGCGGCGACAGCCGGTCGTGGTGGCACGCCCGTGATCGACATGGCGGCGGCTCACGAGCGGGGTCATACGGGCCACTGTAGCGAGCGGGGGCGCTCGGTGTCAGCCCCTGACACCAACCGCGGCGTCCTTCTGCGGCCGGGCTGGCCGGATCAGGCACTGCCGGGTTCGGCCAGTTCTGCCGGTGGCAGCCGCGTGCGCACTCGAGCGACAGTTGGGTTGTCAGCGAATCGATCGCTGAGTCACGCACGGGGCTCCGAGTTCAATCCCTGCTGTTCGCCCACAGCCCGTCAATCCAGGGGGATGTCATGAGCACGCCTATTCGCTTCACCCGGATCGTCAGCCTTGCCGCGCTCGCGTTGGCCGCAGCCCTGTTCGCGGTCGGTCCGGTCAGCGGGTACCACGCGGTGGCCGCCGCTGCCGAGCCGGCGGCGGCCTGCCCGGCAAGCCTGATGTGGGACGCCGCCACCGCCACCTGCAACTAGTCGACACCGGAAGAGACCGGAAGAGAAAGGACGAGAACCGATGCACGACACCGAGACCGCGTCCGCGCGGATCCGCGCGACCGTCCGCGTTCCGATGCACCTCAACTCCGGTGCCAGCGTGGAGGCCAAGCTCCACACCTTCCGCGGACTCAGCGATCAGCACGAGCACATCGCCCTCAGCCTCGGCGACCACGACGTCGCGCCGGAGCACGTACCGCTGGTGCGCATCCACTCCGAGTGCCTCACCGGCGACGTGCTGGGGTCCGCCCGGTGCGACTGCGGCCCGCAGTTGCAGGAGGCCGTGCGACGGATCTCCGACGAGGGCGGCTGCCTGCTCTACCTGCGCCAGGAAGGGCGGGGAATCGGGCTCTACAACAAGGTCGACGCCTACGTGCTGCAGGACCGTGGCTTCGACACCTACGCCGCGAACCAGGAGCTCAACCTGGAGCCGGATTCGCGGGACTACCGCGTCGCCGCCGAAATGCTCGCGCTGCTGGGCATCTCGGCGATCCGCCTGCTGACCAACAACCCGCAGAAGGCCGCCCAGCTGGCCGAGTACGGGATCGAGGTGGTCAGCGTCGTGCCGACCGGGGTCTTCATGACCGAGGACAACCGCTACTACCTCGAGACCAAGGCGCGCGTGACCAGGCACACGCTGGCCCTCAGCGGACGCCCGTCCTGAATCGAGAACCGTCATGTCGACGCCATTGTGGGGAGTAATGGTATGAAGGCCCTGGTATTCATGGGCAGTTCGCGTGAGCACTCCCATACGGCAGCGCTCGCACGGGCGATCGCGGACGCGCTCGAGTCGGCCGGCGTCGAGCCCGAGATCGTCAACACCGGGCAGCTGGGTGCGCTGCCGTTCGGGCGCACCGCCACGCAGGTCGCGCGGGAGCTGCGGGAGTTGCGGGAGCGGGTCGGGGCGGCGCAGGCCGTCGTCCTCGTCTCGCCCGTCTACCACGGCGGCTATTCGGCGCTGCTGAAGGCCGTGTTGGACGAACTCCCCGGCGACGCGTTCGCCGACAAGCCCGTCGCGGTCGCGGCCAACGGGAGCGGTCCGCGCACCGGCAACGTCGTGTGCGAGCAGCTGCGGACGGTCGCCAAGGCGATGGGCGCCTGGCTGGTGCCGACCCAGGCGGCCAGTTGCCCGGACGACTTCCTGTCGGGCGACGGCCTGCCGACCCAGGGATCGGCGGAGCTGCAGGACCGCTGCCAGGCGATGGCCGCCGAACTGCACCGGCTCGCGGCACTGTTCCGCGCTCCGGCGGGGGTGTAGCCGATGCACACACAGGCCGAGAACGACGCCATGCTGCGCGCGGTCGAGCTGGCCGTGAGCCGCTTGGGACGCACCGGCGCCAATCCCACCGTCGGCTGCGTTCTGCTCGACCGCGGTCAGCGGATCGTGGGCGAGGGGTGTCACCAGCGGGCCGGCGAACCGCACGCCGAGATCGTGGCCCTGGCCGCGGCCGGCGGGCGCGCCGCGGGCGGCACCGCCGTGGTCACGCTGGAGCCGTGCAACCACACCGGCCGGACCGGTCCGTGCACCGAAGCGCTGCGCGCGGCGGGCATCGCCCGCGTGGTCTACGCCGTCGCCGACCCCTGGCTGCCGGCCGCCGGCGGGGCAGCCGCTCTGGCCGCGGCGGGGATCGAGGTCGTCGGCGGGGTGCTGGCGACCGAGGCGGGGTGGGCCAACCGGTTCTGGCTCAAGAACGTCACCCGGGCGCGGCCGTGGGTCACCTGGAAGTTCGGCGCCACGCTGGACGGCCGGATCGCGGCGCCCGACGGCACCTCGCGCTGGATCACCTCCGCGCAGGCCCGAGCCGACGCGCACCGGCTGCGGTCGACGCATGACGCGGTCCTGGTCGGTGCCGGCACCGTCCGCGCCGACGACCCGCACCTCGGCGTGCGGCACGGCATCGGCGGACGGCCACCGATCAGGGTCGTCATGGCGTCCGGGTCGGCCGGCCTCCCGTTCGCGGCCCGGGTCTTCGACGGAACCGCGCGCACCGTGCTCGCCGTTCCCGACACGTACCCGGACATAGAGGCCCCGCCGAACGTCGAGCTGCTGGCCGTCAAGGCGTCCGACGGTCGCCTGGCTCCGGACGCGCTGCTCGCCGGCCTCCTCGACCTCGGGATCCGCTCGGTCCTGCTCGAAGGCGGACCGGTGGCGGCATCGGGGTTCCTGACCGCCGGGTGCGTGGACGAGATCGTCGGCTACATCGCGCCCGCCCTGCTGGGTGCGGGCCCCGGCGCCGTGGCGGACGTCGGCGTCACCACCATCTCCGAGGCGCTCCGCTGGGAGTTCCGGGACTGCGTCCGGGTCGGCCCGGACCTGCGGATCTCGGCCGCACCGGCCGGGGCGGGCGGGGCGGGCGGGGCGGCCTTTGCGGGCGCCGACCGTGGCCCGGCCGCGGACCGAGGGCGGTGGTTGCCGTGAGGACGGGCATCCTGCTGCCGCTCTACGACGCGCCGTGGCAGCACGACCTCGGCCGGTTGCACGAGATCGCGCGGCTCGGCTTCACCGGCGTGTGGACCAGGGACGTGACGCTGACCGAGAACGACGGTGTCGACCGCGCCGTCGCCGGCGACCCGGTGGCGGACCTCGCCCACGCCATGGGCACGGGCCTGCCGTTCGAGGAGTTCGGCACGGCCATCCTGTGCACCGGGTACCGGCATCCGCTGAGCATGGCCCGATCCGTCGTCATGCTGCAGCAACTGTCGGGCAATCAGCTGGTGCTCGGCATCGGCGCGGGATCCAGGACCAACGTCAACGCCCTGTACGGCCTGGACCCCGACACCCGCCGGGAGAACCTCCTGGAGACCGTGCGAACCCTGGACGATGTGCTGCGCCGTGGTGGCCGGCTCCTGCCGGACACCGTCCGGTTCGAGACACCGCCTACCTTCCAGGCCCCGCCGATCCTGCTGGCGAGCGGGGACCAGCGCGTCCTTTCCGCCCTGGGGCCGCTGCTGGACGGCCTGATGGTGGGCGGCGTCGAACCGGACCGGTTGACCGGGGTCGTCCCGGCCGGCCGGCCCGGCGCACCCGAACTGCCGAGGACGATGCAGCTCAGCGTGGCGATCGACACCGCTGACCGGAGCAGGCCGCTCGGGGTGCGCGACCTCGGCCGGATCTCGGTCGTCGAGGTCGGCGCGCTCCTGGTGGGACCGCTGCTCGAGCGGTACGCCACCTCCGGGCTCGACCGGGTGGTGTTCCACCTGCCGTTCGACGACACGACCGGCCGTCAGCTCGCCTGCCTGGCGGGTCATCTCCGCAGCCTCGCCGTGCCGGTCCCCGCCGGCGCGAGCCCGGGACGGGACGCCTCATGAAGCCTGCCCTCGGCACCGCCACCGGGACCGGGTCGACCCACCACCTCGTCATGCGGGAGGGCGCCGAGCCCGGGCCAGGGTTCACGGAGGAAGTCCGGCGGGCGGTCGCTCAGCGCCCTGATGCGGCGCTCGCCTTCCAGGTCGACTGGAACTCGTGGAACGGCAGCGCCGTGCGGCTGGCGGCGCTTCGCGGGTGCGCGTGGGCGGCGGCTCTGCCACAGGCACAACTGCCGGCCCTCGCCTTCGCGTTGCCCGCGCGCCAGGCGTCCGCGTTCGCCGAGTACGCCGCACGCCACCCGGCCGCCGGGAGGCCGGACGCCGGGACATCGGCCGCCGGGACATCAGCCGCCGCGACATCGGCCACCGGGACATCGGCCGCCGGGACGCCGGTCGGCAGCCTGGTCGCGGCGTTCGCGCGGGAGCGTGGGCTCGACGTCCTGATCCGCGTGCACAGTGCCGTGGAGGATCGCGGTCGGCTGCGGGACGAGGTCAGCCCGCTGCCCACGATCCTTCCGCAGCTGCTGCTCGGCCGAGCCCGCATCGCGCTGTGGGATGCCGGTGCTGCGGTGTGGCGCCAGGCTTCGTGGACGGACCACCTGGTGCGGATCGGCCGGAGCTGGCCGGGGGCGGCGCCGGCGGCGGTGTTCGTCGCCATCACGGACCGTCCCTCGCCCCCGGAGCGGGAGGAGGTGCTGCCGCTGGCCGAAGTCGTCGGGTACGGCGTGGCCATCGGGGCGCTGCTGGAGCGGGCGCCGTGCGAGCACACGGCGCGGGCCGTCCGCGGCTACCTGTCCACCGCCGTGCTCGGCGCCATCGGTCCGACGGCGTACCGGCGCTGGCTCGACCAGTGGACGGACGAGCTGACCGACGTGCTGTGGCGAGCGGTGGGCCTCGGCGCGCGGCTGCGGTCCAACCACGGTGTGACGCGCTGGCGGGTCGAGGAGCTGCGACGGTTGCCCGAAGCGACGGCCGCCTGGAGCGCGCCGCCGGGCCCGCTGGAGTGGACGCCGTGAGCCGCTCCTGGCAGGCCCTGCCCGACACCCGCGGACATCGGCTGATCCTGCTGGCCGCGGCCGTCGACGCGTTCGGCATCGGGGTCTTCTATCCGCTGTCGTTCCTCTATTTGCTACAGCACACCGCACTGACCTCCGCGAGTGTCGGTCTGGCCCTGTCCCTGGGCACCATGCTGGCGCTGCCCTTCGGTCCGCTGCTGGGTGGCCCGGTCGACCGGTTCGGCCCGATCAGGCCACTGGCACTGAGCAACCTGATCGCCGCGACCGGGTACGTGCTGTTCCTGTCCGCGCACTCGTTCCCGCTGATCGTCGGCACCGGATTCCTGGTGATGCTCGCCGACCGGCTGTACTGGGCGAGTTGGCCGGTCTACGTGGCCGGCGTCGCCCGTGGCAGCGAGCTGGACGACTGGTACGCGCTCGTCAGCGTGCTGAAGAACGGCGTCGTCGGGCTCGGGGCGCTGGTCTCCTCCGTAGCGCTGGCCATCAGCGCGCGCAGCGGCGAGGCGCTGCTCCTCATCGACGCGGCGACCTCCGTGGTCGCCGCCGCTCTGGTCATGTCCCAGCACCGGGTCGCCCGCTCCCCCGCCGGCCCTGCCCGCGCCGCTGCTGCCCGCGCCGCTGCTGCCGGCGGGCAGCTGCCGGGCTCGCCGCGCGGGCGAGTGCTGCGGGACCGGGGCTTCGTCCTGTTCTGCCTGGCGTTCACCGCGATCTCGTTCGGCTGGACGCTCCCCACCATCGTCCTGCCCGCGTTCCTGGTCCAGGCCGCGGGCCTGCCGCACTGGCTGCTCAGCACCTCCTTCGGCGCCAACTGCGTCCTGGTGTTCACCTGCCAGAGCGCGATCACCAGGGCCCTGTCCGGAGTGCGGCGCACCCGGCTCATGGTGGTCGGGGCGGGCCTGTTCGCCGTCTCGGTGACGCTGCTGGTGGCGGCCGCGCAGGTTTCGCGAACCGGCGGGATCGTGCTGGCGTCGGCGTCGGTGCTGTCGGTGACCGCCGCGGAGCTGGTCTGCGGGCCGGCGGTGAACGCGGTGGTGGCGGCGAGCGCGCCGCCCGGGTCCATCGGCCGCTACAACGCGTTGTTCCAGCTCACCTGGACCACCTCCACCGCGGTGGCGCCGGCGCTGTTCGGGGCGCTGTGCCTGGCGGGCGGGCCCGCCCTGTGGGCGGTGGTGGCCGCGCTGATGCTGCTGGGCGCCGCCGCCGCGCTCCGCAGTGAACGCCTGCTGTCGCCCGCGGCTGTTGTCGGCAGGGCGCAGCCGGCGAACCAACCACTGTCCGACACCGCAGCACTGACGCAGAGTCAGTGAGGATGGGAGATCATCATGTCCTTGCTCCGCACGAACGACCCGCGATCGGTGGCTCGCCTGATCGCCGATGCCCTGGTTCTCCACGCGGACCGGGACGCCCGCGCCGCGAACCCGTACCACTGGTACCGGGTGCAGCCGTTGACCGAGTCCATCGCCAAGCTGGCCGGGGACGAGGACAGCGCACCGTGGGCGCCCGCGGCTCGCCGGCTGCTGGCGGAGCCGACGCTCCCGGAACGCCACCGTCGGCTGGTGGAGGTGCTCGAACCGATGGCCTCGCGCTTTCCCGAACGCATGGCCGAGCTGGCCGACTTGGCCTGGCAGGCGGCCCACCGCGGACGCATCGGCTACCACCTGGGGGCTGACGTGGTCTCCGGTGCGACGCGCCCTCTGTCGTCCCATCAGGCCCTGCCGGTGCCCGCTCGCCCGGCGCCGGCGGGCGCGGCCGCGCAGCTCGTGATCCCGTTCCGGGACCGCAGCGAGTCCGGGCACCGGCTGCGGAACCTGCTGGCCGGCCTGAGCAGTCTGCGGGACCAGGCACCGGTGGACGGCGGGTACACCGTGACGGTCGTGGAAGCCGACGACTCCCCCCGCTGGCAGTCGGAGATCGAGCAGGTGGCCGACGAGTACCTCTTCGCCCGGCACGAAGGCCCGTTCAACAAGGCGTGGGTCGTCAACGTCGGAGTCGTCCAGTCCGCCTCGCAGGCCGAGACCGTCTGCGTCTTCGACGCCGACCTGCTGCCGGATCGCGGCTTCGTCGCCCGGAACGTCGACCGTTTCAGGGGCCCGGGGGTGGGCGCCGTCCTTCCGTACCGCGACATGCTCTACCTGGACGACGGCTCGAGCGGGCACGCCGTCGGCGCCCGCTGCCTCGACGGCGAGGCGACCCTGGACCCGCAGGCACTGCGCGGCTTCTGGGTGCGCCGACCGGTGGGCGGCTGCGTCTGGCTCACGCGTGAGGTCTTCGACCGCATCGGGGGCATGGACGAGCGGTACGAGGGCTGGGGCGGCGAGGACGTGGACCTCGTCCTGCGGCTCCAGGCATCGACGGCGCTCTACACCTTCGACGACTTCATGGTCCATCTCCAGCATCCCGTGACGCTGCGCCGACCGGACGAGACGGCCCGCAACGATGAGATCCCCTACATGACTTGGCGGCCGACCGAGTCGATCGGACGAATCGATCGCTACTCCTTGACGCGCGATCAGGCGGCCGACCGCGCCCCCGGCCCGCAGGGAGTAAACCGTTGACACGAGCCTCCGCAGTGGTCTAGACCTACAATTCCGAAGTTGTAGGACGGGGGAGCGAGAAATGCAGCGAGTTGTCGGTTCTGTCCGTCAGAGACCGCGCGTCATCATGGCCGAGTCCTGAGATGCCCGCCGTACTGAAGGCGTTCGGCCTGGATCACGCCTCCGAGGCCGTGTATCTGGCACTGTTGCGCAGCCCTGCCCTGACCGAGTGCGAGCTGCCCGCCGAACTCGGCCTGACCGAGGGCGAGGTGACGGCCGCCTACGAGCAACTCACCCGGCTGTCCCTCCTGCGGTCCTCCTGGGAGGACCCGCTGGTGATGCGACCGGTCGTGCCGGAACTCGGGCTGAAGGCACTGCTGGCACGCAAGGAGGCCGAGCTGGCGCGGCGCCGCCACGAGATCGAGCAGTGCCAGGCCGCCATCGAGGTCGTGCTGTCGGAGGTGGCCTGCGCCCGCAGGTACACCCAGGGCGAGGACCTCGTCGGCGTGGACGCGATCCGTGACCGGCTGGTGGAACTCGGCGCCGGAACCCGGTTCCAGGTGCTCGCGTTCATTCCCGGCGGCGGGCAGAGCGAGGCGGCCCGGGAGTCGAGCCGGCCGCTCGACGAGGAGCTGCTGGGTCGCGGGGTCGACGTGCGCACGACCTTCCTGGACTCGGTGCGCAACCACCAGCCGACCACCGACTACGCGCACTGGCTCACCGAGCGCGGCGGGCAGGTCCGGACGGTCCCGGCCCTGCCCATGCGCATGATCATCGTCGACCGCAGCGTCGCCATGGTGCCGCTGGATCCCGAGCGCACCGACGCGGCCACCGTGCTGCACGGCAAGGGCGTGGTCGCCGCCATGTGCGCGCTCTTCGACCTGGTGTGGGCGGGCGCCGCGCCACTGGGCGACTCCAAGAGCCGCGACCCGCACGGCATGTCCGGCCAGCACTACGCGCTGCTGCGCATTCTCGACCAGGGCGACACCGATCTGATGGCCGCGCGCAAGCTCGGCGTCTCCGAACGCACCGTCAGGCGTCTGATCTCGGAGGTGATGGATCTCCTCGGCGCGCGCAGCCGCTTCCAGGCCGGCGCCCGCGCCGCCGATCGCGCCTGGCTACGGTGAGCGGGCCGGCGGGCTCACGGGCGGTGCCGGGCGGAGGCCGACAGGTAACCTCAGGACGCTCTTAGCGGAACCTTGAGCCCTGTCCCCGGTCATCGATCTTGCTCCGCTGGAACGCGCACTGGAGGATCGAGGCGTCGGTCTGTGAGGCGTGCGGGACGTCGCTGGGAGGGCAGTGTGCACAGACATGCTGAGCGGAGCGAGCCGCAACGGGAGACCGAAGCACCGGCTGCACACCGGAACCCTGCGCCGGCTCCCCGTAGAGCCGGCGGCTCCCCGGTGCGAGGCGACCTCCTCGCTCTGCAGCGGAGCATGGGAAACGCCGCTGTGACCTTGGCACTCCAACGGTCGCGAGCCCTCACCATCGCACGGGAGACCGAGGACGGCGAGGTCACCGCGGGCAGGGTCAAGGACACCCTCGACACCGCCGCTCAGAACGTCGCCGCGACGACTGGCCCGACCGTCGGGGCGCAGTTCACCGACCCCAGCTTCAGCACACCCGCTTCTTATGCCGGTGGCATGGCGGGCCCCTTCGGCTCGAGCATCGCGGCAGGGGTCACGCTCGCCACCGGCGTCAAGGCGATGCGGAACGCGCAGCACGGCAGGAACGCGCATCCGGAGGGCACCGCGCCGCACCGGGAGGCATCCCGGGAACTCGGCAGTGCCCGCACGGAGATCGGCCAGAGCGCCGCCGGCCTGGTCGGCAACGTGCTCAACGGGACGGGCGGAGCGTTGAGTTACGCCGGGCAGGCCACCCCGCTGTACAACGCCGTCTTCTCGGCAGGCGGCGCGGTCGGACTGCCCGCGACAGTGGTGCAGACGGGACGGTACGCCCGTAAGGCCGCCAAGGCGCATGCGCGGGTCACGGCGTTGCGGACACTGATGTCCGCGGAGGACCAGGAGCCGAGGAGGGCGTTGGAGGCCGCGGACCAGGAGGTCGCCGCATGCCGTGAACTGGTGTACGCGCTCGACGAGTTGTTCGAGTCCAAGAGTGTGACGTACCAGGCCCGCGTTCAGGAGATGAGCCGTTCGCCGATGGACCGGCCCTTGGGAACCGACCTGGACACCCTCAAGCAGGCGCGACTGGAGGTCCACGAGTTGGAGCGGAATCTCCAGGAGGCCAACGCCGGCCTCCTGGAGGCGTTGGCGAGACAGAAACAGCGGGAGGACGTCCGGGTCGCCATGGAACGCGGGCTCGGTGAGGCCGCCGCGGAGGTCGAGCAGCATCGGGCGGGCGCACCCCAGCAGATCTCGCTGCGCATGATCCAGGCATACGCGGTGCGGAAGAACGAGCGTGGCCGGATCAAGAAGATCATCACCGCGACGGGTGGGGCGCTGGGATCGGCGGGCGGCGTCGCCGCTCTCGTCACCTCGATCGCCGTCGCCGCGGGCACGGCCGCCGGCGCGAGCGTGCTGCTCGCGACCCCGGTCGGCTGGGGGCTCGCCGGCGCCGCTGCCGCCCTCGGGCTGGGCCTTGCCTCGTACAAGGCATGGAAGTACTTCGCCAGGCGCTGGGAGCAGTTGGCCGGGCCCGACGCCGATGGCAAGCCCACCCGCCCCGCTCTCGCACGACTCGGCAAGACCCTGGCTTTCTGGAAGAAGGCGGGGCCGAGCAAACGCGAGGAGTACGCCTCCGCGCTCTACGAGATGGCCAAGGGCGGACCGGACACCGACCGGGTCCGGGCAGCGGAGGCGCGGAAGACCGTCACAGCCCTCGGGCTCGACTGGGACGGACTCAGGATGAGCGACGAACCGGCGAGCGCCAAGAAGCTGATCGCCGCGAAACTCGCCTCGTAGTCGGAGATCTCAAGGGGCACCCGGCGGCCGGTCCGTGGTGAGTGCCGTGCTACGCCACTCCCGTGGCGACATGCCGTACGCGGTGCGGAAGGCGCGGCTGAAGTGGGCGGCGTTGACGAAGCCCCAGCGTTGCGCGACCGAGGACACGGTCGGGCTGACCCGCCCGCGGCGCGCGAGTTCGCGGCTGCACTCCTCCAGCCGGCGCTGCAGGATCCACCGCGTGATCGTCATCCCCTCGCCCTCGAAGAGTCGGTGCAGGTAGCGCACGGAGATGTGGTGGTGGGCGGCGACCGTCTGGGGGGAGAGGCCGGGGTCCGACAGGTGATCGTTGACGTAGCCGCGCACGCGCCGTGCCATGCCGCGACCGGCACTCCCCCCGTCGGGCGGCTCGTGTTCCGCGGCCTGCTCGCCGATCAGCGCGGCCAGCAGGTCGCTGACGGTGCCCGCCAGTTGTTCGCCCACCCGCGGGCTCCACTGCTCGGCGGTGGTGACCAGAGTGGTCAGGAAGGGCGTCAGCATGCCCGTCATCCCTGTGTCCGGGGGAAGTTCCGTCGCGGTGACGCGGTGGATCTCCGCCTCGCGCATCGCCAGGACGCGGCGGGGCAGTTGGAAGACGTGCAGGCGGAAGGGCTCGAGCTGGTCGAGGGTATAGGGACGGGCCGTGTCGTAGAGCACGAGCCCGCCAGGCGCCAGCTGGGCGGTGCGCCCGTTCTGGGCCAGCGCGCCGCGCCCGGAGCTCTGCAGTCCGACGGAGACGAACTCCCCGTCGGACTGGGCGATGTGCCGGTCGGTGCGGCTCATGCGCTGCGGGTCCGCCTCGATGGTGGAGACCTGGAGATAGCCCAGCCGGTAGGAGGTGAGCCGGCCCGAGAACGGTGTCCTGACCCGGGGTGTGACCGCTTGCGGGACGAGCGTGCGCGTGAGGGCCTTGTTCCAGTAGTCGAGCTTGTCGTCGTCCGGCAGGCCGGCCGTGGTCAGTGCGACATTCATGTGGAGCCCCTTGAGCAGGTGTTTCTTCGGGACACCATGCCAGCGGGGGCTACCTCGACACATCGCGTGAATCCGCTAGATCCGGGGTGCGGGTGCCCTCACTTGACGGACCCGCCGGCCGCGCCGGCGGCGACATGGCGCTGAGCGAGGACGAGCAGCACGGCCGCCGGGGCGGAGGCCAGCACGGCGGTGGCCATGACGGCGTTCCAGTGGTCCGTCGATGCGCCGATGTACTGGTAGATCCCCACGGTGACCGGCCGCACGGTCTGTGTGGTGGTGAGGGTGAGGGCGAAGAGGAAGTCGCTCCAGGTGAAGAGGAAGGTGAAGAGGGCGGCGGTGATCAGCGCGTTCGCGCTCATCGGGAGCACCACGGCTGTGAGGACGCGCAGTCTCCCGGCGCCGTCCACGCGCGCGGCCTCGATGATCTCGCGGGGAATGCTCCGCATGAACGACCGCATGACGATGATCGCGAAGGGGACCCCCGCGGTGGAGTCGGCGAGGATCAGCCCGAGGTAGGAGTTCAGGAGTCCCAGGTCGTTGTAGGCGCTGTAGAGCGCGTTGGCCACGACGATGCTCGGCACCATCTGCGTGATCAGGATGCCGAGCAGCACCAGGTTGCTTCCCCGGAGCGGGAACCGGGCCAGCGCGTAGGCCGCCGGGGCGGCGAGCGAGAGGCTGAGCACGACGCTGCCGAGGGCTACGACGAGGCTGGTGACGAGGTTGCCTCCCTGATCGCGCAGTGCGGTGCGGTAACCGCTGAAGTCCGGGTGGAAGGGGAACCAGTCGCCCCGCAGGAGGTTGCCCGCCGGCTGGAGGGAGGCGTTCACCATCCAGTAGACGGGGAAGAGCATCAACGCGAGCAGGACGATCCCGACGATCGTGGACGGCCAACCCCGATTGGGTGCGCGCTTCACCGGATCACCGCTCAGACGCTCGTGGCGCGACGGTTGGCGCGCAGGTAGCCGACGGCGAAGACGAGCGAGAGGACGACGAGGACGTTGCTCATCGCGGCACCGCGCCCGAATTCGAACTGCTGGAAGGAGAGTTCGTAGGACTGGGTGGCGATGGTCTCGGTGGCGTTCGCCGGTCCTCCGCCGGTCACGAGGAGGATGATGTCCAGCACTTTGACCGTGTAGACCGCGCCCAGCACCAGCACGACGCTCACCACGGGCCGCAGCAGTGGCCAGGTGACGTGGCGGAACGTCGCCACCGGTCCGGCGCCGTCCAGCTTCGCCGCCTCGTACAACTGCGTCGGGATGTTCTGCAGACCGCCGTACAGGATCGTGGTGTTGAAGGGGATGCCGACCCAGATGTTGATGAGGGTCACCGACACGAGTGCCTGCGAGGTGCCGGTGAGCCAGGGGACGCCGGACGGCAGGAGGTGCAGGTGGCGCAGCACGTCGTTGACGACTCCGCTGTCGGTGTCGAGCATCCACCGCCACGTCGTCCCGGAGGCGACCAGCGGCAGCAGCCACGGCAGCAACAGGAGCGAGCGCAGCACCCGGCCGAGCGGGAAGCTGCGCTGGAAGAACAGCGCGAGGGCCAGGCCGATGACGAACTGCCCGCAGATCGAAGCGGCGGTGAACAGGACCGTGGTCAGCAGGGCTTTGGAGAACAGGTCCGAGGAGAGGATCGTCGAGTAGTTGCGCAGCCCGACGTACGGCGCGGCGCCGGTGTAGAAGGTCGTGATCGTGTACTGCTGGAAGCTCATCACGAGGTTCTTGACGACCGGGTAGCCGAAGAACAGCAGCAGGTATGTCGCTGCGGGCGCGATGAACAGCCACGGGGACGGGTCAGGGGCTGGTCGCGATCTGCTGCGCATGCTTGAGTGCTTCCTCCGGTGTCTGCTCGCCCGTCAGCGCGGACTGGATCGCGGTGTATATCCCGGTCGCCGCTCTGGGCCAGCCGACGCCGAGTTCGCTGGTTCGGGCCCGGGCCGCTTCGACGCTGGTCACGAAGGCAGCCATCGACGGGTCCTGTTCGGCGTACTGGGCAGCCGCCGCCGAGCGGGAGGGCACGGTGAAGTGCTGCTCGGCCAGGGCGATCATGCTCGTGGAGTCGTTCAGGCAGGCGAGGACCTGGGCGGCCTTCTGCTGCCGGGCCTTGGACGCGCTCTGCGGGACCGTCCACACCTCACCGCCGAGCGGTGTGACCGGGGTCTGCCCCGCCTGCGGGACGGGGATGGTGGCCACCCCCCAGTGCAGGGTCGTCGCTTGGTTCAGGGCGGGGATCCGCCACGGGCCGTTGATCATCATGGCCGTCCGGCCGGCGACGAACTGATCGCTGACGTCGGCCTGATTCCAGTTCAGCACCGACGTCGACATGGATCCGCTCTTCACCAGGTCGACCCAGAGCTGGAGGGCCTGCGCGGCCTGCGGGGTGTCCAGTTGCTTCTCGTCCCCGCCGTTGGACCACAGGAAGGGCAGGAACTGCCAGGTGCCCTCGAAGGTGGCGTTCGCGTCCACTGCCATGCCGTAGCGCCCGGGGCGGGTCAGCTCGGCCGCCGCCGCCTTCAACTCCTGCCAGGTCCCCGGCACGGCGACACCGGCCTCGGCGAGCATGTCCTTGTTGTAGAAGAGGGCGATCGTGTTGACGTCGGGCGCCAGTCCGTACAGCTTCCCCTGGTAGGTGCTGGCCGACCGGATGCCCTCGGCGAAGCCGCTGGAGTCGATGCCGTACTGGTCCAGCGAGGTCAGCGCGCCGCTCTGGGCGATCTGCTGCAGGTCGGGGTTGTCCAGCATCAACAGGTCGGGAAGGGTCCGCGAGGACGCCTGCTGAAGGACCTTGGGGATCAGCGACGGCCCCGGCACGCTGGTCTGCTGGACCGCCACGCCGACGCTCTTGCCGCAGGCGGTGAGCGACTCGGCCCACTGGGTGTGTTCGGGTTCGTCGGTGTAGTAGTCGAGCGCGGTGATGGAGGTGACCTTGCCCGTCGCGGACCCCGCACCGGTTGGCCCACCGCACCCGGTGGCGACCAGGACCAGGGTGACGATTCCGGTCCCCAGGCGGGCGGAGATCCGCCGCGCCAGTGGTCTGGCTGGTGAGGTCATGGTGGTGCCTTTGCCGGGTGTCGTGGGTGGCCGGGGTGTCGGTGGAGGTGAAGAGAGGGGCATCCAAGATCACCCGTTGGCGACTCGATCAGCCTAGGCCTGCGGGCAACGGCCGGGCGTCCCGGGGTCGCCTCCGTGGCGGGCGCCGGTCAGGCCCGCTCAGTCGTCGGGCAAGGCCGTGACCAGGTTGGCAAGCTGCACCCGGGAGTTGATCGACAGCTTGCGGAAGACCGAGGTCAGGTGGGTGTTGACCGTGTGCGGCGAGACGATGAGCAGGTCGGCGGCCGACCGGTTGGTGCGGCCCGCGGCGATGAGGCGGGCGACCTTCTTCTCCGAGGCCGTGAGCGCCGCCCAACCCTGGACGGGGCGCGGTACGACCGCCGCCCGCTGGCTGCCGGCTCCCGCACCGTCCAGCTCGCGCTGCACGCGTGCCGCCGCGGCGTGGGCGCCCGATCCGGCGAACGTGCCTTGGGCGTGTGTCAGGGCCGCCACTGCCTGAGGCTTCCGGCCTGCTGCCAGGAGTGCCCGCCCGAGATCGGCATAGGCGGCGGCCCGGACCAGCGGGCGCGGGCCGGGCTTGAGCAGGGTCACGGAGTGTTCCAGCATGGCGAGATCGTCGTTCACGAGCCCGGCGGCCTGCGCCGCGATGCCCGCGGCGGTGGGCACGGCCGGGTTGCGTTCGGCGTAGGCGGCGGCCTGCGCGGCCAGGTCCTCGGCGAGCTCGCGGTCGGCGCCTCGCAGGGCCATGCGGATCGCGGCATCGATCTGCTCGCGAAGCAGTCGCCAGCGCATGAAGGGACCTTCCTGCTGCACCTGCCGAATCCTGTCGACGGCGAGCCCGATGTCCCCGTCGGCCTCGGCGTGGACCGCTTCCAGGAAGCGCACCGCGGCCCTGTTGCCCGGGTTCGGTCTGGTCGCCAGTCTGGTCCGCGCCGTGGCCAGGTGCTGCCGCGCCGCTTCCCGATCGCCGCGCAGCAGGGCGATCTGGGAGCGGATCACGGCTGAGTTCACCTGCTTGACGGGTACCCGCACGTCGTCTTCCAGGCGCTCCATCGTCACGAAGTCGGCGTCGGCGTCGGCGAGCCTGCCGAGCGCCAGGTCGTGCTGGCCCTGTCCCCACAACAGCATGGCCTGACGGGGCGACCCGGCCTGGTCCGCCGCCCGCAGGAGCAGTCGTTCGCTGGCCTCGAAGTCGTCCAGGTGCTGGTGCGCGACGATCTCTTCGGGCAGGAAAGCCGAGTCGACGGCACTGAGCGCGGCGAACTGCTCCAGTGCCACGGCGTTCTCACCCGCGTTCAGCGCGATCTCGCCGAGCGCGCACAGCGACAGCACGTGCGCCTCCCGGTCACCGCTCGCGGTGGCGGCGCGCAGCGCGCTCTCGCCGGCCGCACGCGCCGCGAGGAGATCATCGTCGCGGGAGAGCGCCAGCGCGCGCAGGGCCGCCAGCCTCGCCCCGACCTCCGGGGCGGCGCCGCCGACGGCGAGGGCCGCTTCGGCCCGGCGGCGCAACTCGCCGGCGAGATCCATGTTCCACAGCGTCCCGCCGAGGGCGGCCTGCAGCCGGCTGAACGCCTCCAGCGGCGGTCGGCAGTCCAGCAGCCGGTCGCCGGTTGCCAGCGCCTCTCGGTTCCGGCCGGCCCGGGTCAGGCAGACGATCGCCTGCTCACCCACGACGAACCTCAACGGCCGTGCTGACGGCACCAGTTCCAGGGCTCGCGTGGTCAGGTCGGCCGCGAGACCCGGTGCGAGGGGCAGCACGTCGTCGGCGGCTCGCCGCAGCAGCGCCACCGCTTCCTCGTCACCGGGCAGGGCGCCTTCGAGGATGTGCGGCACCGCGTCGATCGGCCGGCGGCCCGCGGCGAGCAGGTGGTTGGCGGCCTCTCGGTGCAGTGCCTTCCGGGCGGAGGGCGGGATGTCGAGGTAGACGGCCTGGCGCAGCAGATCATGCCGGAAGACCAGCTGATCGCCGTCGTCGTCCAGGAGTCCGACCCGCACCGCCTCCTCGAGCGCCGCGATCAGCGTGCTGGACGGCCGGCCACAGAGCGCGCCGGCGTCGTGGAAGCCGAACCTGCGTCCCAGCACCGCTCCCATCCGCAGCAAGCGCAGCGTGCTGGGCTGCAGGGAGCTGAGCCGGCCGCGCACACCCACCACGAGCCCCGGGGGCACGAGTTCAGCGGAGCCTTCGGCGGTCCGCAGTCCCGCGAGCATCTCGACCGCCAGGAACGGATTCCCGCCGGCTCCGCCGAGCAGGTCCCGCACCCGCTCGTCGACGGCCGCACCCAGTGTGTCGTCGGCCAGTTGGCCGATGGCCGCGCCGGACAGCGGCCCCAGCGGCACGGTGAGCGTCGCCAGCGTGGCCCGCGCGGCCGCGACGATCTCTTCCGCCGGCCCGGCGGGCTCCGGTCGCCCGGCCAGGATCCACAGCACCGGCGAGGTCCACAGGCGGGTCGGCAACTGCTTCAGGGCGAACCGGCTCAGCGGGTCGGCCCACTGCACGTCGTCCAGGGCGATCAGCACCGGCACACTGCCGGCTCTGGCTTCGATCGCCTCCGCTATGCGCTCCACCAGCCAGATCCGCTGATCGTGATGGCGCGCGAGATCGGCGAAGGCATCGCCGGAGAGCAGCGGTTGATCGCCGTGCAGGACGCAGGCCGCGAGCGACGAGAGCGGCACAAGGCGATGCAGCTCGTCGGCCTTGCCGAGACCGACCGAGAATCCCGCTGCCCTGGCCCCGGTGACGGCCTCGGCGAGCAGCGTGCTCTTTCCGATCCCCGGCTCCCCCTGGAGCAGGGCCAGTCCCCCGCTTCCGGTGCGGGCCACCTTGGCGATCAGCGCCCGCAGCTCTTCGAGTTCCAGCTCTCGGCCGCGCAGACCGCGACGGGACAGCGATCCGCTCGACCCCGCCACTCACGCGCCCTTCCTGCCCACACTCCGGGCGCGAACGACGCGCCGGATGTGCCCATTATCCAAGGAACGGCAGCTCAGGATGGTCCATGGGGCGGGTGACTCCGGCCACACCACCGGCAGCAGCGATTCGTCAGAGCGTCTGTCGCATCACTCATTCGAACCGGGTCGGCGGCGAGAGCCGACCGTCGGCGAGGGCCTGAAGGCTTGCGCGGGCCTCGTCCACCAGGGCTGCGGGGATCCGGCCTGCCAGCGTGAGCACGGTGCGGTACTCGGTGGCGGCCTCGGCGTCCGCACCGAGGTGGGCCAGCGCATGGGCGAGGTGGAGGTGGAGCTGGCCTTCGCGGCGGTGATAGCCACGGGCCTCGAGCTGCCCGCGGATGGACCGCAGGGTGTCGACCGCCTCCGCCCAGTGCCCGAGGTCGAGATGGACGAACGACACGTGGAAGGTGGCGATCAGGCCGGTGATCTCCCGGACGTTCGGCGGGATGCGGTCGCGGTTGCGCGGGTCGGCGTAAGCGTCCATGACCTCCTGGTAGGCCTTGATGGCTTCCTGCATGCGACCGGCCTCCTGCAGCAACTTGATGCTCACGTTGCAGGCCGGGAGGTATCCGGTGATGTCATCGGCCTGGACGAACAGGTCCATGGCCCGGCGACAGCTGTCGGCTGCGGCGGACGCGTCGCCGACCGCGTGTTGCATGACGCTCAGTCGCACGTGCGCCCTGGCTTGCTGGACGAGGTCTCCGCAGGCCTCGGCGAGCGCGAGCGCGCAGGTGGCGGCGGTGATCGCGTCGTCATGGCGGTTCTCGCAGACCCAGTAGGCCCACGCGAGGTCGTTGCGGTGGCTGGCCTCCCTGACGGCATCGCCGAGAGCCGCCGCGGCCCGGGCCGCGTGTTCGAAGATCTCGACCCAGTGGCCCCAGGACACCCAGTCGTCGGAGATCAGGCGCATGGCTCCCGAGACCGCGTCGACCCTGGCGTGCTCACCGCCCTCGGCGGCCTCGCGGAAGGCCGCCAACCAGTTGTCGCTCTCCGCCTTGATCCACTGCAGGGCCTGCGCACGGTCCTCCAGCACGAGCAGCCCGCGGGGGTCCGGTACCGGCGCACCGTGGTCCGGCCCGTACCCGCGACCGGCGACGACGACCGTGTCGAGCAGCCAGGACCGCAGGCCGAAACGGGCGGCCGCCGACTCCTGCTCGCCGTCCACCAGGCGGTGCTGGGACCTGGCGTACAGGCGCAGCAGATCGTGGAAGCGGTAGCGGTCCTGACGGTAGGTCATCAACAGACCGGCCTCCAGCAGTTCCTCCAGGACGTCCTCCGCCACGGGCAGGGACACGCCCGCGAGCACGGCCGCCAGCGGGGCGCTGAAGTCCGCTCCCGGCACCAGCGACAGCAGCCGGAACAGCCGGGCCGCCCCGGGAGCCAGACGCGAGTAGGACAGCGAGAAGGCCGAGTTGACCCGCAGGTCACCGGCGCTGAGCGAGTCCAGCCGGCGATCCTCGTCGGTGAGCCGGGTGGCGAGCCGCTGCAGGCTCCAGTTCGTCCGGGTGGCGGCCCAGTTCGCGGCCACCCGCAGGGCCAGCGGAAGGTGCCCGCAGGACTCGGTCACCGAGCGTGCGGCCTCGGGCTCCGCGTCCACCCGCCCTGCGCCGACGACGGCGCGCAGCAACGAGGTGGACTCCTGCTGGGTCAGGGCGCCCAGCTCCACGCGCTGCACTCCCTCCAGGCCGGCGAGGGTGCGACGGCTGGTCACCACCACCAGCAGACTCCCCTCGCGCGGCAGCAGCGGCCTGACCTGGGACTCGCTACCGGCATCGTCCAGCACGAGGATCCCCCGGAGCCCGGCCGCGGTCGCGTGGTAGCGCGCGAGACGCTCCTGCGGGCTCAGCCGCACCAACTCGAGCTCATCGGCGCCCCAGGCGCCCAGCAGGCGCAGCGCCGCTTCCTGGGCCGACAGCGGCTGCGCGTCCAGGCCCCGCATGTCCAGCAGGAACGCCCCGTCCGCCAGCCCTGGCGCCAGCTCCTCGGCCAGCCGGACCGCCAGGGTGCTCTTGCCGCTGCCGGGCGCGCCGAACACCACGGCCACCGGCGGCGCCGGAGCATCCCATCCGCTGCCCGGCCTCGCGCCGTCCTCGGCGGGTCGCTGCGCAAGAGCCCGCAGCACCGCCAGCTCCGCGTGCCGCCCGACGAAGTCCCGGACACCTCTGGGCAACGTGTAGGGCGACGCCTTGACGGCGGCGACCGGCTCCGCGCCCGGACGGCCGGCGCGGGCGACCGACAGCAGTTCGGCATGCGCCGCTTCGTCCAACCGCAGACCCTGGACGAGCGCGGTGACCGTGCCACGACGCGGGCGCAGGCTCCGCCCCCGCTCCATGTCGCCGATCGCGCGCCCCGACACACCCGACGCTTCGGCCAGTTCCTCGATCGTCAGACCACGGTCCTGCCGGAGCTCGCGCAGCAGCCGGCCGAACGGCGTCCCGCTCCGGCTCTCCATCGCACTCCTGACTGACTGTCCGTCCACCACGACGGCTCGCTCCAGTGCTCCTTGGTCACCGGTCAGGCCGACCGTAGCGAGTTCCGCGGGTGCGCCCTTCGCCGTCGACGCACCGGTTCTTGCCTGTGCGCGCACAGCGAGCCGGGCAGGCCGATTCCCGGGCGCTCACGGAGCACCGGACGTGCACGCGCCGGGCACTTCGCCGCGGCATCCCGTCCTAGCGTGACGGCGTTCCGCGAAGGGCTCGAGACCGAGGAGGCCACCTCATGCCCAAGCCGTACAAGCCACTGTTGCAGCAGTGGGCCTGGCAGCAGTCAGCTGCCTGCCGCGGCATGAATGCCGTGGACTTCTACTCACCTCACGGTGAGCGCCGCAAGGCCCGCCGCGAGCGTGAGGCCCGGGCCCGGCGGGTGTGCGCAAGCTGCCCGGTGCTCGAAACCTGTGCGCAGTTCGCCCTGCACGCCGGGGAGCCGTACGGCGTCTGGGGTGGACTCAGCGAGGGTGAGCGCCGCGAGTTGACCAGAAGGGCCTGCCACGCACCCTCCGGCAGTACCGGGAGGGGACAGGGGACGGCACCTGGAATCAACACGGCGCGGCCCGGCGGCGGTTAGCTCCCAACAGACCGACAACTCGACGCCCGATACGCACGTTCCGCCTTCTACCTCTAGCAACGGAGATCTTCTGATGTACACACCCCGCACCGGCCGCAGAGCCGCACTCGCGCTGGCCGCCGTCCCGCTCGTCCTGGTGCTCGCCGCCCCGGCGGCCCAGTCGGCGCCGAACTCCGCGGCCCAGCACCCTCAGGTGGTGCTGGAGCCCGACGCCCAGGCTTTCGCCGACGCCGCCGCCAAGAACCCGCCCATCTACACGCTGTCGTACGCGAACGCACGCAAGGCCCTCGACGGCGTCCAGTCGGGACCGGTCCCGCTGCAGCCGGCCGACATCTCGCACCGCACCTTGAACGTCGGGCCGACGGGCCAGGTGACCATCCGGATCGTCCGCCCCCAGGGCGTCCAGGGCAAGCTTCCGGTGGTGATGTACTTCCACGGCGGCGGCTGGGTCCTGGGCGACGAGGGCACGCACGACCGCCTGGTCCGCGAGATCGCCAACGGGGCACACGCCGCGGTGATCTTCGTCGACTACACGCCCTCCCCCGAGGCGCAGTTCCCGGTGCCCATCGAGCAGGCGTACGCCGCCACCACGTGGGTCGCCGAGCACGGCAGCGAGATCAACGTCGACGGCTCCAGGATCGCGGTGGCCGGCGACAGCGTGGGCGGCGACATGACCGCCGCGGTCACGCTGATGGCCAAGCAGCAGAACGGTCCGAAGCTGGCGGGCCAGCTGCTCTTCTACCCCGTCACCAACGCCGCCTTCGACGACTCCTCCTACAACCAGTTCGCCGACGGACCCTGGCTCACCCGCAAGTCGATGCAGTGGTTCTGGAACGCCTACGCCCCGAACAAGGCGGACCGCAGCAACATCCTGGCGTCGCCGCTGCGTGCCGACCTGACCCAGCTCAAGGGCCTGCCGAAGGCACTGGTCATCACGGACGAGGCGGACGTGCTGCGCGACGAGGGCGAGGCCTACGCGGCCAAGCTGCGGGCGGCCGGCGACGACGTCACCGCCGTCCGCTACGAGGGCGTCATCCACGACTTCGCGATGCTCAACGCGCTCAGGAACACCAACGCCGCCCAGGCCGCCGTCGCGCAGGCCGACGCGTTCCTCTACACGACGCTGCACGGCTGACCGTTCCCGCCACGACGACGGAAGCCCGTTGGGGCCGGGGATGTTGATCCCTGGCCCCGACGCGATTGACCACAACGACATTCAGCACAGAGGGTGATGACACGTGCAGTTCGGAATATTCAGCGTCGGAGATGTGACCCCCGACCCCACCAGCGGGCGAACGCCGAGCGAGCACGAGCGGATCAAGGCCATCGTCGCCATCGCGCTCAAGGCGGAGGAGGTCGGCCTGGACGTCTTCGCCACCGGCGAGCACCACAACCCGCCGTTCGTGACGTCCTCGCCCACCACCATGCTCGGCTGGATCGCCGCCCGCACCGAGCGGATCATCCTCTCCACTTCCACCACGCTGATCACCACCAACGACCCGGTGAAGATCGCCGAGGACTACGCGATGCTCCAGCATCTCGCCGACGGCCGGGTGGACCTGATGATGGGTCGCGGCAACACCGGCCCGGTCTACCCGTGGTTCGGCCAGGACATCCGCCAGGGCCTGCCGCTCGCGATCGAGAACTACGCGCTGCTGCACGAGCTCTGGCGCGAGGAGACGGTGGACTGGTCGGGCCGCTTCCGCACCCCGTTGCAGTCCTTCACCTCGACGCCGCGCCCGCTGGACGGCGTGCCGCCGTTCGTCTGGCACGGGTCGATCCGCTCGCCCGAGATCGCCGAGCAGGCCGCGTACTACGGTGACGGCTTCTTCGCCAACCACATCTTCTGGCCCAAGGAGCACTTCCAGAAGCTGATCAACCTCTACCGCGAGCGCTACGCCCACTACGGCCACGGCACCCCCGAGCAGGCGATCGTCGGCCTCGGCGGGCAGGTGTTCATGCGCCGCAACTCCCAGGACGCGGTGCGCGAGTTCCGCCCGTACTTCGACAACGCGCCGGTGTACGGGCACGGACCCTCGCTGGAGGAGTTCACCGAGCAGACCCCGCTGACCGTCGGCAGCCCGCAGGAGGTCATCGAGAAGACGCTGACCTTCCGGGAGACCTTCGGCGACTACCAGCGCCAGCTCTTCCTGATGGACCACGCCGGACTGCCGCTGAAGACCGTCCTGGAGCAGCTCGACCTGCTCGGCGAGGAGGTCGTCCCGGTGCTGCGCAAGGAGTTCGCCACCGGCCGGCCGGCCAGGGTCCCCGACGGCCCCACTCACGCCGCCCGGGTCGCCGAGGCCACCGAGGTCCTGGAGGTGGCCAAGTGAGCGACGGCGCCCTGCACTTGGCGGTGGTCGCGGCCGGGCTCTCGGTCCCGTCGTCGACCCGGCTGCTGGCCGACCGGATCACCGACGCCACCATACGTCAACTGCGCTACGGCGGACGGGAGGTCGACCTCCAGGTGATCGAACTGCGCGACCTGGCACGGGAGATCGCCGACAATCTGGTCACCGGCTTCCCGCCGCCCGCGCTGCGCGCGGCGATCGAGGCGGTCACCGCGGCGGACGGGCTGATCGCCGTGACGCCGATCTTCAGTGCGTCGTACAGCGGCCTCTTCAAGTCCTTCGTGGACGTGATCGACAAGGACGCGCTCACCGGCGCTCCGGTGCTCGTCGCCGCCACCGGTGGAACCGCCCGGCATTCGCTGGCCCTGGAGCACGCCATGCGACCGCTCTTCGCCTATCTGCGGGCCGTGGTGGCGCCCACCGCCGTCTACGCGGCCTCCGAGGACTGGGGCTCGACCGGTGACGCCAGCGGCGGCCTGGCCGCCCGGATCGCCCGCGCGGCAGGCGAGTTGGCCGATCTGATGACGGGCCGGCCGGTGCCCGCGCGCGCCACGGCCGAGACCGTCGTCCCGTTCGAGGAGCAGTTGGCGGCGCTCGCCGTCGGTCGCCGGTGATCGCGCGACCGCTTGCCGCCCCGACCTGGTGACGGTGCGCCCAGGGGCAACGGTCGGTGCACTCCAGGCCCATACCCGCAGTTCAGGTGCCCCTAGCTTGGCTCGAGTCGATGTTCCGCTGAAACCCCGCTACCCCCCCAAGGAGTTCCCATGACCAGTTCCGACCACCCCACCGTCAGCGGCAGCAGCCAGCCGCTGCTGCACCAGAAGGGCGAGGAGATCCAGGAGTTCGGCACCGTCAACCAGGTGCCGCTCGGTCTCTCCTACGACGCCCGCCTGTACGCCTGCCAGCGGCTCAACCGGGTACTGGCGGACACCAGCATCCTCTACACGCTCTACAAGAAGCACCACTGGCTGATGCGCGGAGCGACCTTCTACCAGCTGCACCTGCTGCTGGACAAGCACGCGGACGAGCAGCTGGCGCTGGTGGACGCGCTCGCCGAGCGGGTGCAGGCCCTGGGTGGCGTGGCGGTCGGCGACCCGCGGCACGTCGCGGAGATCACCTCGATCCCGCGTCCGCCGGACGGCGTCGAGGAGGTGCCGGCGATGCTGTCACGGCTGCTGGCGGCGCACGAGGCGATCCTGATCGACGCCCGCGATGCCGCCCGCCGGGTGGCGGAGCTCGGCGACGACGGGACGAACGACCTGCTGGTCTCCCAGGTCGTGCGCACCGGCGAGGCGCAGGTGTGGTTCCTGGCCGAGCACCTGGTGGACGTCCCGCTGGTGCGGCTGTGACCTGCCGGTTCCACCCGCACCCCGCCCCGCAGCGCTGACAGGAGTCGCCATGGCGTCATCCGCGACGGTGGAACTGTCCCGCTGGCAGTTCGCCATCACCGCCATATTCCACATGACCTTTCCCGCTCTGACCGTCGGGCTCTCCATCCTGCTCGCTGTCGTCTACACCGCCTACCTGCGCACCCGTGATCCGCTCTACCTGCAGATGTTCCGCTTCTGGCGGAAGATCTTCGCGGTCGGGTTCGGTCTCGGTGTGGTCGCCGGCACGGTGATGACCTTCGAGTTCGGCCTGAACTGGGGAAGTTACGCGCATGCGGTGGGTCCCATCCTCGGTGTCACCATCGGGATGGAGGTGATCACCGCGTTCTTCCTGGAGGCCGGCTTCATCGGCATCATGCTCTACGGCGAGGGACGGGTGCGTCCGCGCACCATGGCCTTCGCCTCGTGGATGGTCGCCTTCGGCACCCTGCTGTCCACCACCTGGATCCTCTCCGCGAACAGCTGGATGCAGGATCCGGCCGGCTTCACCAAGGTCGCGGGCCAGTTCCAGGCCCGCGACTGGTGGCAGGTGCTGTTCAACCCCGCGTTCTCCTACCGCTTCCCGCACATGCTGCTCGCGGTGCTGATCAGCGCCGCCTGGTTCGTCGGCGGCATCGCCGCCTGGTACCTGGTCAGGCAGCGCTCGCTCGCCTTCGCCCGCCGCACGCTCTCGCTCGCGCTGGGAGTGCTGGCCGTCCTGATGCCCGTTCAGCTGTACGCGGGCGACGAGACCGCGGTGTTCATGGGGCAGCACCAGCCCGCCAAGCTGGAGGCCTTCGAGGGCAACTGGAAGACCGACAACAACGGCTACAACCTGGTCGTCATCCCCGACCCGGGCAAGGGCAAGGACAACCTGCGCATCGAGATCCCGCACCTGGGCGCGGTGATCGGCAAGGACCTGACCGGCCAGGCCCACGTGCCCGGCCTGTTGCAGACCCCGCCGGACCAGCGCCCGAACATGTGGAGCGCCTTCTACGGCTTCCGGGCGATGTACTTCACCGCGCTCACCATGTTCGCGATGGCCTTCGCCGGACTGGTACTGCGCCTGCGCGGGCGGCTGTTCACCGCCCGGCGCTTCCACCGGCTGCTGGTCTGGATGACGCCCGCCGGCCTGATCGCGATCACCGGGGGCTGGATCACCGCGGAGACCGGACGCCAGCCCTGGGTGGTCTACGGCCAGCTCCGTACCTCGGACGCCGTCTCCCAACTATCCACGACCGAGGCCGCGCTGAGCCTGGCCGGCTTCGTCGCGGTCTACGCCGTGCTGGTCGCGGTCTGGGTCCGCTACATCGTCCGGGCCGTCAAGGCG
The DNA here is from genome assembly GCF_041262605.1 of Kitasatospora sp. GAS1066B. Lineage (NCBI taxonomy): Bacteria > Bacillati > Actinomycetota > Actinomycetes > Kitasatosporales > Streptomycetaceae > Kitasatospora > Kitasatospora sp. GAS1066B. The sequence continues at coordinate 50,432 of NZ_JBGCCO010000023.1, forward strand.
GGGCCGGAAGCCCTCGACTCGCCAACCGCCGGCCACCCGATCCTGCCGGAGGCCGTCCATGGCTGAGTACGCTTCCTACGCGCTGATCCTCTTCGCGCTCGGCGCCTACGTGGTGCTGGACGGCTACGACCTCGGGATCGGGATCCTCGGTCTCTTCGACCGCAGCGACGAGCGGCGCAAGGAGTACACCGAGCTGGTCGCGACGGCCTGGGACGCCAACGAGAGCTGGATCATCCTCGCCGGGGTCACCCTGTGGGCGGCGCTGCCCGGCGTCTACGCCACCGTGCTCCCCGGGGTCTACCTGCCGCTGATCGTGATGCTGCTGGCCTTCGTGCTGCGCGGGTTGGGGCTGGAGCTGCAGAGCTCCGCACCGGACTACCGTCGCGGCTGGGGGCACCTGTTCGGCATCTCCTCACTGGTGGTGACGGTCTGTCAGGGTCTGGTGGTCGGCACCGTGCTCAGCGGTCTGCCGCAGCACGGGGGTGTCTACGACGGCGGTGCGCTGCGCTGGCTCACGCCCTACAGCGTGCTGTGCGCGCTCGGCCTGACCGCGCTGTACCTGCTGGCCGGCGCCGCCTGGCTGCAGGCCAAGACGGAGGGCGGCGCCCGCCGTCGGGCCGCGCGGCTCGGGCGCCCGCTGCTCGCCGTGACGGTCGGGGCCTGCCTGGTGCTGGGCTTCGGCCTGGAGGTGGCCGACCCGCAGCACTTCCGCTTCGACCAGCCGCTGCGCGCCGTCCTGTTCGGCCTCCTGGTGGCGGCCGCCGCCGGGTGCGGTGCCGTCGCCTGGTACGGCTTCGGCAAGGAGCCCGACGCCCGGCCGTTCATCGCCGTGCTCGGCGCCCAAGTCGCCGGACTGCTGGCGCTGGTGACCGCGACCGCCCCCATCGTCGTGCCGCCCGGCCTGAGCGTGCACGCCGCCACCAGCCCGGTCGGGTCACAGGTGTTCCTGCTGATCGGTGTCGGCTGCTGCATGCCCGTGGTGCTCGCCTACAACAGCTACGCCTGGTGGGTGTTCCGGGGGAAGTACCGGCCGCCGGCCCCGGCCGCGCTCGCCGTACCCGTCAATCATGTTGAGGTCCACGCGGATCTGACGGTCAGTCATGTCCCGGTGGCGGAAGCGGGCGTGTGGGTCCTGGTCCGTCGGGTCGGGTTCACCGTGCTCGGTGTCGGGCTGGTCGCGGTCGTGCAGGACGTGTTCGGCGGTCAGGGCGAATGGATCGCCCCTGTCGCGCTCGTGCTGTTCGGCGCCCTCGCGCTGGCCGCCTGGCTGGTCGGCGACCGGCGGTCCGCCGCCGCCGGGGAGTTCGACGTCGAGCAGGCGGCACGGCGGTGAGCGACACCGCCGCCCTGCTGACGCGCCTGGCCGACGACGACGCGCAGCAGGACCAGAAGCGGGCGCTGCGCCGGTTGCACGAGTGGGCGCACGCGCAGGCACCCGCCTTCCGGCGGGCCGGCACGCTGCGCGGGCTCGCCGCGCTCGGCACCGTCGGCTGGGCGGCCGGGCTCGGCTGGGCCGCCCAGTTGGCGCTGCACGGCCAGCGGGCGGCGGTCACCCCCGTCTCGGTGCTGCCGGCGGCCGGCCTGATCGCGGCCGGGCTCGCGCTGCGGGCCTGGCTGCTCGCGGCCGGCGACCGGGCCGCGGACGAGGCGGCCGCCGCCGTCCGGCACGCACTGCGCGGCCGGTTGCTGGACGCCGCCCTGCCCGCCTGGCGGCAGCCGGCCGGCGCGGCGCGCCCCAGCGGAACCGACGCCGCCTTCGTCCAGGCCCTGGACGAGGAGATGGACCGCCTCACCGACTGGCTGACCGGCTACGTCCCGGCGCGCCGGACCATGCTGATCGCCGGCGGCATCGTGCTGGCGGCGATCGCGTCGGGCAGCCGGGTGGTCGCCCTGCTGCTGGTGCTGGCGACCCCACTGCTGCCGGCCAATCTCAAGGTCATCGGCATGGGCACCCGCGCCGCCGTCCAGGCCCAGCTGACCGCCGCCCGGACCCTCAGCGCCCGCCTGCTGGACCAGTTGCGCGGGCTGCCGACGCTGGTCGGCCTGGGCGCCGACGAGCGCGCCGCGCTCGCCGTCGAGCAGGACGACCGCGAACTGGCCGACCGGACCCAGGCGGTGCTGCGGGTGGCGTTCCTCTCCACCGCCTGGGTGGAGCTGCTGGTCACCGGAACGCTCGCCGTGGTCGCCACCTACTGCGGCCTGGTACTGCTCGACTACCTGCACCTACCCGGCATCCCCTCGAGCATGAGCCTGGGCACGGCGCTCTTCGTCCTGGTCCTCACCCCTGCCTACTTCGCACCGGTGCGGGAACTGGCGCGCGGCTACCACGCCCGCGCCGAGGCGTCCGCCGCCGCCGAGCTCGTCAACGGTCTGCTGGACGTGTCCGCGACCGGGCGAGCGATACCCAGGCCCGCCTACGCTCCCCGCAGCGTCCAGCTGCGCGCGGTCGAGGTCACCTTCCCCCACCGCGACCGGCCCGCCCTCGACGACGTCACCCTGACCGCGCGCCCTGGGCAGGTACTGGCCCTCACCGGCGCCAGCGGAGCGGGGAAGTCCACGCTGCTGGCGGTCGCCGCCGGACTGCTCGCCCCTGAGTCCGGGTCGAGCACGCATGAGGTCGGCGGTGTACCGCAGCCCGCCGACCCCCGTGCGGTGTCCTGGATCGGCCAGCCCTGCTACCTGCTGCCGGGCACGGTGCGGGAGAACCTGCTGCTGGCCCGCCGGGACGCGGACGACGCGGCGCTCGACGCCGCCTTCGCCACGCTCGGCTTCGCCGACCTGCGCGCGGCACTGCCGCACGGCCTGGACACCGTCGTCGGCGAACGCGGCAGCGGGCTCTCCTCCGGCCAGATCCAGCAACTGGTCTTCGTCCGCGCCCTGTTGCGGGACACACCGGTGCTCTGCCTGGACGAGCCGACCGCCCACCTGGACCCCGGAGCCGAGGAACGCGTGATGGCCGCCGTCCGCACCCTGGCGCGCGACCGAACGGTCCTGCTCGCCACCCACAGCCCCGAACTCCTCAAGATCGCCGACGCGGTCGTCGCCATCGACCGGGGGCGCATCCGCACGGTGACATCAGATGGCACGCCGTCGGACGGCCTGATTTCGTACGGGGTGACGTCGTGAAGCCCCTCACCCTGCTCTGGACGTCGGCCGACCGCCGGGCCCGACGCGACCTGCTGCTCGGCGCGCTGCTGGCCGCCGCCGCCGAGGTGACCGCCGCCGGACTGCTCGGCGTGTCCGGCTGGTTCCTCACCTCCTGCGCACTGGTCACGCTCCAGGCCAACACCACCTGGTCCTGGATGTATCCCTCGGGCACCGTGCGAGCGTTGGCCCTCGGGCGGACCGGCCTGCGCTACACCGAACGGCTCACCAGCCACCGCGCCCTGCTCGGCGCGACCGTCGCGCTCCGGGCCACGATGGTGCGCACCGCCGGCGCGCTCCCGCCACGCCAGTTGCGGGAGCGGCGCGACGGCGCGCTGCTCGCCCGGCTCACCGACGACGTGACGGCCGTGGGCGCGGCACCGGCCCGGACGATCGCCCCGCTGACCGGCGTCGCGGCGACCGCCCTGGTCGTGGTGGCACTGATCTGCGTGGCGAGCCCGGCGGCCGGGGTGGCCGAGGTGCTGCTGCTCGCGCTGGCCATCGCCGTGGCCGTGCGCGCGGACCGCCGCGCCGCCGCCCGCCTGGCCGAGGCCACCGTTGAGCGGGCCGCCGCCCGATCCGCGCTGCTCAGCGCCCGGGCCGCGCTCGCCGAACTGCGTTGCCTGGACGCCGTCGACCTGGCCCGCGACCAGGTCGCCCAGCGGGTGGAGCGGGCGCGGCGAGCTGACGCCGCGTCACTGGCGGCCCTGCGGGGCGGCCGGCTGCAACTGCGCCTGCTCGCCGTGCTCGGGCAGGTCGCGGTCCTGCTGCTCGCCCTCTCCGGCCGGCCGACGATCCAGCCGGTGGCCGACGCCATCGGGGAGACCCTGCTGATCGCCGCCGGGTACGAACTGGTCGAGACCCTGCCGCAGATCCTGCGCGACCGCGGCTCGGCCGTGCGCTCCGCCGTGCGGCTGACCGACCTGCTCGCGCGCGCCCGCGCGCTGCCCGCCGGTCCGGCCGTCCTGCTCCCCCGCGCGCCGCTGGTGGTGCGCGATCTCCCCGTGGGCCTCGGGGCGGCCCGGGCCCGCTGGTCGGCCACCCTGCTGCCGGGCAGCGCCACGCTGGTCACCGGGCCGAACGGAAGCGGCAAGAGCACCCTGCTCAACCTGCTCGCGGGACGGATCGAGAGCCCGGCACCGGGTGTCGTCCTGCTCGGTGACGCCCGCCTGGACACGCTCTCGGCGGCCACCGTGGCCGCCGCGCTCACCCTGGTCGAAGCCGAGGACTGGCTGGCCGACAGCACCGTCGCCGGCAACCTGCGGCAAGCGGCGCCCTGCGCCGACGACGAGGCACTGCACGCCGCGCTCGCCGCCGCGGCGCTGGCGGACCTCCAACTCGAGTCACCCACCGGCCCCTTGGGAAGCACGCTCTCGCAGGGACAGCGGCGCCGGCTCGCCATCGCCCGCGCGATCCTGCGCGACCCCGCCGTGCTCCTGCTCGACGAACCCACCGCCGGGCTCGACCGAGCCACGGCCGTGCGGCTGCTGAGCGGGGTCCGGCAGGCGCTGCCGCACTGCGCGCTCGTCATCGCCCTGCCGGACCAGCACCACGACCTGCTGCCCTTCCCCGTGGACGGCACGGTGCGCCTGGACGGTGCGGATCAGCGGAGCAGCGGTGCCGACCAGGAGGCCTCCCGCCTGGGGTGAATGGGGTCGTCGATCGCCGAAAGGGCTTGTCCGCTACGACCGTTGCGCACGGCGATGAGTTCCGCCGCGATGGACACGGCGGTCTCCCGCGGCGTGCCGGCGCCCAGGTCGAGCCCTACCGGTGAGCGCAACCCGGCCAGCGCGTCAGGTGACACGCCGGCCTCGATCAGCTCTCGCTCCCGAGCCGCCCGCACCCGCCGCGAACCGAGCGCTCCGACGTACGACAGCGGTCGGCGCAGTGCCTCGACGAGCAAGGGCACGTCGAACTTGGGATCGTGCGTCATCACGCACACCGCCGTGCGGCGATCGGTTCTTGCGGCCGCCAGGTAGCGGTGCGGCCAGTCGACCACCACCTCGTGGGCGGCCGGGAAGCGCTCGCGCGTGGTGAAGGTGGCGCGTGCGTCGCAGACCGTGACGTGGAAGCCGAGAAAGGCCCCGATCTCGGCGACCGCGGCGGCGTGGTCGTTGGCACCGAACACCAGCAGCCGAGGGCTGGGGGCCCAGGACTCGAGCAGCACCCGGGTCACACCACCCGTGTCGTAGACGCTCACGGTGGTGACGTCCACGCCCAGCAAGCTGCGCGCGTCGGCCAGGACCGCCCGGTCCAGGTCCCGCTCTCCGGTGCTCCCGAGGTGCCGGTCGCCCACCAGCGCGATCGCCCGTCCCGCCCAGCCGTTCGGACCGTCCAGCACCCGCGCCAGGACCACCGGCCGCCGTGCCGCCACCGCCCGGAACGCGGCGGCCAGGACCCGGGCCGTGTCACCCTGTACCGCCTGCACGAAGACCTCGAGCCCGCCTCCGCAGGTCAGGCCGGCGGCGAAGACATCGTCGTCCGAGGGCCCGAAGCCGGCGAGCCGCGGTTCGCCCGAGGAGAGCACCTCGCGCGCCAGCTCGTACACCGCGCCCTCGACGCAGCCGCCCGAGACGCTGCCCAGCGCCCTGCCGTCCGTGTCCACGCACAGGGCCGACCCCAGCGGCATCGGCGCGCTGCCCCGCACCGCCACGATGCTCGCGACGGCGTAGCGGGCGCCGGATTTCTGCCACTCGAGGAGTTGTGGCGCCAGTTGTCGCATCAGAACCATCGCTCCACGAATACACACCTCTGCGCCTGGTAGTTTCTGCGGGAATTGACCGCGCATGCAGCGTAGGCGTCGCCGTCAAGCGTGCGGCGGGCGACTTACCGCCCCGTGCACTCTCGGACAGACTCTGTGCACTGGTCGGCGAAATCATTCGGGGTGGCGCGCTATTCCGAGAGTGCACCGGGGATGCTCATCGGTGCACTGATGATCGGAACCAGCAGCTCCAACTGCCAAGCCAGACAACCGATATGTATGGTCGCCAGGAGACGGTGACCGTCACCGTCGTCACATGGAGATCGGGAGATCCCTGATGGACATCACGCTGGAGATCGCGGAGAACGGCATCGTCGTCGAGGAGCTGGGCCAGGCCGAGGCCGGATTCTGCTCGCAGGGCTGGGCCGTCCCCGCCTTCTGCTCGCAGGGCTGGGCCACCGAGGCCTGAGCATGGCCCCGCGGGCCGCACGGGACGTTTCGGCGCTGTCCCGTGCGGCCCTTTTCTTCGGATTGTTCGGCCACTGGGAGAAGGTGACTGGGATGAAATACCTCAGGTTCAAGAGGCATATCGGTGTTCACCCGGTGCCGGGTGACGGCGTCTTCCTCCTGCTCGCGGGCCGCACCGTCGTGCTGCACGGTGCCATGATCCAGTTGCTGGCTCCGCTGCTCGACGGCCGCTGGACCCGGGACGAGATCGTCGAGCAGGCGTCCGCCTCCTTCGCGGCCGACAGCGTACGCCACCAGCTCGAGAGACTGGTCGGCGCCGGCTTCCTGGTGGAATCCGAGCCTGGCGAGGATCGGCAGGCCGCAGGCTACTGGGAACTCGCGGGCACGCAGGCCGCACACGCGGAGCACCGGCTGGCCCGCGGTGCTGTCAGCGTCACGGCCGTGGGCGGCGCGGACGCCTCCCCCCTGATCGAGGCCGTGCGAGCGGCCGGACTCAAGGTCACTCGGCAGGACGCCGAGCTGGAGATCGCGGTCGCCGATCACCTCCTCCATCCTGACCTGCTGGCCGCTGACGACCAGGCTCTGGTGTCGCGGCGGCCTTGGTGCGTGGTGAAGTTGACGGGCGGTACCGCCTTCCTGAGCCCCGTGCTGGAACCGGGCCGGACGGCCTGCTGGCACTGTGCCGCGTTCAGTCTCGCGGGGCGCCACCTGGAGGCCGCGTTCATCGAGAGCACCACGGGCGGCGGTCACGTTGCAGCCGAGGTCCCGGTGGGAGGGGAGCTGGTGACCCAGCTCACCGCACGGCTTGTCGCCCTGCGCGCAGCCCAGTGGATCGCCGGTGTGCGGGACCCGGATCGGCGGGTGCTGACCTTCGACACGCTGTCCCTGAGCTCGCGGCGCCACCGGCTGGTCCGCCGGCCGCAGTGCCCGGCGTGCGGCGACCCGGGGCTGCTACGAGCCCGGGCGCTGCGCCCGCTGACCTTGACGCACCAGCCCGCGCACGGCGCCTCCGGCGACGGCCGCCGTTTCCTGTCCCCCGAGGCAATGCTCACGGCGTACGGGGATCTCGTCAACCCGGTGACCGGCATCGTCACCGATCTGACACCGCAGCAGACGGGCACCGACCTGCTGCACGTCTGCACGGCCGGCCACAACTTCGCGCTGTACGGGCCGGGAGCCCGCAGACACGGCAGACCGCTGCGCGGCCAGAGCGCGGGCAAGGGCGCAACCGCGGTCCAGGCGAAGGCAGGCGCGCTGGGCGAGGCCATCGAACGGTTCTCCGCGGTCTGGCAGGGCGACGAACACCGCGTCCGCGCGTCCTACCGGGCCCTCGCGGGGGAAGCGGTCCACCCTGACGCCCTCCAGCTCTACAGCGAACGGCAGTACGCGGACCGGGCGGACTGGAACGCCCGTCGCATCGCCTTCCACCAGGTGCCCGAGCCGTTCGACGAACGTGCCACGCACGACTGGACACCGGTCTGGTCGCTGACCAGGCAGCGGCACGTTCACGTGCCCACCGCCACGCTCTACCATCGCTACCCGCAGGTGCCGGGACGGGCGTTCACCAACGCGGACTCCAACGGCAGCGCTGCCGGCGGCACCCTGGCGGAAGCCGTCCTGCACGGGCTCCTCGAACTGATCGAACGTGACGCTGTCGCGCTGTGGTGGTACAACCGCGTCCGGCGTCCCGCCGTCGCCCTGGACACGCGCGACACCCCCGCGCTCGCGCACCTCGCCGGCTGGCAGGAGAGCCACGCCGCACTCGGCCGCGAGTCATGGGTGCTGGACCTCACCTCCGACCTCGGGATCCCGGTCGCGGCGGCCGTCTCCCGGCAGACCGACTCGCCCGCCGAGGGCATCCTGCTGGGCTTCGGAGCGGACCTGGAGCTGGGTGGTGCCGTCGCCAAGGCCATGAGCGAGGCCGATCAGCTCCTACCGGTCGCGGCGCGCGCGGTATCCCGCGCCGGGTCACCGACGCCGCAGGGCGACTTCGCCCAGCACTGGTGGCGCACCGCCACGGTGGCGGACCACCCCTATCTGCGGCCCCTGCCGGACGATCCCGCCACGACTGCTGCGAGCCCGCCCAGCCGGGAGCACACCGACCCGCTCGCCGAGGTCGAGACGCTGCGTCACGCGCTGGAGGAACGCGACCTGGAAGTCCTGGTGGCCGACCAGACCCGTCCGGACATCGGCCTGCCGGTCGTCAAGGTCATGGTGCCGGGACTGCGGCACTTCTGGCCGCGCTATGCCCCCGGGCGCCTGTACGACGTCCCCGTGCGACTGGGCTGGCTCGCGGCCCCCACCGCCGAGCAGGACCTCAACCCGATCGGCATGTTCCTCTGAACCGCACCGAGCGGAGCGCACCTTGCCCACCGGCCGGTCCGTCGGCATCGGCAGTCGGCGTGGCGGCAACGGGCTGTGCGGGGCGATAACCTTCAGGGTTCCCGCTGACGGGAGGTTGACTTACCCGGGAGACGAGGATGCGGTGTGACACGCACGGCCCGGCTCTGGTCGGACGGCAGCAGGAGACGGACCTGCTGGCGGCCGCTCTGGAGCGGGCCGTAGGCGGCGGGGGCGGCTCGGCCGTCCTGATGCGCGGCGAGGCCGGTATCGGCAAGAGCGCGCTGCTGGAGTGGGCCGGGCACCGGGCGCGCGAGCTCGGCTTCGCCGTGCTGCGGGTGGTCGGCGCCGAAGCGGAGACCGAGTTCGCCTTCGGCGCGCTGCACCAGGCCACTTGGCCGCTGCTACAGCGTTCCCGCGCCCTGACGCACCATCAGCGGGACGCACTGGAGAGCGCTTTCGGCGGCCGCACGGACACGCCGCCCAGCGGCTTCGCCGTCGGGGCGGCCGCGCTCGCGCTGCTCGACGAGGCGGCGCGCAGCAGCCCGCTGCTGCTCGTGCTCGACGACCTGCACTGGATCGACTCGTCGAGCGCGACCGTGTTCGCCTTCCTCCGGCGGCGCTGTGCGGAGCTGCCGCTGGTGATCGTCGGCGCCAGCCGCCCGGACGGTGCGGCGGCGGAGGCGTGGCCGGCGGAGCCCGTCGCGGTAGGCGCGCTGTCCCGCCCGGAGGCGGCCGCACTGCTGCTGCGGCGCTACCCGAAGCTGGCCGCCACGACGGCCGACCGGCTCCTGGAGGAGGCGGCCGGCAATCCGCTGGCGCTCGTGGAGTTGCCACGGCAGTTGCCCGGCGAGCAGCAGCGGGGCGTCGTCCCGCTGCCCGACCCGCTGCCCCTGGGGCGGCGGTTGGAGCGCGTCTTCACCGAGCGGCTGGCGTCGCTGACTCCTGCGGCCACCCGGGTGCTCCTGCTCGCGGCGCTCGCCACGGGCACGGCCGGTGGCAGCGGGGCGTGGCTGCACGAGACGGCGGGCGGTGACGCGGAGGAGGCCCTGGAGCGGATCGAGGCCGGCGGCCTCGCCCGGCTCGACCGGGCAGGGCGGCTGGTCTTCCGGCACCCGCTGGTCCGGACGGCCGTGATCGCGACGGCATCGGAGTCCGCGCGGCGCGAGGCCCACCGCGTCCTCGCCGGGTTCCTCGCACCGGAGGACCCCCGGCGCCTGGTCCACGAGGCATCGGCGGCCCTGCTCCCGGACGACGCCCTCGCCCGCCGGCTGCAGGAGGCCGGCAGCCGGCTCGCCCGGCGCGGTGGCGACGCGGAAGCGGCGCTCCTGCTCGACCGGGCCGCCGCCCTCAGCGCTGACCCCGCCAAGCGGGCCCGCAGGCTCACCTGGGCGGCCGTGATGGCGGCCCGCGGCGGTCAACTGCGCCACACCGTCGCCCTGGTGGAGGAGTTGAAGCGCGCTCCGGTGCCGCCGGACATCGCCCCGCTGTTCGCGTACGCGGTGGTGTACGTCGACCAGAGCCACCGGATCGACTTCGAGTCCTCCGCCGCTCTGCTGCCCGCCGCCCTCGACGCCCTGACGGCACCCGGCGCGGAGTCCTTCGGCGGACTGGCCGAGCAGGTCTACTTCAAACTGCTGCTCGCCGCCACCTACACCGACGACCCCAGAGCCTGGCAGGCGCTGGGCCGGCACCGGGAGAACGCCTCCGAACCGGGCACGCTCTGCCACCGGGCCTGGACCGAGCCGGCCCGGGGCCTGGCCGAGGAACTACGCGCGGTGGTCGACCGGATGAACGAGGAGCAGGAGGCGGGGGCGGCCTGGCTCCTGCTCTGGACCGCCTCGGCGGTCGACAGCGCCGACGGCGACCTGTGGCGACGCTTCACCGGGCTGCACGGCTACGCCACCCAGGGCTCGGTGGCGAAGGCCAAGTGCTACCAGGACTTCCTGCGTGGGCGCTGGGAGCTGGCACCCGTCTGCCTGCGCGAGGCCGAGTCGGCGGAGGAACTCGGCTACCACTGCAACGCGCTGATGTTCCGTCACTACTACGCCCACTTCCTGGCCGGCCGGGGCGACGAGGCGGGTTTCCAGGAGATCGAACAGCTCATCAGGCCGGCCGCCGCGCGCGCCGGCCTGCGGTTCGTGCTGGACCGGCTGACCCATCTGCGGGGCCTGGCGGCCCTGGCCCACGGACGCCACGAGCAGGCGTACGCGCACTTCGCCGAGATCGCTCCACCCGGACGACTCCCGTGCGGCCGGCCGTGGTTCCACACCCTGGTCTTCGACCTGGTGGACGCCGCCGTGCACACGGGTCGACACCGCACGGCACGTGCGCACGTCGCCGCCGCGCGGGCCGAGCGGTCTGCGGAGATCTCCGGCCACCACGCCTTCCTGCTGGCCGCAGCCGCCGCCTTGGCCGCGGGCGACGCCGAGGCCGACACCGCCTACCGCGCGGCGTACGCCGTGCCGGGAGCCGAGCAGTGGGTCTTCGAACTCGCCCGCCTGCGCCTCGCCCACGGCTGCTGGCTCCGCCGCCGCCAGCGCCCCGAGGCCCGGGACGTCCTGCGTGCGGCACACCACGCCTTCGACAGGCTCCAGGCCGATCCCTGGGCGCGGCGCTGCGAGGAGGAACTCCGGGCCGCCGGCGACCTGGTGGCGCCGGCGCCGGGCACCCCGGCCGCGGAGCTGACCGGCCAGGAGCTGCGGATCGCCCGGCTCGCCGCGACCGGTCTGAGCAACAAGGAGATCGGCCAGGCGCTGTGCCTGTCGTCCCGCACCGTCGCGGCGCACCTCTACAAGACCTTTCCCAAGCTCGGCATCACCTCGCGGGCCGCGCTCGCCCACGCCCTCGACAGCTCCTGAGACTTGGAGGTTTCCGCCAGTTCTGTGCCGTCCGTGCACTGCGCCTGTTCCGACGGCGCACGACCTGCCCCGTTCCGCGGACAGGCAGTCAAATGACCTAGAGCGCCTGCCGACTCGCGGGCCAGGCTGACTGCGCAGGACGTAGGCCGAAAGGGGCAGTCAGGTGAACTTGCTGGTGACGACCGCTTCCGTCCCGGATGAGAGGAAGGCGCTGTTCTTGGGAGAGGCGATGTCGCGGACGCTGGTGCCAGTGGAGGTGGTGCCATTGGCCGGCCGGCCGTTCGAGGGCCGCCTGGCGTCGCACCGGCTGGGATACGTGCGGGTGTCCACGATGGAGGCCGACGCGACGCGGGTGTCCCGCACGGCCGGCCTGATCGCGCGGTCCCCGCAGGCGGAGGCGCAGGTGGGGGTGGCCTTGCAGGTGTCCGGTCGCGCCGTGCTGGAGCAGGACGGGCGGCGCGCGGAGGTGGCGGCGGGCGACCTGGTGCTGTACGACACCGCACGGCCGTACTCCTTCGACTACCCGGAGCGCTTCCGCTCCCACGTGCTCCAGGTGCCGCGCAGGCTGCTGGGGGTGCCGGAGTCCGACATCCGGCATGCGGTGGGGACGGCGGTCACCCCCGCCGAGGGGTTCGGGTCCGTCCTGCTGCCGTTCCTCGGCACGCTCGCCGCCTCCGCGCACTCCTACCCCGCCTCCGTCGGCGACCGGCTGGCCGGCCGGGTCGCCGATCTGCTCATCACGCTCGTCGCTCAGCTCACCGGGCCGCCGGCCGCCGACCCGCGCGCCTCGAACGGCCACCTGGTCCAGCGGGTGCGGGAGCACATCGAACGCCACCTGGGCGATCCGGAGCTGTCACCGGAGGCCATCGCCCGCGAGCACCACATCTCGGTGCGCTACCTGCACCGGCTCTTCGAAGGGGAGGACGTCACGGTGGGCCGGCTCATCCAGCAGTGCCGACTGGAGGCCTGCGCCCGGGAGTTGGCCCGGCGCGGCCGTAGCGTGCCGACGGTGTCGGCGGTCGCCCAACGGTGGGGGTTCGTCAACCCGGCGCACTTCAGCCGGGCCTTCCGCGCCGCCTACGGGGTCTCCCCACGCGAGTGGCGCGCACTGCGGACCGCCGAAGGCGGTGCCGGCACGCCGGGCCGAGCGCTGCCTGCCGGGCCTGCAACCGTGCGCGGTGGAGCAAGTGACGGTGCATCATCAGCGCCACCGCCGACCGATCCGTGACTAGCATGCGAAGTGCTCGGCAGGCGCAGCCCGTAGCCTTCCCATGACGGGTCGGTCCACCCGATACACCACGGAGGACGAGCGCCCCCGTGCCTTCCGGCCCCATCGGCCGCTATGCCAGGAGAACAGAGAGTGTCCGACACCGCCCCTTCGCACGCGCGGCGCCCGGTGCTGGAGGGCGCGCTCCAGGCCTTCGTGGATGCGCGCGCCCGCCGGCCTGCCACCGAAGGCGACGAGGGCGGGTTTCCCGGGGAGTTCCTGGACCTCTCGCTGCACTCGGCGCAGGACGGGTCCGCACAGGACAGCTCCGCGCAGGACGGGCCGGACGGCCCGCAGGACACCACCGCCGAATGGTACGAGCTCCCCGGCGGACCGACCGGGCCGGTGCGGGTCCAGGTGGTCAGACCGGTCGACGCCGCCGAGCCGACCCCGGTGGTGCTGTTCCTGCACGGGATCGGCTGGGCACTGGGCGACGCCGCCGCCTACGGGCACCTGCTGCGCGAGTTCGCCGTGGGGGCCGACGCCGCGGTGGTGTTCGTCGACTACGCGCGGGCACCGGTGACGCGCTACCCGGTCGCCGTCGAGCAGTGCTACGCCGTCGCCCAGTGGATCCAGGCGCACGGCGGCGAGATCGGGCTCGACGGGCGACGGATCGCCGCCGTGGGCGACTCGGCGGGAGCCAACCTCGTCGCGGCGCTGACCGTGCTGGCCCAGCAGCGCGGCGGCGTCCGGCTGGTGCACCAGGTGCTGCTGTGCCCGGTGACCGACGCCGACTTCGACACCCCGTCCTACCGCGAGTTCGCCGACGGGTACGTCCTGCACCGCGACGACATGCGCCGGTTCTGGGATGCCTACCTGCCCGACGTGACCCGCCGGCGGGAGGCCACCGCCGCGCCCCTGCACGCCACCCTGGAACAACTCGCCGGACTGCCGCCGGCGTTGGTGGTGACCGCCGAGGCCGACGTGCTGCGGGACGAGGGCGAGGCCTACGCGGCCAGGCTCCGCGCGGCCGGGGTCCCGGTGGTGGCCACGCGCTACCAGGGCGTGGTGCACGGCTTCCTGCTGCTCGACAGCGCCTGCCGTACCGGCACCGCCCGCGCCGCCTTCATCCAGGCCGTGGACACCGTCCACGTCGCCCTGCACCGCTACCCCGGCTGAGGTCCGGGTCCACCGCAGGAACAACAGGAGGTTTCGCCCGCGGGCGAAACCTCCTGTTGTTCTTCCTGGTCGGGGTCGCGCCGGTCCGGTGGGATGGGAAGTCGCACGGGCGCGGAACCCGTGCCCGCGCCCCGCCCCCACGTCACGGGCGCCCTGGTCCGGAAACCCCAGCAGCCTTCGTAGGAGCCCCCGTTGTCCGTCCTGCTCGACACCGCCTCGACACCGGTCTCCGAACGCGCCGAGTACTGGCACGAAGCGATCTCGCACACGTTCATTCCCCTGGACGTGTCCCTGCTCGAAAGCACGCCCTGCGCCGCGAGCATCACCAGTCACCACCTGGGCTCCGTGCAGATCTCCCTGGTCCAGGCCGGTCCGCAGCGGGTCGTTCGCAGCAGCAGCCTGATCGCCCGGGGCGGCGGGGACCGCGTGACGCTGGCCCTCCAGCACCGCGGTACGGCCAGGCTCGCCCAGGACGGTCGCCAAGTGCTGCTGCGACCGGGGACTTTCGCCGTCTCCGACGCCGGCCGCCCATTCGCCAAGGAGCTACCGGAACCCTTCGCCTTCACGGCCTTCCACTGGCCGCGAACGGCTGTCGGCGTGTCCGACGAGGAACTGCGGCAGCTCACCGCGACAGCCTTCGAGACCAACGGCGGCACCGCCGCGCTGGTGGCCGCCTATCTGGGGCGCCTGGCCCGAGCGGCGGGCTCGCTGGACCCGCACGTCGCGGGCCGGCTCGCCACCACGGCGCTGGACCTGCTGGCCGTCCTCGCCCACGAACGCGGTGGGCGGCCGATCCCGCAGGCGCCCGAGACGGCCCTCGCCACGCTGGCGCGGATCAAGGACTACATCCTGCGCCGCCTGGGCGACCCCGACCTGGCACCGGAGCAGATCGCGGCCGCCCACTACCTGTCCGTGCGTTACCTCCACAAGCTCTTCCAGCACGAGGACGCCACGGTGGCGCGCTGGATCCAGCGCCAGCGCCTGGACATGTGCCGGCGCGAGCTGGCCCGCCCGGCGGCGGGGACGGCGACCGTGGCGGCCGTCGCGGGCCGCTGGGGGTTCGTGAGTGCCAGCCATTTCAGCCGCGCCTTCCGGACCGCCTACGGCATCACGCCGCGCGAGTGGCTGGCGAGCGCCCGGGCGGACAGCACCTCAGGTGGTCCCGCACCCCGCCGGGAGTGACTCCCGGCAGGGTGCGTCGCCTGCTCAACTCAACCGCTTCTCAGATCAGTTGATGGTCCAGTGCTGGAGCGCCGAGCCGCTGTCGGCCTGCTGGGTGACCAGCGAACCGTCCGAGGTGGCGGCGGTGGTCAGCAGCAGACCGCTGCTCCGGGAGACGACGGTGTAGCCGCCGCTCACGGCGGTCACCGTCCAGCGCTGGTTGCTGCCGCCGGTGCAGGTCCACTGGATCACCTGGGCGCCCGCGGCGGTGGAGCCGCCGCTGACGTCCATGCAGAGGTTCGACTGGCCGTTGCTGATCTGGTAGGAGCCGTCGGCCTGCTGGGTGAAGACCCAGTTCTGGTTGCTGCCGCCGTTGGCGGCCCAGGTGATGAGCTGGGTGCCGGCGGTGACGGAGTGGTTGGGGTCGTCCAGCGCCTCGCCCGAGATGGTCAGCGTGTGCGTGCCGGTCAGGGCGGCGGTGACCGACCAGGTGAAGGTGACCGAGGAGGAGGCGGTGCCCGAGGAGGCGGTGACCGTGACCTGCGTCGTCCCGGCCGTGGTGGGTGTGCCGGAGACCAGGCCGGCGGGGCTGATCGACAGGCCCGCCGGGAGCTTGCTCGCGCTGAAGGTGAGCGCCTTGCCGGCGGAGTCGGTGCCGGTCAGCTGGAGCGAGAGCGCGGTGCCGGCCTTGCTGGACTGGTTGCCCGGGTCGGCCACCGTGACGGTCTCGGCCGCCGAGCCGAGCGGGGTGAACGTCAGGGTCTGCTCGGCGGCCGTGCGGGCGCCGCCGACCGCGCTGCCCGTGGTGTCGGTCCAGCTGCGGGTGGGAGCGGTCTCGGCGAGGCGGCTGCCGTCCGAGGAGAGTCCGAGCACCAGGCCGCTGTACCGGTTGACCAGGCGGAAGCCGCCGGCCGTCGAGCTGCTGGGCACCAGGAACCACTGCTGGCCCACCGACGGGCCACCCGAACCAGCCGCCGCCACCGTCGGCTTGGCGCCCCAGGCGCGCCCTGCGGTGTGGGCGGAGTCGACGCCGAGCAGCTTGTGGGTACCGGAGTTGACGACCCGGTAGGAGCCGTCGCCGTTCGCGACGAAGTTCCAGCCCTCCAGCGCCGATCCGGTGGGCGCGGCCAGCGAGGTGGCACCGGAACCGCCGGTGGCCTGGGCGAGGACCCGGCCGCTCGCATTGGCGATCCGGTAGGTCTTACCGGTGTCCACCGGCGTGGCCGGGGACGGGGAGTCGATGGTGACGTCGGTGTACTCGCCGTTGGCGCCGTTGGCGCAGGACCAGGCGCAGTAGGAGCGGAAGGTCTTGCCGACGACGGTGTTGCCGGTCTTGTTGGCGCCGTCCAGGAACCAGCGGTACCAGGAGGCGGTGTGGTAGCCGCCGGTGTCGCCGAGCAGCGTCCACTTCTGGCTGGTGAGGTCGGCGGTGGCGTAGAACTGCTGCGGTGCCGATCCGCTCTGGTCGACCCCCTGCGGCTCGCCGATGTACAGGCCCAGGTAGGCGTCGTAGGTGACGTCCATGACGAACAGCGGTGAGGTGGCGGGCATCTGGCCGGCCGCGATCTGCTGTTCGGCGGTCCCGGTGTTGGCCGGGTCGTACTCGTTGGCGGGCGGGGTGTAGCCGGTGGAGTTGGTCGCGTCGACGGGCACCAGGTTGCTCTCCTTCCCACCCTGACCGGGCTGGGACCAGGAGCCGTCGTACCACTTCTGCCAGGAGTCGGGCGCCATCTTCGAGGCGATCGGCGCACGCGCCACGTGCTCGTAGAAGGCCTTCCAGCCACCGCTCTTGTCGATGACCCGCGAGCCGTAATAGACGTAGAAGTAGCCGGAGGCGGTGTCGACGAAGAGCCGCTGGTCGCCGTCGCCGTAGTAGTACGTCTGGCCGGGGAACTGGGTGGTGTCGCCGCGCTGGGTGCTGTACGGCGAGGTGATGGCGTGGTCCTTGATGGTCCAGGTGTGGCCCTGGTCGGTGGAGACCGCGTAGTCGATGGCGTCGTAGTGCAGGCCGTCGTTGAACGGCGCCGGGGTGAACTCGTTGTGCACCAGGCCGTACCAGTCGCCGGTGTCGGGGTCGACCCAGGTGCCGACCAGGTCGCAGTAGTTCTTCTGGGCGTAGCTGGTGTTGCCCACCGAGTAGGTCGCGCTCAGGCCGGTGGGGCTGTTGTTGCAGCGCCAGGTGGTGTCGTTGTTCTTGTCGTCGGCGTTGGCGGGGTTGACCGCGTTGTCCAGGCCGCTGTCCGAGGTGGCGGAGTCGAAGTCGGTGCCGGTGAAGAAGCCCCAGGAGCGGTTGTCGGTGGCGCCGTAGAGGGCGTCGGACTCCTGGTAGTGGAAGGTGCCGTCCTTGTCGACGAACGGCGCGGCGGGGCTGTCGGAGATGTTGCCGAACGGCACGGGGGTACCGGTGGTGACGGTATGTCCCGTGCTGGGGGCGCCGGCGGACGGGCTGGCGGCCGAGGGGGTGGCCGCCAGCCCGGCGAGGCACAGGGCCGCGCTGGTGAGGGTCGCGACCACGGGGCCGCGGATGCGGGGGAACACGGATTCTCCTTGCTGTGCCGGGGGGCACACCGTTGGGGGGTCGGTGGAGTCAGTGCCGGAATGGGGTCAGTGCCAGGGTTGCGTCACTGCCAGTCCACGACCAGCCAACCGCGGTGCGGCAGGTCCTGGTCGAGGCTGAGACCGACCGGCAGTTGGGGGGCGGCGTCGCGACGCCCGGACTCTCGCCTGGACGGCTTCTCCTCAGTCGCCAATGCTCCGCATTGGGCTCCCTCGTCGGCACCGCCCAGACTCGGCCCGGACGCCGCTCCTTCACCCACCCCCCAACTGCCGGTCGGTCTAGGCCCGTGGTGGTGCACGGTGAACCGGGCCGAGGTCGGTGGGGCGAGCGGGGCCAGCAGGGTCGCGCCGGAGGCCGCGGGGGTGGCTGGCAGGGCGATCCGCGGGCGGGCGGGGTCGGCGCTGCCGTTGGCCACGGCGAGCAGCCAGCCGCGCTCGGAGTGCGACAGGTGCGGGAGCAGGTGGGGGCCGCCGCTGACCAGCGGCAGGGTGGGGTGATCGCCCTCGAGGAAGCGGACCATGGCGTGCAACAGGCGCTGGCCGTCGTCGTCGTAGGGCAGCTGAGCCGGCGCGGTCGCGGCCAACACGGCGACCCGGCCGCCGAGTTCATTGCGGAAGACGAACCTGCCAGGGCCCCACCGCTGCTGATCGGGGGTCAGGATCGTGGTCCAGGTCTCGGTCCCGGGAGCGAGCTCCATGCGGGCCATCGCGGGCTGGACGTTGACGCTCAGGTACACGTCGTCCGATCGCACCAGCTCCAGGGCGTACGGCCCCACCCGGTCGGCGCTCTCGCGCTCGACGAGTGCACAGCGGTCGATCCCGAGCAGGTGGCCGAAGCCGCGCCGGGTGAGCACCTCGGCGGCCGAGCCGTCCAGCAGCAGCCCGCCGGCGAGCATCCGTTCGACCTCGACGTCCCCGAAGGCCCACGCCAGTTGACCGAAGACCGCCTGCACGGGAGCGTCACCCGCGGTGATCGGGACGCCGTAGCGCAGCAGATGGTCGGCGGTGGGGGCGGCATCGGCGGCCAGCTCGCCGAGGTCGCCGAGCTCGCCGCCGGCCCGGACGTGCACCCGCGCGGCCGCGTGCTGCGGCATCGGCACGCCGACGCCGTGGCTGCGCAGCGCGCGCGGCCGGCGCTGGGCGACCCAGTCGAGTGCGGGGCGGGAGCGGCGCAGCAGGTCGGCGACCTGTGGGAAGCGCTGGGCCCGGCCGGACTGCATCGGATGGACGTTGAGGAACATCGCGTCGGAGCCGGCGAGTTGGGCGGCGACCAGCTCGGACCAGGTCTGGGTGTCGGACTTGGACCAGCTGGTGTGCGGCCAGTTCTCGATCTCGGGCTCGCTGGTCACGTGGGCCGGTCGCAGCGACCGCTGGGCTTCCAGCATCCAGAGCGAGAAGCTGAGTTCGCGTCCGGGTGCGTCGCTGTAGCGGGCGAAGTGCGGGCGGTGGGCGACCTTGCCGTTGATGCTCAACGCCTCGAACAGGGCCGGCCAGTCCCGGCCCTCCACCGAGTGGACGCCGAGTTCGGAGCTCATCAGGCCGAGCTGGACGCGGCCGCCGGACTGCTCCCGGACCGCCTTCGCGACCTGCTCGGCGGCCTCCAACTGTGCGGTGCGCCAGACCTGTTGCAGTACGGAACGCCAGGGGTGCGGTTCCCCGGGCGCGGTGACGGCGGCCACCAGTCGCTCGCGGGTGACCGCTTCGCCGGCCAGCGCCGCGAACCGGTCCAGCATCAACGTCTCGAAGCCGCCGCCCCAGTGCAGCGGGGCGTGGTTGTGGTAGCGGAAGTCGTCCTCCAGCCAGAGCACCCGCAGGTCCAGGGCGGCGAACCGGGCGTAGTGGGCGGCCAGCCAGGCGCGCCAGCGCGGGCAGGCGAACGAGGCCTGGGCGGTGGCCGCTCGTCCGTCGGGGTCGACCATCGGGGCGAACCCGAGGGTGTCGGTGCGGCCGCGGTCGGCGTGGCCGGCGGTGACCCAGGGGTTCAGGCTGACCGACAGGCCGGCCTCGCGCAGGATCGTCGTCGCGGTGGCCGCGGTCCCCAGGGCCAGGTCCTCGGCTCGGCCGGCCGGGTGGCCGGTGTGGAACTCCTCAGCCCCGAGCAGCAACACCACCTCGTCGACCCCGGCCTCCCCGCAGAACTTCGCCAACTCCACGGCCTGCTGGGCGGCTTCCGGTCCGGGGTGGAGCTGGAAGCGCAGGTGGTACCTCGCGGACACGCGGGGACTCCTCACTTGGTGCTGCCGGCGACCAGACCGGCGCGCCAGAAGCGTTGCAGGGACAGGAAGAGGATCACCAGCGGGATCGCGGAGATCGCGGCCGCGGTGATCACGATATTGAAGGGGACGGCGCTGGGGCCGATGCCGCGCTGAGCCTGCCACCCGACGATGCCGACGGTGACCGGCTGGAGCCGGTCGTTGGCCAGCATCAGCACCGGCAGCAGGTAGTTGGTCCAGATCGCGACGAACTGGAAGAGGAAGATGGTCACCAGGGCCGGCGACATCACCCGCAGCGCGATGGTGGCGAAGATCCGGAACTCGCCGGCGCCGTCGATCCGTCCGGCCTCGATGAGCTCGTCGGGCACCGAGGAGCCGGCGTAGATCCGAGCCAGGTAGACGCCGAACGGGCTGACCATGCTGGGCAGCAGCACCGCCCAGTAGGTGTTGACCAGGTGGACGCCGGAGAACATCAGGTAGAGCGGGACGGCGAGCAGCGGCTGCGGGACCAGCACCGCGGCGAGGACCGAGTTGAAGGTGAACTCCCGACCACGGAACCGGTACTTGGCCAGCGTGTAGCCGGCGAGCGCGGCGATCAGGGTGCTGACGGTGGCGCCGCCGACGGCGTAGAGCGCGCTGTTGGCGAGCCACTGCCAGTAGATGCCGCCCTGTTGGGCGAAGACCTGGTGGACGTTGTCGAAGAGCGCGAAGCGGGCGAACCAGAAGCCGTTGCCGCTGAACAGGTCGGCGTTGGTCTTGGTGGAGGAGACCAGCAACCACCAGACGGGCGCCAGGAAGTACACCGAGGTGACCAGCAGCACGCCGAGGACCAGCCAGCGCGAGAGCGATTGACGGACAGTCACAGGGCCGCCCCCTTGCGCTGGACCAGCTTGAGGAAGCCGAAGGAGAGCACGAAGGCGAGCAGCGCGAGGATCACCGATTCGGCGGCGGCGGCGTTGAAGTTGTTGGCGTTCACGGCGTCGTAGGCGGCGTAGATGGGGGTGTAGGTGCTGGACAGGTTGGGGGCGACGTTGTGCAGGATGGCCGGCTCGTTGTAGAGCTGGGCGGTGCCGATGATCGAGAACACCGTGGTCAACACCAGTGCCGGCCGCACCAGCGGTACCTTGATCCGCCAGGCGATGCCGAAGGCCGAGCAGCCGTCCATGGTGGCCGCCTCGCTGAGTTCGGCGGGGATCGCCTGCAGCGCGGAGTAGATGATCAGCATGTTGTAGCCGGTCCAGCCCCAGGTCAGCATGTTGCCGATGGTGGGGGCCAGCATGGCGTTCGAGGTCAGGTCGAGGTGCAGGCCCAGGTGCCGGGCGGCGGCGCTGATCGGGCTCAGGCCAGGGGCGACCAGGTACGACCACATGATGGCGCCGACCACACCGGGCAGCGCGTACGGCAGGAAGAAGGCCAGCCGGAAGAACCGCTTGAAGAGCGTGGACTTGGCGTCCAGCAGCAGGGCCAGACCGAGCGCGATCAGCAGCATCAGCGGCACCTGCACGAGCCCGATCAGCAGGACCCGCAGCAGCGAGCCGCGGAAGTCCGCGTCGCCCAGCGCGGTGGCGTAGTTGGACAGCCCGGCGAAGACCTGGGTGGGTGCGGTCAGGCCGAGGCCGGAGCGGTGCATCCGGAACAGGCTCTGGTAGAGCGTGTAGCCGATCGGGGCCAGGTAGAACGCCGCGAACGGCACCAGGAACGGGGCGAGGAAGAGGGCGACGGGACGCCCGCGCCGGCGGCGACCGGGGCGGGCGAGGCCGGCGGCCCTGCTCCTGTCGGCTGCTCGCCCCCGGAGAGCGGTGGTCATGCGTGGGTTGCCTTTCGGTGCTCGAACGCGCGGGTGGGCGCGGTGCGGCGGCGGTTGACGGCGGGCCGGTTGACGGCAGGTCAGCCGCCCGCCACGCTCAGCCCCTGCTGCTTCATCCCGGCCACCGTCTTGCTCTGCACGGTGGCGAGCATGGCGGTCAGCGTGGTGCCGCCGGTCCCGGCCTGCCCGAGACCGTCACCGAGGTCGGTCGAGGTCTGGGTCATGGTCGGGCCCCACTGCCAGTCGGTGTTGATGTGGGCGGTCTCGGCCTTGAACACGTCGAAGATGGTCTGGCCGCCGTAGAAGGCGTCCGGCGCGGCGAGCGTCGGGTTGGCCAGGCCCGAGGTGGCGGCGGGGTAGATCCCGGTGACCTTGATCAGGTTGCTGACGCTGTCCGCGTCGGTGCTCATCCAGGTGGCGAACTCGGTGGCCTCCTTGGCGTGGCCGCAGCCCTTGAGCACCGCGGTGGCCGAGCCGCCGTCGTTGCCGTACACCGGGTTGGCGGCGTCCCAGACCGGCATCGGCGCGACGGCCCACTGGCCCGCGCCGTCCTTGACGCTGCTGGCGATGATCGGCGCGTCCCAGACCGCGTTGACGTCGGAGAGCACCTTGCCGCTCGCCATGTCGCTGTAGAGCGAGGGGTCGTAGCTCGGATCGGTCTTCAGCAGCTTCTTGTCCAGCAGGCCCTGCCAGAAGCCGGCCACCTTCTGGTTCGCGGCATTGTTGATGCTCACCTGCCACTGGTCGCCGGCGGTGCCGAACCAGCCCGCGCCGGCCTGCCAGGCCAGGCCTGCGTAGTTGTAGGCGTCGTTGCCGAGGTCGCCCAGGTAGACGGTGGGGTCGGCGGCGTGCACCTTCGCGGCGTCGGCCGCGTACTCGTCCCAGGTGGCCGGCGGCGTGGTGATGCCGTACTTGGCGAACAGGTCCTTGCGGTACATCAGCGCCATCGGTGCGGTGTCGACCGGGATGCCGTAGGTCTGGCCGCCGATCGTGACCTGCTTCCAGGTCCAGTCGGCGAACTGCCCCTTGGCGTCGGTGGCGTACTTGCCGACGTCGGTGAGCGCGCCGGCGGCGGCGAAGCTGGGCAGCGTCTCGTAGCCGACCTGCGCCAGGCAGGGGGCGTTGCCGGCCTTGGCGGCGGTGAGCATCTTCGTGTAGCCGCCCTTGGAGCCGGAGGCGGTCTTGTCGAAGGTGACCTGGATGTTCGGGTGGCTCTGGTTGAACAGGGCCACTGACTGGTCGTAACCCGGCGCCCAGCCCCAGAAGTCCAGCTTCACCACGCCACTGGACGAGCCGGCCTCGTCCTTCGAACCGGAGCCGCTGGAGGAGCAGCCGGCGGCCAGCATCGCAGCCGCGAGGACCACGGTTGCGGCGGCCAGGGAGTGGGATCTCGGCTTCACGTACGTCTCCTGGAGTTTCATGGGTGGAACAGCACAGTTTCGATCATGTTCGCGCAGAGCTGAGCATGGTCAATTCGTTCGGCTATTGTTTGAACTAACCCTGGCCAAGTCAATAGGCTGGTCGGCACAGACGATCCGCACAGACGGTCCGCACAGGCGAGAGGAGACCCGGTGAAGCAGGCGCTGCGGGGCACGGGCGTACGCGAGTTGGCCATGGCACGCCCGGCCGTCGCGCGGGACCGGTCCGCGTCCCGGCGGGCGAACCTGAGCATGGTGCTGCGGCTGCTGCGCGACGAGGGCCCGCGCTCCCGGGCCCGGATCGCCGAGGACACCGGCCTGCCCAAGGCCACCGTCTCCCACCTGATCGCCGAACTGCTCGACGGCGGCCTGGTCCGGGAGGGCGAGGCCGAACGCGACCGCAACGCCGTGGGCCGGCCCGGCCAGGCGGTCGACGTGGACGGTCGCAGCGTCCACGGCCTGGGCGCCGAGATCAACGTGGACTACATCAGCCTGCTCGCCCTCAACCTGCGCGGCGAGGTCACCTTCGAGCGCCGCACCCCGCTGGATGTGCGCGCCGCCGGCCCGCAGGCCGCGCTGGACGCGGTGGCCCGGCTGATCGCCGACGGCATGGCGGCCGTGCGCGACGCGGGTGGCCACGTCGTCGGCATCACCCTGGCCACACCCGGCGCCGTCGACATGGACGCGGGCGTCGTCAAGTACGCCTCCAACATCGGCTGGCGGGAAGTCCCGGCCCTGGCCGGCCTGCACGAGCGGCTCGGCCCCGGCGCCCCGGAGCTGCACCTGGAGAACGACGCCAAACTCGGCGCGCTGGCCGAGTACGTGCTGGCCTCCGCCGACAACGTGCGCGACCTGGTCTACGTCACCGGCCAGACCGGCGTCGGCGTCGGCATCATCGCCGGCGGCCAACTCCTGCGCGGCACCGGCGGATACGCGGGCGAGGTCGGACACCTGCGGCTGGTCCCCTCCGACGAACCCTGCGCCTGCGGGCGGATCGGCTGCTGGGAGACCACGGTCGGACGCGACGCGCTGCTGCGCTACGCCGCCGACCCCACCGACCCTGTCCGCGACCCGATGCTCGACCTCGGACAGCGCCTGGCCGAGTTGCACGAACGGGCACACGCCGGCGATCCGCGCACCCTGGCCGCGCTCGACCGGATCGCCGACCACCTCGCGCCCGGGCTGGCCCTGCTCGCCGACATCCTCAACCCCCGACTGCTGATCCTGGGCGGCCACTTCGCCTACTTCGGCGAGCACCTGATCGACGCGGTCACCGCCCAGGTCCGCGACCTGGTGATGGCACCCGACACCGGCGGCTGCGAGATCGCCCTCTCCCGACTCGGCCTCGCGGGCACCGTACGCGGCGCCGCACTGCTGGCGCTGGACGCCGTGTACCAGGATCCGACGGCGGCGATGACGGGCGCTTAGGGCCTGCCGGATTCGTTGACGCGCCATCACGGTGCCCATATATTCCGGTTTCGAGCAGGATCGCGCAAACTCGCGCAGGATCAATCAGATTCGCGCACCGGGTTCGCGCTCCCCCGATCCTCAGGAAGGACCCACCCATGTCCGGATCCCCCTCCTCTCGCCCCGAGACCGTTGCGGCCGGCGGGGTGCCGCGCCGCGCCGTCCTGCGCACGGCCCTGTCCCTCGGCGCGCTGTTCGCGCTCGGCTCCCTGCCGGAGTTCACCACGGGAGCAGCGGCGGTGACGCGCCCCGGTGCACCGACCCTGGTTCCCGACTCCCAGACCGTCACGCTCTGGTACACCGCGCCCGGGACCGAGGCGGTGATCATGGAACAGGGCCTGCCGATCGGCAACGGGCGGCTGGGCGCGATGGTCACCGGCGACCCGTCCCACGACGCGCTGTACCTGTCGGACGCCACCTTGTGGACCGGCGACGCGAACGCCTCGCTCGGCTCGGACGGCCAATTCGCATACGACAGTACGGACTTCGGCAGCTTCGGGCTGCTGGCCCAGGCGTACCTGGAGATCCCGGCCCACACCACCGCCGCGATCAACGGCTACCGCCGCGCACTCGACCTCTCCAACGGCCTGGTGACCGCCTCCTACCAGCTGGGCGGCGTGACGTACCGGCGCGAGGTGTACTCCAGCCGGCCCGACGATGTCATCGTCATCCGCCTCACCCAGAGCGGCGGCGGCTCGTACACCGGATCGCTGACGCTGACGGGCACCAGGGGCGAGACGGTCTCGGCCGACACGGCGACCGTGAGCGTCTCGTTCGACGCCGCCCTGCCGAACTCGCTGCGGTACGCGACCGTGGTGCAGGCGGTGGGCACCGGCGGCACGGTGTCCGCCGCCGGCGCGCAGCTGAGCTTCGCCGACTGCCGCGAGGTGCTGCTGGTCGTCTCGGGCGGCACCAACTACAAGGCGGACGCGTCCATCGGCTACAAGGACACCTCCATCGCGCCGCTCACGGTCGCCCGCCACCGGGCCGCGGCCGCGGCCACCGTCGCCGGAACGGCCCTGCTCGCCACCCACGTTGCCGACTACCAGCGACTCCAGCAGGCCATGACGGTGAACCTGGGCGCCTCCAGCGCCGCCCAACGGGCCATGGACACCGCCTCCCGGCTCACCGCCCGCGCCGCCGCCGGCTCCGCACCCGATCCCGAACTCGAGGCGTCCTTCCTGCACTTCGGCCGCTATCTGATGATCTGCGGCTCGCGCGACAGTCTCCCGATCAACCTCCAGGGCCTGTGGATCGACCGCAACGACCCGGACTGGATGAGCGACTACCACACCGACATCAACCTCCAGATGAACTACTGGCTGCCCGACCGCACGGGCCTGTCGGAGTGCTTCGACACCCTCACCGACTACTGCATCGCCCAACTGCCAGGCTGGCAGGCCACCACCCGGGACCTCTTCCAGGACACCCGCAACGGGTTCCGCAACTCCTCCGGCAAGGTGGCCGGTTGGACGCTGGCCATCTCCACCAACATCTGGGGCGGCAACGGCTGGTGGTGGCACCCGGCCGGCAGCGCCTGGATCTCCA
Organism: Kitasatospora sp. GAS1066B; assembly: GCF_041262605.1. Lineage (NCBI taxonomy): Bacteria > Bacillati > Actinomycetota > Actinomycetes > Kitasatosporales > Streptomycetaceae > Kitasatospora > Kitasatospora sp. GAS1066B. Next base: position 76,502 of record NZ_JBGCCO010000023.1, read on the forward strand.
ACTCGCTGTACCAGCACTACCAGTACACCCAGGACACCGGTCACCTGGAGCGCATCTACCCGCTGCTCAAAGGCGCCTGCGAGTTCTGGGAAGCCAGGCTCATCACCACCACCGTGCCCGACCCGGCGACCGGCGGCACCCGCCAGGTGCTCGTCGACGACCACGATTGGTCGCCCGAGCAGGGCCCGACCGACGCGATTGGCATCACCTACGCGCAGGAACTCGTCTGGCAGCTCTTCCGGAACTACCAGGAGGCCGCTGCCGCTCTGGGCCGGGACGCCGGCTACGCCAGCACCATCGCAGGCCTCCAGGACCAGCTGTACCTGCCCGAGATCAGCGCCACCAGCGGCTGGCTGGAGGAGTGGATGAGCAACGACAACCTCGGTGAGACCACGCACCGCCACCTCTCCCCGCTCATCGGGCTCTTCCCCGGCGACCGGATCAACCTCCAGGACTCCCCGCCCGCGCTCATCGAGGCGGCCACCACCCTGCTGACCGCGCGCGGCATGGTCAGCTTCGGCTGGGGCTGCGCCTGGCGCGCGCTGTGCTGGGCGCAGTTGAAGAACGCCGACAAGGCCTACCAGCTGGTCCTCACCGTCATGCAGCCGTCCGTGAACTTCGCCAACGGTGTCGGCATCAACATGTTCAACATGTACAGCTTCGGCAACCGCTCGGTCTTCCAGAACGACGGCAACTTCGGCGCGCCGTCGGCGATGGTGGAGATGCTGGTGCAGTCCCGGCCCGGCCGGGTCGAGCTGCTGCCCGCGCTGCCGTCGGCCTGGGCGGCGTCGGGCAGCATCACCGGCATCGGCGTGCGCGGCGGCCTGAGCGTGGACCTGAGTTGGGCGTCCGGCCAGGTCACCACCGCCACGCTGCGCGGGAGCGCCGGAGCGAGCACCACCGTCGTCTTCGGGGCATGGAGCCAGGCGGTCACCATCCCCGCCGGTGGCTCGGTGACCGTGACACCGCCGGCCCAGAGCACGGTCTGCCAACTGGTCAACCGGCTGAGCGGGAAGGCCATCGACGTACCCGGTGCCTCCACCGTCGCGGGCACCACCCTGATCCAGTACACCCCCGGCACCGCCGCCAACCAGCACTTCCGGTTCACAGGTGTCGGGGGCGACACCTACGAGATCGACTGCACGCACACGGCCCTGGCCTGGGACATCAACGGCGGTTCCACCGCCGACGGCGCCACGTTGATCGAATGGACGCCCACCCACGGCACCAACCAGCAGTGGCGGATCACCGACACCGGCGACGGCTACATCACCATCGCCTCCGTGCGCAGTGGCAAGGTGCTCGGCGTCACGCAGGACTCCACGGCCGACCTGGCGACCATCGAGCAGCAGAGCGCCAACTCCGGTCCGGGCCAGCAGTGGCGACGCATCCCGGTGTGACGCAAGCGGAGTTCCAGCGCCTGGGCTTTCATCGGCACTGTCCGGACTTCGGCCCGTCCACCGTGTTACCCGTCTGCCACAGCGTCGGTGCGTTGCCGTCGCAACTCAGGGGCCCACCAACGACATTGCCCTCGAACTCCGGGACCGTCTGGTCGGGCAGCAGGCCGCTGCCGCTGTTGCCCGTGATGGTCACCGGCGCCTGCAGCGTGTTGCCGGAGACCTCCATGCCCCCGGTGTTGCCGTTGAGGCTCACCGGGGCTTCGACCGTGTTGCCCGCGCAGCCTGTCGTGTCGCCCTGGTCGGAACCGATCAGCACGAAGCCGGTGGTCCCGTTGACGCCGAGCGGGCTGGACAGGGTCGACTGGCAGACGGTGAGCGCGGCAGCGCCGTTGACGGAGACCGGGCCGTTGATCCGGGTGCCGGAGACGGCCAGGGCACCGCCCGGCCGCACCGTGACCGGCCCGTCCTGCTCGCCGCCGGGGGCCATGCACAGCGACTGGCCGGAGGCCACCGTCAGCTTGCCGTGGTGCTCCGTGATGCACGGCTCGCTGAAACCGACGGTCACGTCGGCGGGCTGCGCCGCGCTGCTCGCGGTGAAGTTCGGGTCCCCGCCGTAGGTGGCGGTGATGCCGTGGTCCCCCGGCTGGAACTTGCTGGTGGTGAAGCTCGCCCGGCCACCGCTCAGCGGCACGGTCGCCAGCGTCGTCGTCCCGTCCGAGAAGGTGACCGACCCCGTCGGGGTGCCCTCGGCCGGGGCGGCCGGGGCGACGGTCGCGGTCACGGTGACGGAGTGTCCGAAGAGCGGGGTGGCGGTATCCGAGGTGAGGGAGACCGAAGTTCCGTACTGGAACGACACAACGGCCTTACCGTTGCCCTGGTTGACACCCTGGAGGAGGGAGACGCCGGTCGCCGCCGGCTCCGCGTAGCTGCTGCCCCCGCCACCGCCCGCGCCCGGGAAGTAGCCCGGGTTGCCGCCACCGGAGCCGCCGCCACCGCCGTGCCAGCCGCCACCACCACCGCCACCGCCAGGGCCGCCCGCACCGCCGTTGCCGCCGGTGCCGCCGCTGCCCGGGTCGGGCTCACCGGTGATGGGGTCGAGGTCGATGCCGGGGGTGCCGGGGCCGCCGTTCAAGGTGTTGGGGTTGCCGTGACCGGCCGCGATCCGGCTGCCGCCGCCGCCCGCGAGACCCGAGCCCAGCGGACCGTTGCTCTGGCCGCCGTCCAGGCCGACCTCGCCGCCGCCGGCGCCGCCCTGGAGCTCGGGGCCGCCGTTGCCGGCGCCGCCGCCACCGCCCGCGACCAGGACGCGGTCGGAGCCACCGAACGCGCCGACCCGGACGTCCGAGCCGCCGCCGCCCGAACCGCCGCCGCCGTGCGCGCCGCCGCCGCCGCGCCCGTGGCCGGTGCCGCCGGGACGGGCGAACTCACCGTGGCGGGACGATCCGGGGATGCCGGCCGCGCCCAGGGTGAGTTGGATGGTCTGGCCCGGGGTCACGGGCAGGGTGGCGCGGGTCTCGCCGCCGAGGCCGCCGGGTGCTCCGGAGATCGCCGGGTGGGGGACGATGTAGCCGGCCGCGCTGCCGCCCTCGGCACCGGACAGGTCGACGGTGACCGCTGTCACGCCGTCCGGGACGGTGAAGGTGTCCGTACCAACGGAGTTGTAGGTGCAGGTGGGCTGCGGGGCAGTGGTGAAGACACCACCCGTGCCGCAGGGCGCGGCCGCACTCGCCGTGGCGGCGGCCGCAGTGAGGGGCACGATCGCGACGGCGACGAGGCCCGTGGCGCCGGCCAACGAGATCACCGTGGATCCGAGGATCGTCCGACGGGAGTTCGGGGTGTTGCTGCTCATGGGAGTTGACGCTTTCTCTCCGGTCCTGTGTGCGACCGGGGTGGGGAGAGATCCCGCAGGCGGGATCGGCCCGCCTGCGGATGGGGTTCAGTCGATGGCTCAGACGCCGTCGTTGGCGCAGAGCGCCCAGACGTCCGAGTAGGTGTTGGTGGAGCCGGCTCCGCCGGTGTGGGTGTAGCCGGTCCAGTACGCGGCCGACGTGGTCCCGTCGCCGACCGGATTGCCGCTGCTGTCGCTGGGGTAGCTGCCGTTGAGGTGGTCGCCGCCCGAGCCCGGTCCGGTGAAGTCGGTGGTCGTGACGCTGCCGCCGCTGATGGCCGCGCCGCCGCTGACCAGACTGCCGTCGGTGCCGCAGCCCACGGTCACGGTCTGGCCCGTGGTCGCCGAGGTCGGGCCGCTCGCCTCGCTGTAGTGGACCTTCACGGTCACGCCGCTGACGTTGATGCCACTACCACTGCAGATCGCGTACGCGAACGTGGTGTTGGTGGTGCCGCCACCGCCGCCGTTCCAGCCGACCGCCGTCCAGGAGTCGGGGTTGGTCTCACCGTCGGCCGCGGCCTTCTGGCCGTAGTCGTGCGCCGAGTTGTCGAAGGTGGGAAAGCTCGCGATCGGCTTGAGGCTGCCGACCGAGGCCGGGGTGGTCCGGGCGCCGCCGCCCAGCAGGACGGTGTTGGCGGGGCAGGTCGCGGTGGTCACGCCCAGCGTCGCGCTGTTGCTCGGCGCGGCGACCTTGTTCATGACGGTCTGGGTGTGGTTGATCAGGTTGCTGCTGAAGCACACCGCGTACGGGGTGGACGAGAACGAGCTGTTCACCGCGCCCCCGCTGCCGCCGATGCCGAGCCAGTGGGTGTTGTCGGTACCCACCACACCGGTCGAGCCGGTGTACTCGGTGGAGCCGTCGGAGCTGGGCTCGGTGCCGTTCACGTGGTTGCCGTTGGACGTCATACCAGTACCGATGGCCTGGTCGATGCCGCCGCCGGAGATGAGACCGCTGCTGCAGTCCGCGTGGGTCGAGATCTCGGAGAAGGTGGTGCTGGGGCCGGCGGTGGCCCCGGGGGTCTTCACGGTCACGCTCACGGTGTTGGCGTGCGCGACACCTGGCACCGCCACGGCGGCCAGTACGGCACCTATGACCAGCGCCCTACCTGCGCCGAAACCCACGCCGAAGCGCCGCAGAGATCTTTTTCCCATCGAATTCTCCCTTGTTGATTCCGGGGCGACGAACGCGGCCTGGCGGCGCTCTTGGATGCGGCATCCGGGATCGTCTTCCGTGGACCGAGCAGCCGTGGAGCGAGCAGGCGTGGACCGAGCAGCCGTGTACCGAGCAGCCGTCACGGGTCTGTTGGTCGACGCGGATGCCGGCTCCCGGCAGCGTGACGGACCAGGATGTTGGACCGCCGCCTCGCCGCCCTCATCATGGGTCACGGATGCGGACCGTGACAGGGTCGCGGGGGTGGCATCTGCGGTCGATTCTGTCGATCTGACCTGGTAGATGCGACACTTGACAGGCCTTCGATCCCGGGACCGAAGAGTTGACGTTGCGTCTCACGACCCGCCGTGGGGACACCGGCTCGCGCAGGGGCCCGCCCGGCTCGACGTCGAAGGGGCACGGGCCATGGGACGGCTCCGGTTTCACTGCCGTTGGCTGTTCGTCATGGCGAATGACCAATTAGTGTGCCGAAGCACCGGACGAAACCCCTCGGCCCGGCCCGTCGGAGCGGCAGGAGCGGCAGATGGCCTCGCAGCGCGTCGTGATCGGTGTGGACAGCTCGACGCAGTCCACCAAAGCGCTCGCCGTGGACGCCGACACCGGCGCCGTCCTGGGCCAGGGGCGGGCCGGACACACCGTCAGCACGGGTGCCGGGCGCGAGAGCGACCCGGAGCAGTGGTGGCAGGCGTTCGGCGAGGCCGTCGGGCGGACCGGCTGGGCCGACCGCGCGGCCGCGGTCTCGGTCGCCGGCCAGCAGCACGGGCTGGTCACCCTGGACGCCGCCGGGAGGCCGATCCGCCCCGCGATGCTCTGGAACGACGTGCGCTCTGCGCCCCAGGCGGCGGAACTTGCTGCTTGCTATAGCACACTGGAGATCTCCCGTCGCACCGGCAGCGTCCCGACCGCCGCCTTCACCGCCGCCAAGTGGGCCTGGCTGCGCGCCAACGAGCCACAGGCCGCCGCTCGCACGGCCGCCGTCAGGCTCCCCCACGACTTCCTGACGGAGCGTCTGACCGGCGAGGCCACCACCGACCGCGGCGACGCCTCCGGCACCGGCTGGTGGGGCCCGGGCGGATACGACCGGGAGATCCTCGGCCACCTCGACCTCGACCCGGCACTGCTGCCACGGGTGCTCGACCCGGGCAGCGCGGCCGGCACCGTCCGCCCCGGACTGCCAGTGCGCGCCGGCGCGCTGGTGGCGACCGGAACCGGCGACAACATGGCCGCCGCCCTCGGCCTGGGCCTGGCGCCCGGGCAGCCCGTGCTCAGCCTCGGCACCTCCGGCACCGTCTACACCGTCGGCCGCACCCGACCCGCCGATCCGAGCGGGACCGTCGCCGGGTTCGCCGACGCGCTCGGCGACTGGCTACCACTGGCCTGCACGCTCAACTGCACCCTCGCCGTCGACCGCCTCGCCGAACTCATCGGACGCGATCGCGAGGCCGTCGAGCCCGGCGGCGCTGCCGTGGTGCTCCCCTATCTCGACGGGGAGCGCACGCCGGACCTCCCGTTCGCGTCCGGCCTGATCCACGGCCTGCGCCACGACACCACGGCCGGCCAGCTGCTCCAGGCCGCCTACGACGGCGCCGCCCACGCCCTGCTCACCGCCCTCGACGACGTCCTGCGCGCCGGCGGCGAGGACCCGGCCCCGGACCGACCCCTGCTGCTGATCGGCGGCGGCGCGCGCGGCCACGCCTGGCAGCAGACCGTACGGCGACTCTCCGGTCGACCGGTCCAGATCCCCGCCGCCGGCGATCTGGTCGCCCTCGGCGCGGCCGCCCAGGCCGCCGCCCTGCTCACCGGCGAGCCCGCCGACAGCGTCGCCCGGCGCTGGCGCACCGCCGAGGGACCGGTGCTGGAGGCGGTTGCCCGGGACGACGACACGCTGCATCGGATCACGGACACGCTGCGCCGGGCCGGGGCGCTGCAAGGAGCTCCGGGAACGGCGGCCAGGACGGACGGGCGGTGACAGCGGTCGCGGCTGCCACAACCAACAGTTGTTCCCCTAGGGTGTCGGCATGGACCTCGACACCGTCCGGACCTTCGTCGCCGCCGCCGAAGCGGGGCAGTTCCAGGAGGCCGCCGCCGAGCTGGCGGTCACCCAGCAGGCCGTCTCCAAGCGCATCGCCACGCTGGAACGAAGCCTGGGCGTGCGGCTGTTCACCCGCACCGCGCGCGGCGCCGAACTCACCATCGACGGGCAGGCGTTCCTGCCCCACGCGCGCGAGCTGCTGCGCGTCGCCGAGCGCGCGGTCGCGTCCGTGCGCACCGGCCGCCGTCCCCTGCGCGTCGACGTGATCGCCTCGCGCAGCGCGCAGTCGGGCCTGATGCGCGGCTTCCACCGCGCGCACCCCGACATCGAGCTCGACGTGCTGATGCTGTTCGACGTCGAGACGGCCGTCGCCGCCATCCGGTCCGGTGCCATCGACGCGTCCTTCCGCGCCGTCGCCGCGCCCGGCCGGCCCCTTCCCGAGGACATCGAGTCCGTCCGGGTGCTCGACGAGCCGCTCCAGCTCCTCACCGGCCCCGCCCACGCGCTGGCGGGCGCCCGGTCGGTGACCCTCGCTCAGCTCGTCGGGCACCGGATCTGGATGCCCGGCATCGTCCCCGGTACCGAGTGGGCCGCCTACTACGACGACCTCGTCGCCGAGTTCGGCCTCACCATCGAGGCGACCGGCCCCAACTTCGGCTCCGACGCGCTCCTCGACACCATCGCCGACACGCCGGCCCTGGCCACCTTCATGGGCGGGAAATCCAGACTCGTCTGGCCCGACGACCACGGCCTGCGCCGGATCCCAGTGACCGACCCGACGCCCGTCTACCCACACTCGCTCCTCTGGCACCGCGACAACCCCCACCCCGCGCTGGCCACCCTCCGCGCCCACCTCGCCGCCGCAGCGACCGGCCACGACGCCGCCGGCACCTGGGTGCCGGACTGGGTGCTTCCGCGCTGACCGTGATCAAGCCGCCAGCCGCCGGCCCCGCTCGAAGAAGGCCAGCAGGCGGTCCACGCCGCCGAGTTCGCGGATCGTGGCCGCCGCGCCGAACGGCGCGTTCCAGAACCGCCCCTGCTGCCGGGCTTGCGGGCCGACGTACGCGTACGGCTCGGCCTGGAAGCCGTCCCCGGGAGAGACCCCGTAGTCGACCGCGTCCACGGTCACGGAGAGGTCGAAGTGCTCGGGCCAGATGACCGGATCCGCCCCGTCGAACATCCGGCGAAGTGCGGCGTCGCCGACCGCGAAAGCCTGTGCGATCAGGTGGGCGGCCTGCGGGTCGGCTTCGATCACGTCCTCGGGGCCGACACCCGACCCGTCCTGGTAGAGCCCGGCGGGCGCACCGGCCGTGACCCCGACCGCGGCCGCGAGAGCGGCGCAGGTGGTCCGCTCCAGGAAGAGGCGCTGTCCGGACGCCACCAGTTCCGCCGCCACGACCTGCCCGTGCGGCTCCGCCCGGGTGGCGAAGCCGCCGAGGGACGCGCGCAGCCTGATCGTGCCGCTGGCCCGGAACTGCGGCCCGGCCAGGACCAGCTCGGCCACGGCGTGCAGGGCGCGGCGGGTGCGTACCAACGTTTCGACGTCCATAGCGGCCATGCTCTCCCACCGCGCGCCCGGATCCCGCCTGCGGCGCGCTTGCGGACATCGGCTGGCACGGGTCAGAAGTCCGGGTGCGGTTCGAGGAGCGCGCGCAGGTCGATGATCCGGTAGCCGCGGGCCCGCACGGTGTCGATGATGCGGGGCAGGGCCTGCACGTCGAGGTTGGGACGGCCCTGGTCGGCACCGACGTGCATCTCCACGATCTCGCCAGGGCCGAGCGCATCGACGGCGCGGGCAACGGTCTGGTCGACGGACATGCCGCCGGCGGTGCCGAGGTAGCCGTTGGTGTCGGCGCTGAACTCGATGTCCGCGAAGCCCAGCGCGTTGACGGCCGCGATCGCCTGCGCGGTGGTGTCACTGAAGGGGAACCGGAAGAACGGGAGCGACGGCCGCCCGATCGCCCGGCGGATGGCCCGGTCCGCTCTGATGACCTCGTCCTGCGCCTGCTGGGGGGTGAGGCCGGGGAACTCCGGGTGGCTGTAGGAGTGGTTGCCGATGCCGTGCTCGGCCGCCATCATCCGCGCACCCTGGGGCTCACGATCCGCGAACGCTCCGGTCAGGAAGAAGGTGGCCGGAGCCTTCGCCCGGCGCAGCGTCGTCAGGACGCCGTCCAGTCCGTCCGTGTTCCAGTCGGCGTTGAACGTCAGTGCGACGACCCGCCGTTCGGTGGGCAGGGTGCGGTTCTCCGAGCCGAAGAGCCTGCGCACCGCCTCCGAGGTATCGGCCGGCGCCGGCCCCGAGCCGCCCGAGCTCGCTGCTGCGGCCCGCGCCGGTGTGCGGGTGGCGGCAAGCGCCAGGCCGGCGGTCGTGATCAACAGGCGTCGCGAGAAGTCACTGTGAAACCCGATCATGAACGCAGTATCGTCCCCACCGGCCCTTGCGCGATCCCGGCGCGCGGGACTCGGGAACAGGGAAGGGGACGAGACTGGTGAACGGCGCCTTGGACGCCCACGAGGGCACGCTGGACCAGGACGGCCGCACCCTGCGGTCCGCTTTCCTCGCGGCCCTGGGCGTGGACGTGGATCCGGCACAGGAGGAGATCCTGCGACGGGAGTTGGAGGTCCTCTCGCATCCGCGGGCCCGCGTCGCCGCAGCGCGGCAGGAGCCGCAGGACACGCTCGTCCAGTTCCTGGCGACGACCCGGCTGGCGGTGCCCGAGGACGCGGTCCAGGCGTTCAGGGCACAGCTGGCGCAGGCCACCGATCCGCAGGCGGCGCCGGGGCCCGAGCCTGACCGGTCCCCTCGCGATGCCCTGCACTCCTGCGTGGCGCGCCTGTTCGGCCACCCCGCGCGGGCTCTCGCGGCACAGCTCGACCTGCTGATCACCGAGTGCGGCCGCGACGGCCGGGCCCTGGACAGCTGGACGGTGCGCCGGCTCTACGCGGAAGCCGGCGACCTGTGCGACGTCTGGGCACTGGCCCTGGCCGACCACCTCTGCGAGGGCTTCAGCCGCACCAGCACGTCCGACGAGGTGTTCGCGACCGAAGTCGCGGTCCTGGGCAGGTTCGACCCGTCCGACGCCGGCGAGCGGCGGATCGACATGGCCGACCTGGTACGCCAGTTGACCGAGCTGGTGGCCTTGGACCAGTGGAGGCTGCTCCCCCGCGACCACTGGCCCAACGCGCAGCTGCCGTCGCTGGGCTGGCCGGCCGTGCTGGTCCAGGCGCAGTACCGGCTCCGCCAGCTGGCGGCGGCCGGCCCCAGCGCCACCGTGGCGGAGGGCACAGGTGACGCGCCGCCCGTGCCCGTCGAGCGGATCGACCGGCGGCACGGTCAGGCCCGCCACCTCCTCGCCGCCTACGGTGCCGACGAACGCTACGGCCTGACGTTCGATCAACCCGGTGTCGGACATCAGCGCATTCGACGCTCCCACCACGAACCGATGCCGCAGGCGACGGCGGTCCAGCTGGCCGACCTCGCCTGGGCGCTGCGCCGACAGCCCGAGCTGATGCGGGTGTACGGGCTCGGCCCGCCCGACGCGGCGAGCGAGACCGCCGCCGCCCTGACCGTCCTGCTCCACTGCCGTCAAGCCGGCGTCCACCGGCAGGGCGCCGACCTCCCCGCCTGGTGGACCGAACCGGTGCCCGGCCCCGGCCAACTCCCCCTCGACTCCTGGGAACTGCGCGAACACTTCCCCGAGCTGCGCCGACTGCTCGCGCTGTACCACGACCTGATGACGCGGGGGGCGGTCGGGGACTACTGGGAGACCCACGACCCCGCGACGCTCGTCCATCTGGTCTCCGTCGCCTATCTCGACTCCTGCGGCGCCAGCGGCCGGGTCGCCGCCGAGCTGTCCGCCGAGATCGCCTCGTTGTGCCTGCTCTTCACCGGGGACGAGCAAGTGGACCGCGCCGTCGCGCTGCTCGGGGAGCAGCCGCGCGAGTCCCCAGCGGTCCCCTGGTGGGACGACCTGACCTGGCACGCGTGGTTGCGGGAGGTGGGCGCCGACGTGATGTGGCACGCCCGGCGCTGAAACCCGAGGAACGGGCGGCCGCTCAGCCCTGACCACGCGGAGCTCGGGTGGCCACGGCCGCCGCCTGACCGAGGTGTCCTCGGGCCGGGCGCGCTCGTCCATGCAGGAGGCACACGCTTTCCTTCACGCGCTTGATCCGGCCGCCGCCGCTGCCAGCACTGCCCACCTGATCGCGTAGAAGGAGCACCGTGGAGAAGACCAAGTTCGAGACCTTCACAGACTCGGATGCCGCTGCCCAGGTGCTGGATGAGATAGCGCCGCTGTACGAGCAGGTGTTCGCAGAGCCGCCGTACTTCGAGGGGCCCCGCGACCTGGTCGGGTTCCTGGAGGGCTACGAGTCGTTCCGGACCATGCCCGGCTTTCGGCTGGTGCTGGCCCGCGCAGGTGCGCTGGTCGGCTTCGCTTTCGGCGTCCTGCTCGGAGCGCGTCACACTTGCGGTCCGGCCCGAAGCGCAGGCTGCCATGAAGATGTACGAAGCCCTTGGTTACCGGGAGCTGGGCGACAAGACCCCGGCTTGGGAAGGCGCCCCGGTGTACCGCTACATGATCCGCTAGGGCTCGGCCTCTGACCTCCCGACGACCGCCCCGGTCCCCGGCCTTGGGCCGGGGCGGTCGCGTTGCTGAGGGCGCGGTACTCGGCGTAGGGGCCGCCGCGCGGTCAAGCCGCCGCCACTGACCGCCCCATGGACCTCGCGACTGTCGGCCACCGCCTGGATTCACGACGGCCCGAGATACCCGCAGACGCCGAACCGGGCAGTGGCGGCCGCACCTGGTGAACGGTCAGACGACGCCAGGCGGCCACCAGGATCAGCAGCAACAGGGCGAGCGTCGTCCGGCGCAGGCAGCCGGAGCGTCTGTTGGGCCTTCTTCGGTTGATCTCGACGTGGCCGCCGGGCGGGATGCCGGGGTGGCGTCTGGCGTAGTGGTCGATCTGCTGCTGTTCGCCCTGGGACCGGCTGAGCCACGGGGTCTTGAATCCGCACTCGCCGCACCAGTAGCGGTAGGCCATGTTGACTCCTCGGATGTCGCCCTGCGGCGGGGTGTCGTCATGCCGGCAGCCGCATCGTGGCCAGCCGGCCGGGGTCCTGGGCGAGACCGACGCCTCGGCTCAGCTCCTGCTCCTGTTCCGGAGCCGGACGCCCGAGAAGATCCGGTAGGCGCCGTAGAGCACCGGGCCCCAGGCGATGACGTAGACGCCGCCACCCTGGGCCTGCGCGATGGTCACGACGGTGATGAGCAGGCCGCCGAGCAGCCAGGCCACGCCGAAGCCGATGGCGCGCTTGCCCTTGGTCTCCCAGATGACCCGCTGCTGAGGGGAGACGACGGTGTACGGCGCGGCGGCGCTCGCGTACGGCGGCGCGGCGGTGTCGTTGTTGTTGTCGGTGGTGGGCATCTGAACTCCCTTTAGACGATCGGACGGTCGTGCCGGCGCAGCGCGGCGACGATCTGGTCGACGAACGCGTCGCGGCCGTCCACCAGGAGCAAGGGGATGAGGAACGAGGTGCCGTCGCCGGCCTCCAGCCGGTACCCGACGACGCGGCCCACCGTGCTCTGGTCGCCGCGCTGGTGGACGCTCTTGAGCCGGGTCACCTCCGGCCACGCGACGGCCTGCGGGCCGGACCTGCTGGTGTGCACGATTCCGTGGGCGTACAGGTAGTTCGCCCGGGTGCCGGAGACCAGGCCCCGCACGCCGTAGCCGATTCCGCCGACCGCCGCGAACAGGAAGGCGAGGGTGAGCGCGTGCAGCAGCGAGTGGGCGAGCGAGAACTGCGAGGTCCGGGAGCTCGCGAAGCCCAGCGCGAGCGTCAGCGCCAGGCCGACGGCGCCGGTGCCCCAACCCACGCTCACCGCGCGCCCGGCGGAGACGCCGCGCCGGACGTCGACCAGGCCGCCGAGCCCCCGGACCGCGGCCAGCCGGGCGACCTCCTCGGGGACGGCCGCCTCGGGGACGGGCTCGGGGACGGCCTGTGGCGCGGTCCACGCGCTCGCTGATCGGGCCCTGCCGTGTTCGGTGTCTGCCATACGGATCCGACTCCTGCGTTCTCGCTCGCGCGTCGTCGACACGCGTCACGCCTGCTGGTCATGGGGAACTGGGGAACTGGGGAACTTGGGTGACGGGGGGTGGCGGCCCTACGGCCTCTCAGGGTCCGCACGGCCACCCCCCTGCACCACCGATCGTCGGGTTCCCGCTGGTCAGCGAACAGGCCACGGCACCGGCCATATATGACCGGGCGTACCGGTAGGCTCACCTGCGGCGATACTGGCGAGCAAGGGGAAACGAACCAGTGACTGATCAGCTCGGCACGCTATTACGCCGGCTGCGCCGTCAGGCGGGGCTGACGCAGGAGCAGTTGGCGGAACGGTCCGGGGTGAGTGTTCGCACCATTCGCCGGCTGGAGACCGGCAAGTCCACCGACCATCGGCTGGGCACGGTGAACCTGCTGGCGGACGCGCTGGACCTCGGGCAGGAGGAGCGCCGGCTGCTGGCGGCCCTGCTCGCGAAGGCGCAGGGCGGGGCGACATCCGAAGCGGCGGCACCCGAAGCGGTGCGGGCCGCGCCCGTACCGTCCGAGGCCGACACCGAAGCCGACACCGAGCCCCAGAGCGACACCGAGGGCGAGGGCGACACCGAGGGCGACACCGACGCCGAGCCCGCGCCGCCGCCCTTCACGGCTCCCGCTCCGCTGCCCGTCCACGGCGAGCTGGCCGAGGCCGTGGAGGAGTTGGCGCGGGAGATCCGGCGCCGCTGGCGGCGCGAGGAGGAGCAGCGCCGGGTCCACGACCCGTTTCCGCTGCCGGTCCGCTGGCAGCAGGTGCCGGCGGGTCTGACGGACCGTTCGGAGAACATCCAGCGTCTCGGGCCGGGCGCCGTGCCGCGCCAGGTCGACCTGAGCGGTGACCTGCGCAGCGTGGCGGAGGTCTACCGGCGGATATCCTCGGGGCGGTTGGTGATACTCGGCCGGGCCGGCTCGGGGAAGTCGATCCTGACGATCAGATTCGTCCTGGACGTCCTGGAGGGCCGGACCGCCCCCGGCCGGGTGCCGGTCATCTTCAGCCTCGGTTCCTGGGACCCGAGCAGCACCGACCTGCGGGACTGGATGATCGGCCGCCTGCTGCGCGACCACCCGCACCTGGCCCGCCGCAGCCCCGGCGGTTCGACGCTGGCCGCCGCGATGGTCGACGCCGACCTCATCCTCCCGGTCCTCGACGGATTCGACGAGATCGCGGAGGGCTTGCGGCGCGAGGCACTCGAGGCGCTGAACGCCATCTCGCTGCCGCTGGTCCTCACCAGCCGCCGCGCTGAGTTCGCCGAGGCCGTGCAGGCGGCGCACGCACCGCTGGTCTGGGCGGCGGGGATCGAGCTCGCCGACCTCACCCTCGACAACCTCGCCGGCTACCTGCCCCGCACCGCCCGCGCGGTCGGCCACGGGCAGGCAGCGGGCGACCGCGGGGGCAGACCCCTGTGGGACCCCGTCCTCGACGAGCTGCGCGCCCGCGAAACCCCGGGCGGCGCGAACCTGGCCGCCGTACTCACCACCCCGCTCATGGTCATCCTGGCGCGCACCATGTACAGCGAGGCGCCCGACCGGGATCCGGCCGAACTGCTGGACACCGCCCGCTTCCCCAGCGCGCACTCCCTCGAGGACCACCTGCTGGCGGGGTTCGTGCCGGCGGTCTACCGGCACCGCGTCCCCGACCAGGTCGCCGGCGGCTCCCAACGCCGCCAGCGCGGTTGGGATCCGGAGCGCGCCCAGCAGTGGCTCGGCTACCTGGCCCACCACCTGGTGCGGCACGATGTCGACCAGCAGGATCTCGCCTGGTGGCGGATCAGCGACTCGCTGCGGCGCTCGACCCGGATCATCGCCGTGGTCCTGGCGACCGCGCTGAGCATCACCCTGGCCGACTGGCTCGTCTTCGCGCTGTCCAGCCCGGTCGACAGCGGCGAGATCCTCCTCCAGGGGGCCCTGATGGGGCCGGTCGCCGGCCTCGCCTTCGGCTGCGTCTACGCGGTCGTCATGGTCGCCTACCGCAGCGGTCCGGCGTTCGAGCCGACCCGCGTGCGGTTGCGGCTGCCCGGCCGCCAGTTCGGCGGCGGACGGCGGACGTTGCGCACGTTCGCCCGCCGGTTCGGGGACGGCCTGCTCGGCGGATCGGTCATGGGCGTCGGCTGCGCCTGCGCGCTCGCGCTGGAGCGCGCGCTGTATCCGGGGCTGCCGCTCACCAATCCGCAGGTGATCGAAGCCACCCTGATCAACATGGTCTGCTTCGGCCTGATCTTCGGGCTGGCCGCCGGGCTGGTCTTCGGGCTGGTGGCGGCGCTCGAGGCGCCGGTTGACGTCACCTCCGCGGCCACCCCGGTCAGCCTGCTGTCCGCCAACCGCGCGACGGTGGGCCGTCAGGTCCTGGTCCTGGCACCGCTGTTCACGCTGGCGATCGCCGGCGCGGGCCGCCTGGTGGTCGACCTGCTCCAGGGCTCGCTGGGGCCGCTGAACTGGGGGCTGTCGGCCGGCCTGTTCATCGGCGCGGTCGGCGGGATCGGCGGCGCCGTCTCCTACGCCCTCGCGTTCACCGCGTGGGGGCAGTGGGTCGTGCTGTCCCGGATCTGGCTGCCGCTGACCGGCAAGCTGCCCTGGGACACGGTCGCCTTCCTGGAGGACGCCTACCAGCGCGGCGTGCTGCGCCAGACCGGCGCGGTGTACCAGTTCCGCCACGTCCGGCTGCAGCACCACCTCGGCCGCACCTTCCGCGAGCGGCAGGCCAAGTACCGACCGGCCAGCTTCCCCACCGCGCGGAACGACTCGACCTGACGACGCGCGGCCGGCCGTCCCCCGCTCCCTGAAGCGCTGGGGACTGAGGCGCCGGGGACTGAGGCGCTGGGGGCTGCCAAGTCGTCCGGCGCGCGGCCCTGGTGACGACCGGCCATGGATGGCCGGTGCCGTGGCCTGTCCACCGCCCGGCCCGGGCACCAGCATCGAAGTGCCCGGTCAGCGGCGCCCGACGCCGCGTCGATCCGCGCGGGGGCCATGACCTCCCGTGCCCGTCCGGGCGCCATCACCTCCCATGGACGAAGGAGTCCGATGAAGTCCCTACGTCTGACCGCCGTCAGCGCGACACTGCTGCTCGCCGCCCTGGCCGGCATCGGCCCGGCGAACGCGGACACGCCGGCTGCGGCCGGCATCCTGCAGACCGGCGCCCAGCAGGGCGTCGGCGACGGATACCCCGGCGTGATCGGCCTGGTCCGCCAGGGCGACACCACCCAGTACGTGCACGCGGGCACCGGCAACCTCGCCACCGGCGTGCCCGCCGACCCGAAGGCGCAGTTCCGGATCGGCAGCAACACCAAGGCGTTCACCTCCACCGTGCTGCTCCAGCTGGAGGCCGAACACCGGCTCTCGCTGGACGACACGGTCGCCAAGTGGCTGCCGGGGGCGGTCAACGCCAACGGCTACGACGGCACGAAGATCACCATCCGCGAGCTGCTCAACCACACATCGGGCCTGCCCGACTACTTCGGCAGCGTGCAGGTGTCCGGCCCCTACGCCCTGGACCTCAACCCGAACCAGGCCTGGACGCCGCAGTCGCTGGTGGACATCGCGCTGGCCTCGCGGCAGCCGAACGCCGCGCCGGGCCAGAAGTGGAGCTACGCCAACACCAACTACGTGCTGGCGGGCATGGTGATCACCGCCGTCACCGGCAACAGCCCGGCCACCGAGATCCAGAACCGGATCATCGGCCCCCTCGGTCTGACCAACACCACCTTCCCGACCAGCGACCCCAACCTGTACGGCAACTACCTGCACGGCTACGTGCACCCCGTGACCTTCTACACCAACGACGTCACGGTCTCCGACGTCCAGACCTTCGGCTCGGCGGGGGCGATGGTGTCGACCCTGGACGACCTCACCGCCTTCGGCCGGGCGCTGCTGACCGGGAAGCTGCTGCCACCCGCCCAGGAGGCCGAGCTCAAGACCACGGTGCCCGTGGACAGCACCGGAACCGCGGGCTACGGCCTGGGCCTCGAGCACGTCCAGCTGCCCTGCGGCCAGTGGGCCTGGGGGCACAACGGTGCCGTACTCGGCTTCTACAGCACCTGGTTGAGCAGCGACGACGGCACCAAGCAGGTCGCCCACGCCAACAACGAGTTCCACCTGCTCACGGGCACGGCCGGCCAGACCGACACCGGCACTGCCCTGGAAAACGCCTACTGCGCGCTCTGACCTCCTCACCGATACTCCGAAAGGACCCCCGATGACGACACTCCCCACCCGCTGGCGCCGGCACGCGACCACGACCGCCGTCGCCGCGGCCATGGCCCTGACCGCGCTGCTCGGCAGCTCGCCCGCGCCCGCCCACGCGGACACCGTCCCGGTGACCTTCACCAACGGCTTCGGCCTGACCCAGGTCGGCGCCCCCGAGGTGCACTCGAGCACCGACTTCACGATCACGGTGACCACCGCGCAGCTCTCCGGCACCCACAAGATCCGCATCTTCCTCCCGCAGGGCTACGCGGCGAACCCCACCGAGCGCTGGCCGGTGACGTACTTCCTGCACGGCGGCGGGGGCACCGTGGACGACGCGGCGGCCGCGCCCGCCCTGCACTCGGACTCGATGATCACGGTGGTGCCGGACGGCGGTCTGAAGGGCTGGTACGCCGACTGGGCCATGCAGAACACCGCGCTGGGCGCGGCGAACTGGCAGACCTTCCACACCACCCAGGTCGTCCCGTTCATCGACGCCAACCTGCGCACCATCGCCGACCGGGCCCACCGGGCCGTGGTCGGCCTGTCGATGGGCGGGTACGGCGCGCTGCACTACGCCGAGGCCCGTCCTGACCTGTTCGGGCACACCGCCTCGCTGTCCGGTGGCATCGACTTCGGCATGCCGGAGGTCCGCGCGGCGGTCCTGGCCACGGAACTCAACCTCACCGGCGCCTGGTGCGCCGTGAGCACCTCCGGCACCGGCCAGTGCACCGGTTACGGGCCCTACGTCGACAGTGACGCGATCTTCGGCTCGCCTTACCCGGTCTTCAACGCGGACCACAAGTGGAACGAGCTCAACCCCGCCGACCCCGCGAACCTGGCCAAGCTCGCCGGCACCGACGTCACCCTCTACACCGGCAACCAGGGCCTCATCGACCACTACACCGAGATCGCCTCCAACACGGTCAAGGCCCGCCTGGACCAGCTCGGCATCCCCAGCCGCTACGTCGACTACGGCAACGGCTCGTCGCTCTCGCCCAACTGCGACGGCGGCCACGACTACGGCTGCTGGGCCGCCGCCTTCGCCGACTACCTGCCGCACCTCGCGGCCTCGTTCGCCGCGGCCGGCTGAGCCACCGACCGTCGAACCACGACCGTCGAACCACCGCGGGTCGGACCACTGCGGGTCGCACCACCGCCGGTCGTTTGCAAGCACTTTGACGGTGTGTTCGTCACCGCGGTGTGCGGTGCGCGGAACGTACCTCGCACAGGGAGATTGACGCTGTATGAGCTGGCCGGATTCAGGGTTACCGCAGGAGCCGCCACCGGGTGCGGGCCAGGTGTGGGGCCCGCCGCCACCGCCGCCACCGTGGCCGCCCGCGCCGCACGTCCCACCCGTCCCGCCGGCGGGCCGGCCGACCCGACGCCGTAAGCGCCGGCTGCTGCTGGCCGGGACGCTC
The DNA here is from genome assembly GCF_041262605.1 of Kitasatospora sp. GAS1066B. Classification (NCBI taxonomy): domain Bacteria; kingdom Bacillati; phylum Actinomycetota; class Actinomycetes; order Kitasatosporales; family Streptomycetaceae; genus Kitasatospora; species Kitasatospora sp. GAS1066B. The sequence goes on from NZ_JBGCCO010000023.1 coordinate 94,687, forward strand.
GCGCTGGCGCTGCTGGTCGCGCTGGCCGCCTGGCTGTCCTCGGCTCAACCGACGCGGCCGACCGCCCAGCCCGTGCCGCGGACCGCGCTGGACCAGGCACCGTTCGCGGCCGCCCTCGCCGCCCTGGCCGGCGCCCCCGAAGTGCGCTACCAGGACAGCGAACCCGGTGTCGGTGCCGTGGACGCCCGGGTCACCGCGAACGGCGAGGTGGTCGGCACGATCACCTCGGACGGGGCGTCGTACGGACTCCTGCGGGTGGACGGCAAGGTCTACGTCAAACCGCCGGATTCCGGCCTGCCGAACGCCACGAACGCCGCGCAGACCGCGGCGCTCAAGGGCCGGTGGATGACCGGCCGCGACATCGACGATCTGCTGGGCACCGTCCCGGCGCGGCTGCTCTCCCCGGCCGAGTTGTCGCTGCGACTGGACAACGCCCTGCTCGCCGGCCGGTCGGTCCCGCCCGCGAACGACCCCGGCACGGTGCTCGACGGCATCCCGGTGCTGTCGGCGAACACCTCGCTCGGCGTCCTCTCCGTCACCCGGGACGCGCCCTACCGCATCGTGCGCCTGGCCCCGACGGCCGGCGGCGCCGCCTCGCCGCTCGCGCTGGGCCCACCACCAGCGGGCAGCGTCGCGGTCGCCGCCTACCACCCGGGCGGCGCGGCCGCGCTCGGCAGTGCGGCAAGCCTCGCGAGCGCCCCGGACCTGCCGGGCACGAACTTCCCGGCCGAGCAGCCGGGCGATGCCCAGAACACCTACCAGGGCCTGGTGAACGACACCAAGTCACTGGCCGACGCCGTCGACAGCGACCTGCAGTTCAACCTCCAGGGCAACGGTCAGCTCTCCTGCAGCGACGCCGGCTGCCAGGTGACCGTCAGCGTCTCCAACACGATCAGCGCCACCGGCGCGGGCTCGACCGTCGTCGGCGGCAACATCGCCGCGGAGCTGACCGCGACGATCACCGTCGAAGGCCGGCCCGCCCCCGGCTGTACCGGCCAGGGGAGCCTGCCGCTCAACGGCACCGGCACGATGAGCTGCAGCGCCGGCGGGGCCGGCGCGGTGGTGGCCTCCGTCGAGGCGCAGAAGAAGGCGGCGGCCGAGGCGCAGTCGCGAGCCGAGGGCGGCGTCTCCGTCCCCTACTACGTCAACTACGCCGGCGAGTACTACGTGTACGCCACCGCGCAGGTCGACGTCGCGAAGCTCGTCCAGGACGAGAACCAGGAGGCCGCCGACCAGCAGCGCCCCTGCCCCACCGCCGCGCCGGGCACCAGCGCGAGCAGCTTCACATTCGACGGGCGCACCGGGATCCGCGTCACACCGGTCTCGGCCAGGGGCACGGGCACGGTCACGGCCGCTGCTGACAGCACCGCGCCGATACCCCAGGTCGACAACCCCGATCTGCAGAACATCATCAAGGCCCTCTATCATGGCGTCGACCAACCGGGGAGCAAGCAGATCGGCGACGGATCGGCGTTCGCGGCCGCGAGCCACGAGGCCAACGGCGGCCCACTCGTCAACGGGAAGCAGCACGCGCTGAACAGCGTCCCCCAGCTCCGCTCGGCGCTCGCGAGGTGGCTTACCACCGATTCCGTCAAGAAGCCGGGCCAGAAGCGGGTCCCGGTGGTGAAGAGCGCCCGGGATGTGAAGGTGGCCAACACACTGCTCAAGGCCGCCGACGACGCCCTGGCCGGCAAGTACAACGGCTATCAGAACTACCCCGGGCTGGGAGACTGCTGATGTACCCAGGTGAACGGCTGATCGAGGAGATGGCCGGCCGATTCCCCAACGTCGGGGAGTCCTACGCATGCCATCTCGAGAACTACTCCGGGGAGTTGCTGCCGCATCTGTTCCTGTGGGACCTCATCGGGGAGATCGTCGAAGCCTTGCTGAACGACGCCGACTGGCGCGCCGCCTGGGGGCCGGTGCTGGAGTTCCTGGAGGCCCGCTCCACGCAGGGCGACCCGGAGGACGACGACGTCATCGACGGCTCGTTCCTGTTGAGCCTGCCGTTCCCCGCCAGCCCCGGATACGCGATCGTCGGCCAGCTCGGCCCCTCGCTCGCCAAGCGCTTCGCTCAGCTCCGTCCATCCGGCTGAATCCACGTCACGCACGCTGTGAGGCGCGTCACCGTGGCGGGCTGTCACGATCCGCCGCCGCGCGGTGTCTCAACGGGCGTCCAGAGCAGAGGGACTCGACAGAGGAGGACGACAACCATGGAAACCATGACGGTCGAACGCACCATCCACGCCCCGATCGACGACGTGTTCGCCTGGCTCACCACGACCACCAACTACACGACCTCGCCCCTGGTGCTGCGCTGCCGCCTGACCCGGCGCGGCCAGGGCGCGCCCTACGGTGTCGGCGCGGTGCGCAGCCACCTGTGGCTGATCGGCTGGTTCCGGGAGCGCATCACCCACTACGACCCGCCGTACGCCACCGAGTACGTCGTCGACCGCAGCCTGCCGCCGTCCCGGCACGAACTGGGACGCATGACCTTCACGGAGGTCGACGGCGGCACCCGGGTCCGCTGGACCACCCGCGCCGAGATCAGCGTCCCGCTGCTCGGTGCCGCGCTCACCCGGCTCGTCGCGCGCCCGATCATCACCCACACCTTCGCCAACATCCTCGCCGCCGCCGACACCGCGCTCGCCGGGCTCCCCCGCTCGACGCCGAGCGGTCCCGCCGCTCATGCGCCGACGGGCGCGGACGAGGCCCGATGACCGAGCCGGCGAGGCTCAGGTTCCGGTATCGGCGGCGGCGTTGGCGAAGCGGCGGGCCAACTGGGCGAAGGCGTCCTTGAGTTCGGCCGGCCCGATCACCTCGAGGTCGGCGTCGAACCCGCCGATGGCGGCGGCCAGGCCGGGCCACGACCACGAGCCCAGCACGACCCGGCAGCGGTGCGGGCCGAGTTCCTCGACGATCGCCTCGCGGGTGTAGCGCAGCACGACGGCGGCGGGCAGGTCGAGGATCACCTCACCACGGCACGGCCAGCCGCCGGCGCCGTCGGAACCCTGGAACCTGCTGGTCACGAAGGCGGCCACGTCTCCCCCGGGCAGCACGCGCGGGGTGAAGCGGGGCCCCGTGGGGGTGCGCGGGGTGATCCGGTCGGCGCGGAAGGTGCGCCAGTCCGCGCGGTCGAGGTCCCAGGCGAGGAGGTACCAGCGCCCGCCCCAGGTGACGAGGTGGTGCGGCTGCACCCGGCGGGGCGCCGTCTCGGCGCGGTCGCCGTCGCTGTAGCCGGCGGTGTAGTCGAAGCGCAGCACTTCGCGGGCGTGCACGGCGGCGCTGAGCGCCATGAGCACGCTGCTCTCGACCTGCGGGTTCGGCCGCGTCGCGGGTCGCTCGACCGCGGTGACCTGGAGGGTGTCGATGCGGTGGCGCAGCCGGGCGGGCATGACCTGCCGGACGGTGTTCAGCGCACGTACCGCGGCCTCCTCGATGCCGGCACCGCTGGTGGTGGCGAGCTGGAGGGCGACGGCGAGGGCGACGGCCTGCTCGTCGTCGAAGAGCAGCGGGGGCAACTGCGTGCCGGCATCGAGCCGGTAGCCGCCGTCGGGTCCTTTGGTCGCCGCGATCGGGTAGCCGAGCTCGCGCAGGCGGTCGACATCGCGGCGCACGGTGCGCGGGCTGACGTCCAACCGCTCGGCCAGCAGCGCCCCCGGCCAGTCCCGGCGCGCCTGGAGCAGTGAGAGCAGCGACAGCAGCCGCGCTGAGGTTTTCGGCATGACTCCCATGGTGCCCCGAGAAGCGGTCACAACCTGGCCGCTTCCCCTGCGACCGTGGTCACGCCGGCCCCGCCGGAGAAGCTGATTTTCGAGAGGCAAGGAGCCGATCATGTCCGTCAACGCCGTGACCCACCTGAACTACCGAGGTGACGCCCGCGCGGCACTCACCTTCTACCAGTCCGTGTTCGGCGGGGACCTGGTCCTGGTCACGTACAAGGACGCCGGCAACGTCCAGGAGCCGTCCGAAGCGGACCAGGTGATGTGGGGTCAGGTGGCCGCCGCCAGTGGCTTCCGCGTGATGGCCTACGACGTGCCGGCCCGGATGCCCTGGCAGCAGGGCGAGAACGCGTTCTTCGTCTCGCTGCGCGGCGAGACGACCGAGGAGGTCACCGGGTACTGGGAGAAGCTCGCCGCAGGCGCCACCGTCCTGCAGCCGCTGGAGCCCGCACAGTGGGCGCCCCTCTACGGCATGCTGCAGGACCGGTTCGGCGTCACCTGGGTCGTGGACGTCGTCAGCGGCTACGACGCGCCCTGACCGCCCCACCCCGGGGCGGCCTGTGCCGCCCCGGGGTTCGGCGCCCTGACCGTGCGACCCGAAGACGAGGACGGACTTGTGACGACCCGCACGCCGGACCGGACCGGAATCCAGGCCGGCCCCGGCCGCCTGGGCACCAGGACGGCATGACCCCGATGACCGTTCTCGACACCCGGACGCTCAACCGCGCGACGCTGGCCCGGCAGTTGCTGCTCGATCGCGCCGACCTGCCGGTCCTCGACGCCGTCGCGCACCTCGGCGGCCTACAGGCGCAGGAGCCGCAGGAACCGTTCGTCGGACTCTGGTCGCGGCTGCGCTCTTTCGACCCGGCCGCGCTCTCGGACCTGCTGACCGGGCGCGGCGTGGTGCGCACCCACCTCATGCGCCGCACCGTCCATCTCCTCGCCACCGACGACGCCCTGGCCTGGCGAGCCCGCCACGACACGATGCTGCGCCAACGGGTCCTGGGGACCTACCACCGCGAGCTCGCGGGGATCGACCTCGACGAACTCGCGGCGGCGGGCCGGGCGGTGATGGCCGACGGCGAGCCCCGCTCGATGACCGAGCTCACCCGCGCGCTCGGTCAGCGCTGGCCGGAACCGGCACCGCGGGCCCTGGGCGAGATGCTGGTCGCCGCCCTCGTCCCCATGGCGCAGCTGCCACCGCGCGGGCTGTGGCGCACGAAGGCGGGAGTACGCAACGTGCTGCTCTCCGCCTGGCTGGGACGCGAGATCGACCCGCTGTCCCCGGACGGCGCCGATCCCGTCGGCCAGGCGCTGGTACGGCGCTATCTGGCCGCGTTCGGCCCCGCAGCCTCGGCCGACCTGCGCGCCTGGTGCGGCCTGGCCGGGCTGCCGGCCGCAGTGGCCGCGATCCGCGAGGAACTCATCACCTTCCGCGACGAGCGCGGCCGGGAACTGCTCGACCTCCCGGACGCGCCGCGCCCCGACCCCGACACACCCGCCCCGGTACGGTTCCTGCCCGCCTTCGACAACGCGATCCTCGGCTACCACGACCGCAGCCGGATCATCGACGACACCCACCGCGGCCTGTCGGTCGCCGGCGAACGCGTCGTCCTGGTCGACGGCCGGGTCGCGGCAACCTGGACCGTCGCAGCGGGCACCGTGACCGTCACCCCGCTGCGCCGCCTCTCGCGAGGCGAGCACACCACCGTCGCCGAACAGGGGCAGGAGCTGGCGTCGTTCCTCTCCGACGACGAGAGCCACCGGGTCCGGGTCGCCGAGCCTCCTCGGTGAACGGCACACCTGATGGTTCCGGGAATGCCGTTCAGCTGAGGGCCTGCCCCCCGATGGAATACCAGTACGTCATGTGATTGACGCTTCCGGTTACGCTGATCCTGATGCTGTCTCCCCTTTTCACGAGGAGCGTGCCGCATTGACGGGGACCGATTTCGGCGTGCCTGATCTGGGCCAGGTGGCCGGCTTCCAGGATCAGAGTCCCCTGGTATGTCGAATTTCCGATGTTGTTGCCGACCAGGAACCCGTCAGAAGGTGCGGTCCTCTCGTAGGGGACCGTCGTGGTGATGATGCTCCCAGACCTGGAGAACAGCGAGCTGCTCGCGCTCGGGTGCACCTCCCCGATCACCCTGTCGACATTGAGATTCCCGATGACCCTGCCGTGCACGGTCAAGTTGCCGATCTCCAGGTCGGGTTTGATGACGGTGACCTGGGCGGAGAGGATCCGCACGACCGGATTGGTGGGGTCGCCGGTGGTGGCGCGGAGGTAGAAGGTGGTGTCGGACTTGATGCCTTCGATGGGCAGGCTGGTGCGGTTGGTGACATCCCGGTCGAAGCCCGGGTACAGGAGTTCATAGGTGGCGTTGGCGGAGCGCTCCCAAGTCAGCTCGACGTCGCCGCCGTTGGGGATGATGGACGGAGTGCACAGGAAGTTCCGCAGGTAGAAGTCGGCCGGGAACTTACCGAGGTTGAAGACCGTGGGCCGGTTCTGGAAGGCGGAGTTCCCGGTGCGGGAGCGCTCCGTGACGGTGACCGGGGCGGTACCGACCTTGCGGTTGATCGGGATGTCGGACAGCTGGATGGTGAACCCGGTGTCCGGGCCGATCGTGCCGTAGTTCCCAGTGGGCTCGCAGACGAACTCCTTGGCCGCGGAGTCGAGTCGGACGGTCCAACTCTCTAGGCTGATCCGCGGGCTGACCTTCGCCAGATCAGTGGCCAGGTCCGGCGCCATCACGCCCGCCGGGACCTTCACCTTGATCCACTCGACATCCGCCGGAGTACCGCTCTGCCGGGCCACGGAGATGACCAACTCCCCCATCTCTTCGGGGGCCTGCGGGTTCTCCGGCGACGCCTTCAACGGGCTGGGCGTGGTGGTGATCTGATACGACAGCAGCGAATCATCGGCGGCGGTATCGGCGTCCTTGGTCTGGATCACGACGGTCACGGGCTTTCCTTCGGATTCTTGGGCGCGGCGGCCCGTGCTGGAGCGGTGCGGGGCGGCGGGGGTTACTGCGGTATTGGAATACTGCGATCAGGGCTGTGGAATTGGCAGGGGGACGCCACCGAAAGAGAACCAGTAGACCGTTCCCGCAAAGGCCGGACCGGTGATGGAAATATTGTCACCCTTGCGGACGGGAACAACAATCCGCTTCTGATTGATGAAATCGTTCCCGTATTCCCCTCCGGCAATCAATCCATTACCGTGCGGAGCGACGTAGAAGCGCATCTCAGAACTGGACACAAAGAACCAGAGGAGGCCGTCACTCGGCGCCGTCGCGGAAATCGACGTTGCTTGGTGGGTCACGGTGAGCAGCTGCGCCGTATGGAAGAGCTGGGCGGGTCCCTTGACGGTGAGTTCCCCGTTGACGGTGAGGTTGCCGATGTCGAGGTCGGGTTTGATGACGCTGACCTGGGTGGAGAGGATCCGCACGACGGGGTTCGTCGGGTCGCCGGTGGTGGCGCGGAGGTAGAAGGTGGTGTCGGACTTGATACCTTCGATGGGCAGGCTGGTGCGGTTGGTGACGTCCCGGTCGAAGCCCGGGTACAGCAGTTCGTAGGTGGCGTTCGCGGAGCGTTCCCAGCTCAGCAGGACGTCACCGCCGTTGGGGATGATGGACGGTTCGCAGAGCAAGTTCCGCAGGTAGAAGTCGGCCGGGAACTTGCCGACGTTGAAGACGGTGGGCCGGTTCTGGAAGGCGGAGTTCCCGGTGCGGGAGCGCTCCGTGACGGTGACCGGGGCGGTACCGACCTTGCGACTGATCGGGATGTCGGAGAGCTGGATGGTGAACCCGGAGTCCGGGCCGATCGGCGCGTGGCTCCCGGCGGGCTCGCAGACGAACTCCTTGGCGGCAGCGTCCAGCCGCACGGTCCAGCCGTCGAGGCTGATCCGCGGGCTGATCTTCGCCAAGTCAGTAGCGAGGTCCGGCGCCATCGTCCCGGCCGGGACCTTCACCTTGATCCACTCGACATCAGCCGGGGTGCCACTCTGCCGAGCCACGGAGATGACCAACTCCCCGATCTCCTCCGGGACCTGCGGATTCTCCGGCGATGCCTTCAACGGGTTCGGTTCGGTGGTGATCTGATACGACAGCAGCGGATCGTCGGCGGCGGTTCCGGTGCCCTGGCTCTGGATCACAACGGTCACGGAGGCTCCTTGGGCTTCGCGGGCGGGCCGCGCCGCCCCGAGGCAGGGCGGCGCGGAGTGGTGAGGGTGCGTCAGTGCTCGGCGCGGCTGTGCGCGGCCGCGTCGTCAAGGGAGAGGAACCCGGAGCGGATCTCGGGTTCGGCCAGCGGGAGGTCGTACTGGTCCTGACTCAGGATCGGCAGCTTCGCCCAACTGCCGCGCCGGTTCTCGGACCACGTCCAGCTGCCGAGGACGCCGTTCGGCGTCGGCATCAGCACGGTCTCCTCGCTCTCGCCCTGCGGCCCGCGCAGGGCGGTGGTGGCGGCCAGCAGCGGGCCGGTGCGGAAGTTGACCGTCATCCGGGCGATCGCCGTGTCGGTGAACTCCTGCGGGACGAAGACCGTTTTTGTGGCGAGGATGTCGGTGGTGGCGTGGACGGCGGCACGCGGGTCCAGCAGCACGGTGGCGACGGCGCTGCTGTGGTCGGCGAAGTCCAGTTCCAGGCTGGGCTTTTCGCCGATCGGCCGCAGGTAGTTCCCGGCGCCGGCGGCCGGATCGACGACCGTCTCGAAGTGCTCGTAGTCGTCGTCGAGGACGTACCCGACGAGTCCGTCGTCGCTCTGCTGCGCCTCGCCGAGCCGGATCGCCCAGGGGTAGTGGGGCAGTTCGGGGGTGGGCGGGTCGAGGAGGTGCTGCCAGCTGACGTCGGTGCGCAGCGGGCCGCGCAGGTTCATGGTGAGGCGGGTGCGGACCAGGGCGAGGGGCCGGCCGAGGAGGAAGCCGAGGCCGGGGTCGGCGGGGCCGGCGGGGTCGATGGTCTGCAGGGTGCGGTCGAGGGTGGCGCGGAAGGCGTCGAAGGTCTGCGGGCCACGGGTCTTGACGGCGTTCAGCAGCCGGTAGGTGTGCCGGCTGAGTGCCTCCAACTGCTCGAAGCGGGTCACGTCGGAGCCGGGCAGGGCGCTCCAGGAGACCTCCCGCTGGCCACCGCCGCTCAGGGTGACGCGCAGTTCCCCGAGCGCGACCCCGTCGGGGCTGTACACGACGAGGGACTTGTCGAGCCGGTTGTGCAGCAGCCAGGCGCAGACGGGGTTGGTGCCTGGGGTCAGGTCGGTGTCGTCGTCGGTGGTGGCGGCGAGGAAGTCGAAGCGCAGTCGGGCCGGCTGGAGCAGGCGGGGGCCGAGCTCGACCAGGCGGTCGCTGTCGTACTCGCTGACGGGGTGGGCCGGACGCATGGTGTCGGGCATCTCGGGCTGGGAGTGGATGACGTTGACGGAGCGTCCGAAGCGGTCGACGACGGCCAGGTTGAGGAAGGCGAGCTGGCCGGCCCGCAGTTCCTGGAAGGTGGACGCGGGCCAGGGGTCCCAGTCGCTGGCGGGCAGGTCGCCGGGGTCCGGCGGCGGGTAGTCGCCGTTGCCGACCAGGTCCGCGATGGCGCCGGTGGGCTGGAGGCCGGCGAGCGGCCGGCGTTGCGCGATGGCGGCGCCGAAACCGTCGAGGGTCTGGGACAGGTAGTCGGCCTCACGGGCCTGGGCCCGGACCTGGCGCACGGCCTCGGCGGGCAGCTGGTCGCGCACCCGGGCGTAGCTCTGCAGCGTGCCGTCGATGATGTGCCCGGCGGAGGGGGCGAGCATCTGGCGACCGGAGATGACCAGCGAGGTGCCGGGCTCGCCGGTGCCCCGCCACTGGTAGCGGGAGCCCTCGATGAAGTCCCAGTGCGGCCCGTCGCCGTCGCGGAACGGCAGCGGGAAGTACTCGGCCTTCCAGAGCAGGTACAGCGGCTGCCACGGCATCGCCCACGGTGCGGTGCCGTACTCGGGCAGGGTGCCGGTGACGTCCCGGATCGCGCCGCTCTGCAGGGCACGGTCGAGGATCAGGAACTCGCTGAGCAGCGCGGGGAAGCACGGCGGCTGCTGGCCGGTGAGGTCGAGCTGGGCTGCGGTGGCCGCCACGTCGGCGGTGGTGATGCCGGAGGCGCGGGTGACGGCCCGTTCGGGCGTGCGGCAGGGCAGGGCGGTGTCGCGGGTGAGCGGCGCGTGCAGGTTCGCGCCCTCCAGGGTGAGGACCGGGTCGGCGCTGTACTCGAAGTCCTCGGCGGGCACCCGGATGAGGCGGCGGGCGGCGCGGGCGCCGTAGGCGGGGTACAGGACGTCGATCCGCGCCGCCAGTTCCGCTTCGCCCTTGCCCCAGGGGAGTTCGGCGCGCTGCTCGGCCAGGCGGCGGGCAAGGGCGACGACGCGACCGGCCGCGCCGGTCGCGACGCTCGGGTCGAGCTCGTCGTCGATGGTGCTGTTGAACTCGTCGGACCGGCGCTCCAGGCGGCTGAGCCACCACAGGTGGTAGAGGTGTTCGCAGGCCGCGTCGAGGGCGGCTTCGGTGGCGTCGTGTGCGGCCTGGCGGCCGTTGAGCTCGGCGACGGTCTCGGCCTCCGCCGCCCGGGCGGAGCGGGAGACGGTGCGGCCGGTCTCCTCGCCGCGTTCGCCGATGAACCAGCGGTACCCGCCGGGCACGGGGCCGAAGGCGGTGTCGTGGGCGCGGCGGTCGGTGAGGAGGTCGGCCTCGGGCCGGTCGCGCTCTTCCAGGGCGTCGATGCCGCCGAGCAGGAAGGCCCGGAACAGCTCGGCGTCCTCGGCGGAGAGCGCTCCCTGGCCGGCGGCTTGGGCGCCGAGTTCCGCGACGGCCTCGGCGATGCTGTTGGACACGATCGGGGTGACGTCGGCGGGCCTGGGGCAGGGCGAGTCCGGCACGGGGCCGGCCAGGTCCCAGTCCAGGCCGAGGACCGTCCCGGAGTAGACGGAGCTGCGGATGCCGCTGCCGGAGCCGACCGGCGGTGTCCACTCCAGGCGCTCCAGCAGCGCGGCGAGGTCGTCGGTGCCGGCGAGGATGTCGCTGTCCGGCTGGGCGTACCAGCCGGCCACGAAGTAGCTCAGCCGCTCCTGCTCGGGCAGTTCGCCGCCCGGTGCGTCGAGCAGGGTGTCGTGCAGGGAGAAGACGTTGCTGTTGTAGGGCTGGAAGACGGAGAAGGTCAGCAGGCCCGGGCCGATCGCGGTGAGGAACGGTGCGTGGCGGTCGGCGGGTTCGCGCCAGGGGCCGGTGAGTTCGTGGCACTTGCCGATCAGCGTCGCTGACGGTTCGTCACTGTCGGGGTCCTGGAAGGAGACGGTGCCGTCCATCGGGTCGAGGTAGTCGCTCTCGACGATCCAGGCCTTCAGCCTGCGGGCACCGGTGGCATGGCGCACGACGAGCCACCGGTTGGGCACCAGCGGGAACTCGCCGACGCCCTCCTCCTCGTCGTGGCGGCCCCGGGTGAGGGCGGCGGGCAGCTCCCACTGGAGGTAGACGCCGAGCCGGCTCTCCTTGCCGGTCCACTCCTCGGGACTGGAGAACGGCGCGGGCTCCGCCGGGACGCCCTCGCCGACGTTCTTGAAGTTCGTGATCCAGCGGTGGAAGACGTGCGGGGTACCGGTGTCGCGGGTGGCCCGGTTGACGGCGAGGGCCGCCACCTCGACCGGCACGATGAGGGTGTTGTCCACGGACATGGCCCGGGTCCTTTCGAGAACTGCGCGGAAGTCTGCGCGGGCGGAGGCGGGTTCAGGGCCGGGAGAAGGTCTGTGCCTGCGGGGCGTCGATCATCTGCAGGGCGAACTGGGCGGAGGAGATCCGCCGGCCTCCGGTGAGCCCGTGGGCGGTGGAGAGGGCGGGCACCAGCGCGTCGCCGGCGCCGTCGACGTTGAGGACGTCCCGGCCGCCGGGGCGCAGGAAGCGGGCGAAGCCGGCCGGTCGCGGGAACTCGCCCTTGGGGTAGCCGATCCGGTCCCCGGTGATCTCGCGCAGCTCGATGGTGCCGACGTCGCCGATGCCGAAGCACAGGCCGCGCGGCGGCTCGGCCAGTTCGAAGCGCTCGACGACCTCCGGATAGAGCAGCAGGCGGATCTGAGTACCGAACACGGCGTCGCGCACCGGCTCCACCACGCGCTGGCCGACGTAGCCGTTGACGATCGTGTTGGGCCAGTTGGGGACCAGGCTGGAGTTGACCAGCACCGCGCACTTCGGCACGGGTCCGCCGCCGGTCGCGAGCGCGTTGAGGTCGGCGTCCAGCGCGTGGCCGACGCCGACGCTCAGCGCGCCGTCCACGGCCGCCCGCACCCAGTCGGCATCGAGGTAGGCGAAGCGGATGGCCTCGTCCGGCAGTGCGCGGGCGTCGGGGACCAGGTGGGACAGGTCCAGCCCCTCCAGCCGGCGCAGCGCGTCCAGCCAGGCGGTGACCTTCGCGAAGTTGTCCGGGGCGGCCTGGGTGAGCAGGCTCGCCACCCCGGGCTCGGCGAGGACGGCGCGCACGTCGCCGACGGTGCGCCGGGTGCGGGCGGCGGTGCGGCGCCGACCTGCGCGCAGTTGCGGGCCGGCCTGATCGAGGGCTTGGGTGAGACGGGCACCGCCGCCGCGGCCGTCGCCGCCGGTGAGCAGGCGGTCGAAGGCCTCGAACGCCAGCGGTGCGGTGAGTTGACGGGCCGTCAGGGCCGTGGCGGCGCGGGCGACGAGTTCGGGGTGCGAGGCGAGACGGCGTACCGCGCTGCGGGCGGCGGAGCGGAACTCCAGCAGCGCGGCGCGGAACTCGGCGTCGGCGAGGGCGAGGGTGCGGCCGGTGGTGAAGGCGGCGGCGTAGGCGGTGTCGAAGACGCCGTACTGCTGGAGGTAGATCAGCGCCTCCCCCGGGGAGTCCAGCCGGGTGGCGGCCGCCGGGGGCAGCCGGCGGGCGGGTAGGGCGGTGAGCGGACCACGGTAGAAGGCGACGGTGCGCTCGCCGCTCTCCAGCCGCTGCGGCAGGGCGACCGCGCCGCCCGCCATCCGGTCCAGGGCCTCCTGCTGCGGACCGACCGGGTTGCCCGGAGCGGTGGTCGGCACGCGTAGGCGCAGTTCCTCGGCCGGTCGTGGGGTGGTGCCGTCGGTGGTGGCCAGGTGCTGGCACAGGTCGCCGAAGCCGACGCCGGAGTCGGGCTCGGTGGTGAAGGACCAGCTGGCGAGCGAGACCAGCCGCACGCCTTCGGTGGGCGCGGGGGCGATCAGGTCCTCGTCGAAGCCTTCGAGGGAGACCAGGTGGGCGACATGGCGGCCGCCGGCAGCAGCGGGGAAGCGGTTGGCGACGAGGACGGCGTTGAGTTCGCCCTCGTCCGGCTCGGGATCGTCACCGGCCCGGGTGGCGTCGGGGCGCCCGCCCTCGCGCAGGTGCGCCAGGTAGCCCAGCTCGACGGGCAGCGGCTTGACCGCGTCGAACACGGCGGCGGGCACGAAGATGGTGGCGCACTGCTCGTCGTACTCGTCCGGGCGCAGGCTCTCGGGCGGCAGCGCGGGCGGCCGGCCGGGGCTGCCGCCGGCGGGGTCCAGCAGCCGGCGCACGGTGTCGGCCTTGACCAGGCCCACCGCGTCCGGGTCCTCCGGCAGTTCGCCCTCGCGGAAGAGCAGCAGGGCCATCCACGGGACGGCGTCCGGCTGGTCCGGGCCGAGCAGGCGGTTCCAGGGCAGGCCCGGGGCGTCGAGGTTGATGTGGGCGAGGGTCTGGCTGTAGGTGCCGACGGCGTCCGGTACCGGGAACCGCGCGTTGATGCCGGTCGGGTCGAAGCTGAAGCGCGGCTGGATGACGTCGAAGGGCTGCGGGGTGGCGTCGATGACGCGGTCCGCGCCGTCGACGTCCTTGAGGGTCTGCCGGTTGCCGATGACGTAGCGGCCTGCGCGCAGCGAGGGGATGCGGTGGTCGAAGAAGCGGGTGCGGTGCTCGGCGCCCGGCTCGGTGGTGCGCGGCCGGGGGCCGGGTTCGGACGTGGTGGTCACGAGCGTGCCTTTCGACAGAACGCGGCGGTGGACGAGGAGTCGAGCAGGCGCGGCGGCACGGGCCGCCCGCGTGGCAGTGGAGCGGGCGGCCTGAGGACGCGTCCGGTCAGCCGGCGACCAGCATCGGCTCGGCGGTGAAGGCGGTGCCCGCGGCGTCCGCGTAGGCGCTCAGGTTCGTGTCGAGCGTGCCGAGGTTCGCGCCGAGGGCGGTCAAGGCCTGGGCCAGGGCGGTGCGGTTGCCGCGGGTGGCGGTGGTGTCGATGCCGTTCTGGATGGCGGTGATGACGCCGCCGGGCCGCGTCGGCGCCGGGCCCGTGGCCGATTCGCCGCTGGACAGCGGCTGGTTGCCGTCGGGGTTGATCGGGTCGAAGGAGATGCCCTTCTCGTCGATGAACCCGGTGGAGGTGCCGTGGTCGACCGGCGGCGACGTCAGCCGCACCCCGAGGATCCGGTCGTGGATGATCCCGTCGCCAGGTGCGTCGGCCTGCTGGCCCCACAGGCCGTTGGGGACGTTGCCGCGCAGGATCGCGCGGCCCCACCGCGCCAGCGAGTAGGTGGCGGCCCCGTTGAGGGTGACCCAGACCCGCAGTTCGCTGCCCTTGCCGCGGACGTGCATGGGCAGGATGTCCACCGTGCTGTCGGTGGCGGCCGGCGTGGTGCTGCCCTGGTCGAGGAAGACCTTGCTGACCGGGGCCTGGGTGTCGGCGGTGAAGGTGAAGCCGCCGTTGCCGGCGAGCCAGGGCTTGATCCCGCCGGGGGTGGCCGGGGCGCTCTCGCCCTCGTAGCCGGCGATCGGCGTGGTGCGGACCATGTTCTCGGGCGGCGGCAGCATGCCCTGGAAGCCGCCCCAGTCCAGTGCGGGCGCGTGGCTGCGGCGTGCGGCGCCGAAACCGATGGTGAAGGAGATGAACCAGAGGTGGACAGTGGCCTCGCCGCCCACCGAAGGGCCCCAGACCCGGACGCTGACCCCGACCTCGATCGAGATCTTGATCCTGACGAACCAGACCTTGATGGTCGCGGAGACCCCGACCCGCACCCCCATCCCGATGTCGAAGTAGAACGGGTTCCACTCGAGCAGGGCATCGACCCTGGCGGTGAGCCAGGCGCGCAGCATCCCCGACTGGAAGGTGACGTCCAGCCCGCCGCCGGCCATCAAGGATTTGGGGGTGAACGCGGCGTAGGCACTGCCACTGATGTTGACCGTCGAGCCGAGCGCCCAGGTCAGGCCGGTGGCTACCTGCTTGGGGTAGCGGACGGGCAGGTCACGGCCGGCCGGGATCGCGCCGAGGATGATCGCGAAATCGCCCGCGTGGGCGTGCTCCCCGAACCAGAACTTCAGCCCGAGACTGCCGCGCAGCTTGCAGTTCGGATCGATGAGGAAGGTCTTCTCGGTGAAGCCGGCGCTGATGCTCAGCTCTCCGGCCGTGGGCCGCAAGGTGGCCTCGATGCCGATCTCCACCCGGGCGATCTTCTTGTCGCTCTTGGTGGGGAACTGGGCACCGCCGACCCCGAGCAGACTGATCGTCAGGTCGGAGCCGGTCTGCACCAGCGCCAACAGGTTGCCGCGGAAGGACTCGAAGCAGTCGAAGGCCAGGCCGGCGGCGAACCACAGGTCGCCTTCCTGCGGCGCCACCCACGGCAGGGAGCCGCCGATCAGTGAACCCAGGACCTTGAGCGGATCGACCTCGTCGTCCTCCACACCGATGGCGCTGGGATCATCGAGGGCGATCAGGAACGGAAAGCTGCCCAGGGCGTCGGCCGCCGGCACCCGCACCCGGCTGTTCCAGCCGAAACCGGCGGAGATGCCGCGCACCTGGAACATGGGCGGGCCGAACCCGATGTTGTTGCCCAGCGCGCCGTAGGCGAACAGGGACGGCTGGGCGCCGCTCCCGTCGGGGACCACGTAGGCGCCCATCGCGGTGCCGTTGAGCGTTGAGCCGGCGGCCACCACGAGCAGGCCGCCGATGACGGTCTTGTACGGCGGGGCGGTTGGCAGTGCGGTCAGCGCACCCACCAGGCGCAGCGGCCCGTTCCAGTACTGGACGCTGATGCCGTTCTCGTCGCCGGGTGTACCGATCGGCGACCAGCCGCGCACTGCTGGGGAGTCGAGGATCCGCACGCCCTTGCGCCGCAGCGGCCCCGGGCGGGGCGTGAGGATGCCGTTCTCCGTCACCAGCGCCCGGGGTGTCCGGTCGCGGGCCCCGCCCCGTTGCCGCACGGCGGGCAGGGCCCTGCCCAGGCCGTCCAGGCGCCCGGGATCGGTGGGCGGCGCGGGTGCGCGCCGGGCCAGTCGCAGGACCTGACCGTCCGTCAGCGCCCAGGCGCCGGCCGGCAACGCGGTGCCGCCCGGGGCGCCGTCGACCAGGACCAGCGCGCTGCCCTCGCCGAGGTCGGCGACGACCAGCGCCCCGGTCACCCACTCGCCGTCGACGGTGAACGCCAGGCGCACCGGCACCGGCGACGGGGACGCCGTGGTGGTCGCGTGGCCGCCGACCGACAGGGCCGATGGATCGTAGACCGCGCCGTCGATGCTCACGACGGCGCCGGTGAACACCAGTTCCGCGGCGTCGGGGTCGGCGAAGAAGGACACGGGGAGCTCGAACGCACCCCCTGAAGCGGCCTGGTCGAGTAGCTTCCGAACATCTTCCACGCGTGCTGTCACAGCGATCCAGCCCTCTCTTCGCGGGAAAAGGGGAAGGCGGAGACATGCGCCGAGCCCGGCGACGAGCCTGACGTGTCCGCTGCAAGCAGCCTAGCCAGCGGGCACTTTCCGCAGGCATATAACTACATTCCGTTGTCAACATGGCCGAAAGGCGGTGCGCAAATCCGCGCGAATGGGTGGATCTCCTCCCGGACCGCACAGCCTGCCGTGCAGCAGCGTTTCAGTCGGCCGCCAGGGGCGTCCGGGCCGGTGCTCGCCCCTCTCACCGCATGCGATCAGCGTTCTGCGGGCCCCAGGCGCGAGACCGGATTCCAGCCAACCAGCGGGCTCTGGCAGGGCCGGGGCCCGACCGTCACCGCGAGGCCCTGCGCAGCAGGTACTCCCGCTCCGGCAGGCTCAACGTGAGCCGCGCGGCCCGCCGGTAGTGCTCGCGAGCCCGCTCATGCTCACCGGCCAGGTCGAGCAGGTGCCCGCGCACCGCGTCCAGCCGGTAGTGGCCGGCGATCCGCTTGTCGCCGTCGAGCGTGGCGAGCAACGCCAGCCCCTCGGCCGGTCCGTGCACCATCGCGGTCGCGATCGCGCGGTTCAGGGTGACCATCGGGTTCGGCGCGGTCCGGTCCAGGATCTTGTAGAGGATCAACACCTCGGCCCAGTCCGTCTCCTCGGTGGACGGCGCCTCGTCGTGGATCGCGGCGATCGTGGCCTGCACCAGGTACGGCCCGGCCGGCCCCTTGGGCAGGGCGTCGGCGACCAGCGCGACGCCCTCCTCGATCCGCGCGCGGTCCCAGCGGCCGCGGTCCTGCTCGGCGAGCGGCACCAGCACGCCGTTGGCGCTGCGGGTCTCCCGCCGGGCGTCGGTGAGCAGCATCAGCGCGAGCAGGCCGGTGACCTCGCCGTCGTGCGGCAGCAGCCGGTGCACCTCGCGGGCGAGCCGGATGGCCTCCGCGGCCAGCTCGACCCGTTGCAGGTCCGGCCCGGAGGTGGCGGTGTAGCCCTCGTTGAAGATCAGGTAGAGCACCTGCAACACCGCCGGCAGCCGCTCGGGCCCGTCCGGAAAACCGGCGCCCTTGATCGTCTGCTTCGCCCGGCTGATCCGCTGCGCCATGGTGGCCTCCGGCACCAGGAACGCGTGCGCGATCTGGGCCGTGGTGAGGCCGCCGACCGCCCGGAGCGTCAGCGCCACCTGCGAGGGCGCCGACAGCTTCGGGTGGCAGCACAGGAACAGCAGGCGCAGCGTGTCGTCGACGTGCCGGGACGGGTCGTCGTCCGGTGGCGGCTCCATGCTGACGGTCAGCTCGCGCTCCCGGCGGGCCGCCTCGCTGCGCCACTGGTCGGTCAACCTGCGGCCGGCGACCGTGACCAGCCAGCCCGCGGGCCTGCTCGGCACACCCTGCTCCGGCCACTGCACCGACGCCGCGAGCAGCGCCTCCTGCACGGCGTCCTCGCAGGCTTCGAACTGCCCGTGCCTGCTGACGAGCGTGCCGAGGACCTGCGGCGCCAGGCCGCGCAGCAGGTCCTCGATCCCACCGCTCACGGACGACCACTCACAGATCGGCACCGCAGGAGAACATCACCGGGCGGATCTCGATCGACAGGCCCTTGACCCGGGTGTCCGGGATGAGCTCGGCGATCTCGATCGCGCGCTCCTTGCTCTCGCAGTCGATCAGGTAGAAGCCGCCCATGTGCTCCTTGGCCTCGATGAACGGCCCGTCGGTGACGACGGGCGTGCCGCCCGTCCCGGAGACGACGGTCGAGTTCGCCGGGTCGGCCAGCGCCTGGGTGAGGATGAACTCCCCCGAGTCCTGGATGGTCTTCATGAACTCGCCGTGGCCGTCCATGACGAGCTTCCGCTCGTCCTCCGAGAGGGCGTCCAGGACCTCCGGGTTGACCTGCATGATCAGGAGGTACTTCATGTCCTTGCTCCTTGCGTCGGGTTCCGCCCCGGGGGCGGCTCGACAAGGAGTCGGAGCCGTCCGGCGCTTTTCGACATCCGACGCGGGCCAGGCTCTGCTGAATCGACCTGCTCGACCTGCTCGACCTCGCGGACCTCGACGCGGCCGGTGCGGAGGCCTTCCCCGCCGACCCGCCGACCCGCCTGCCCGCCGGTTCGCGGGCGCTGTCGCGGTCAGATCTGCCGGTCGGGGTGGGAGAACGTCGGGCCGCCGGCCTTGGGCAGGCGGCGGACCGGGCCGGGCTCCGGGATCTCCTCGCCGGGCGGCTGGCGGAAGTCCGCGCCCTGCTCCACCGGCTGGAGCCGGTGACCGCCTGCCTGGACGGCCTGGACGGGGGTCGGCGCGGCGGCGGGCTCGGAGAACGCGGGCAGCCCGAGGCTGCGGGGGTCGGGGGTCATGATCCCCAGTCTGTCATGCGGCGGCCCCGGGCAGGGACGGAACCGCACAACCGTTGCCGCAGCGCGAAGCGCGACGGCCGGGATCGCGCACGCGCAGGTCAGCCGCCGAGCAGGCCGCCCATGTGGCCGTCGTCGGCCAGGGCGTTCCAGAAGCTCGTCTCGTCCTGGACGGCCGACGGGTCGATCTCGGCGATCAGTTGCAGCGCGGCTTCCTGGAACAGGTCGACCGGGGTGAAGACCTGCCAGTCGGCCGGTGTGTGCAGGGTCGTCCAGCGCAGGGCCTCCGCGCGCAGGCGGGTCAGCACCCACAGGGTCAGGTAGTAGGCCGAGAGGTCGGCGTGCAGCCAGGCCGCGGGCCAGTCCTCGTCACCATCGCCGACGGTGACCTCCAGGTGGCCGCGCTGCCCGTCCAGCACCACCTGGCAGTCGTACGCCGTGTCGCCCAACCAGAGGTGGTCGAGCTGGTGGGCGCGTTCGATCTCCGCGTCCGGCTCGGCGTACCACGGGTCGCTCTCGCGCAGCGTGGCCAGCGGGAGCACCTGGTCGCCCCACAGGTGGTCGGTGGTCGGCAGACCGACCGTGGTGAGCAGGCGGCGGGTCGGTTCGTGGCTGAGCGCGGCCGGCAGGTCCGGTGCCCGGACCGGCCGGACCTCACCCAGTTCGGCCACCAGTTCCGGGGTGATCTCGTAGGCGAGGAGGTCGCCGGGGCGGGCCGCCCAGCGCAGCCCGGACGCCAGCACCGCGGCGCTCCAGTACGGGGCCATGCCGCTGGGCTCGAACACCGCGGGGTCCACGGCGCGCATCCGCTGCGCCAGCGCGCCGGTCACCTCGGCGACCACGGCGGGCCCGCGACGGCCGCCGTGCGCCGCCGGATCTGCGGCGCCGGCGCGCAGGCCCGCCAACTCGTGCAGGAAGAGCAGGACGACGGACAGGTCGCCGGCCAGGACGTCGAGGACGACCTGCGCGGGCTGGTCGTAGCTGGTCCCGGCGAGCGCGACCTGGCCGCTCACGCCGTCCAGCACGAGCCAGTCCCGCTGCACCGCCCCGAGCACCAGCAGGTGGCCGGCGCCCACCGACGGCCCGTCCAGCCGGGTGGCCAGTGGCTGGAGCAGGAGGTCGGGGTCGGTGTCGAACCGCAGAAAGCCTCCGCCGCCCCGGGGCAGGCCGACCTCGGTCAGCAGGCGACGGGTCGGTGCGTGCGTGAGCACCGCCGGCAGCGCCTGCTCGGGCAGGCGATGGATGGCGTCCTCGCCGAACCAGTCGGCGAGGCGTTCCCGGTCGATGTCGACTTTCAGCTGCACTGTGACCCCCGTTGTTCCGTTGCGGAGAAGTCTGTCAGCACGGGTGATCGCGCTGACGGCAGGGGTGTTCGCGCGCGAGTTCGCGGACCTGGTCACCGCCGGCCGCGGTCGAGAGCGGCGACCTCGCGCACGGCCTCCGCGATGGCACGGAAGTCCTTGCGCAGGATCGCACCGTGGTTGCTGGCGACCTTCGCGCTGACTTCGATGTTCGCGTTACGGGCGGTCACCGCGGCGAGGCTGGTGCGGATCCGCTCCTGCTCATCACCGCGACTTCCGAGGGACTTCCCCGAAGCGACCACGTACCGCACCGGGACGGTGATGTCGTCCAGCACGGGGCCCAGTTCGCGCTCGCGGGAGAGCCTGCCGAGTTCGATGTTGCTCTCGGCCTGCTGTTCGGCGCTCAGCCGCGGCGTCAGGCCCGTCGGGCGCAGCAGCGGCGTGAACCAGCCCATCCGCCGGAACAGCTTCCGGATCCGCTGCTCCATGGCTTCGTCGAGCCAGTCGTACGGGTACGCGCCGTCGACCAGGACCGCGCCCAGGGCACGGTCCGGATTCCGGCCGGCCCAGTGTGCCGCGACGAACGCTCCGTAGGACCAGCCCACCACCAGCGCCCGCTCCACACCCCTGGCCGCGAGCACGGCATCGACATCCCGGACGGCGGCCTCGAAGGAGTAGTCCGCCGAACGCTTCGACTTCCTGCCGCGACCCCGCTCGTCGTAGGTGATGTGCCGCCACCCCGTGCCCAGTTCGGCGATGGCCCGCCGCCAGTACCCCTGAGTGGCGAACTGGCCGTTGAGGTAGAGCACGGGGATACCGGGACCGCCGGTGTCGGTGACGGCCAGGGCCGTGTCGTCGACCGGCACCATGCCGGTCCACGTCGAGTTCGTCGAGAACGTGCTGTTCTTCGTCATGACTTCTTCCTGGTCGCGTTGCGCGTCTTGGACGACTTCTCCAGGTCCTGCGGGGCGGATCGCCGGCCCCTGGACCTGATGGGCTGTCAGCCGGCGATCCGTTCGTTCTCCGGTCACGCTTCAGCCGGACGGCTCCGTCCTCACAGACTGCGGGCGGTGATGTCGCCGTGGCCGGTGGTGGCGTGGATGTCGAGTTCGGTGGTGCCGTCGTTCTTGAGGGCGTTGTTGATGCGGCCGTGGCCGGTGCCCGCGTCCAGGGCACCGGAGACGCCGGGGGCGGCGCCGACCGCGATGTCGCCCATCTGGGTGCGCAGTTCGACCCGGCCGCGCGCGGCCTCGGTGATCCGGATGCTGCCCCGTGCGGTGCTGATCTGCGCGGGGCCGCCCAGCCGGCCGACCTCGACGTCGCCGTCGACCGCGGTCAGGCGCAGGCTCGCGGCCTCGTCGATCTTGATCTGGCGGTACGCGCCTTCGAACGCGACGTCGCCGAGGCGGCCGACGCCACGCAGCTCGCAGCTGGCCGTCCTGGCCTCGATGCGGGAGCCGGCGGGCAGTTGGACGGTGACCTCCAGGGAACCGGAGGGACCGAAGTACTGGTTCTGGGGCTCGGCGGCGCGGACCCGCAGGACGCCGTCGGCGAACTCGACGGTGGTGTGCTCGGCCGCCTTCACGTCGCGGCTCTTGGCGGGGTCGGCGGGCCGGACCTCGACCGCGGTGTCGGCCCGGTCGGCGGCGATGACCTGGATGCGCCCGGCGGCGATCTCCAGGACGGCGGAGATCGGGGTGGGGGTGTCGAACTTCTGCATCATGCTCTCCTCGTGCGCTGCTCGTTTCTGATGCCGGAAACGCTACGTTGCGTTCGAGGATCACGCAACGAGTTCGTTGCGCACAATGCCTATCAGTGCAGGTGAAAGCCCAGTTTTCATTGCAACGGATGTACATCTAACGCAATGACAGGCGCCTCGCCCGTTGCATTGGACTGCGAGCGAACGCTACGCTGGCGGCACCAGGGAAGTACGAAGGGAGATCGCGGTGCCGGGAGGCAGACTCACCCAGCAGGAACGTCAGCAGATCGCGCTGGGGCTGGCCGACGGCCTCGCCTACGCGGAGATCGCCCGACGTCTCGACCGCCCCACCTCGACGATCACGCGCGAGGTGATGCGCAACGACGGCCCCACCGCCTACCGCGCCGATCTGGCCCACCGCGCCACCGAACGGCGCGCCCACCGGCGCAAGCAGGCCGCGCCCCGAGGGCCGGGAGCGCCGGTGCAGCGCCACGGGCGCGATGACGCGGCCGTGCGCGAGTACGAGGAGGCGTTCACCACCCTCCTGATGCGACAAGGCCTGCCCAAGATGACGGCTCGGGTCCTGACCTGCCTCTTCATCGCCGACGCGGGCAGCCTCACCGCGTCCGAACTCGTCCAGCACCTCCAGGTCAGCCCGGCCTCCGTCTCCAAGGCGGTCGCGTTCCTCGAAGATCAGGGCCTCATCTGCCGGGAACGCGACGAACGCCGCCGCGAGCGCTACTTCGTCGACGGCGACGTCTGGTACCGGTCGACGATCGCCAGCGCCCGCGGCATCGCCCAGGTCGCCGAGACCGCACGGCAGGGCGTCGGCGTCCTCGGCCGCGACAGTCCGGCCGCCGCCCGCCTGGAGAACATCGCCCGCTTCAGCGACTTCATCAGCGAGACCATGCTCCGCGCCGCGGAACAGGCCCGCGAAGTCCTCCACACCAAACCCGAAACGGCCTCAGGTGTGGTGACGCCTCGTCAGTAGCGTGAGCTCCTGCCGTCAGATCCCCAGCACCAGGATCGCGGTCCGCCAGCGCGAGTCCTCCAACTCGGCGTGGATCGCCGCCCAGTCCACCGTGTCGGCGAGGACCGCCGCCGCCTGCGCGGGCCGTCCCGCCTGCAGCCGCAGTCGCAGGTGGGTCGCCGGGTACCAGGCGTCCACGGCCGTTCCCCGGCGGGCGGCCAGCCGACGGCGGCGCTCCCGCTCGATGTCCGGGACGGAGTCGAGGTACTCGGCCAGGCCCTCCCAGAGCGCCTGCGCGATGTCGGCCGGGCGGGTCACCGCGCTGTGCCCCTGCAGCGCCCGCTGCTTGCGCAGGTAGGCCATGGCGCTCTCGTCCAGGAACAGGGCGTCGAGCACCGCCGTGGCCGCCGTCGAGGAACCGACGCGTGCGGCCAGGTCGTCCGCCCGGTACTCGGCGAGCCGGCTGCCGGGCAGGACCGACCGGTGCAGGAGGTGCCTGGCCAGCCGGACGGGCAGCGCGCAGACCAGCAGCAGCCGGGCGGTCAACTCCTCGACCAGGGCCTTCTGGGCGTTGACGGTCATCTGCCTGAGCACGCCGCCGGCCGGCAGCGCGTCGTACTGGCTGCTGCTCTCGATCCGGGTGACCATCAACTCGTCACCGCTGCTTGGCATCAGCAGGCCGTACCAGGCGTCCAGGGTGTCCAGCGCGACCCGCAGCCACAGCCCGCGCCGCGGATCCCGCGCAGCGCCGTGGCCGAGCTCCCGGGCGAGCAGGGCGATCCGCTCCTGCGGGCTGAGCACCGCCCAGAGCGCCATCCCCACCGTGAGCTCCACCTCCTGACGCACCCCCAACCGGGCATAGCCGGTGCGATAACCGGACTGCACCCGGATCCGGTCCGGCCGCCGGACACCCAGCGCCTCGGCCACCGTGTCGCTCAGCGCGTACAGCTGCGGGGCCTGCTCACGGGTCACCAGCGCCGGATCCTCCCGCCGCCGCCCACCGAACCGTGGCCGCAACAGGTACGCCAGGCCCAGACCGACCACGCCCAGCACGACGAAGGGCGGCTTGCCGGTCAGCAGCAGCCAGAGCGTCGCGGCCAGGACCGCCAGGGTCACCAGGTGAACCAGCGACGCCAGCACCAGCGCGCCCGACCGACCGGGGTACCACCCCGACTCGCCCCCGGCGCCGGCGGCCAGCCGCACGTACAGCTCCTCGTCCCGGGCCCGCTCCCGCGACCGCCGGCGCGCCGCCCGAGGGCTCAGGGTCGGCTCGGAGCCGAGGTTCCACTCGCAGTTCGGGCACCACTCACTGAACCGCGGATTGGAGTCGTACGCAGCACCGCACTGCGGGCAGGTGCGGGTTGTTATCGAGTCAGTCACGCCGCCTGATGATGCCACCACCCAGCCATGCGGACTCCACTATCTCCGTAAAGATGATCACAATTTCAGCAGGTTACGGGCACGCGGGTAGGAAGCAGCGCTGGCCGATTTCACGGTTCCTCATCAGCGCTGTCAGCTCGCGCCAAGCGGCGCGCTCTGCTCGGCGTCGAGCTGGTGGTCGGCCCAGACGTAGCTCTCGGGGAGCAGGTCGGTGATGGAGACGGTCCGGAGGCGGTCGCCAGCGCCGACGATGACCTTGAGGGCCGGGAAGTAGTCGAGGAGGGCCTGGCGGCACCGGCCGCACGGAGGGACGACGCCGCGGTCGCGGTCTCCCACGGCGACGATCGTGTCCAGCTCGTAGACGCCTTGGGCGGCTGCCGCGCCGATGAGGACCAGCTCGGCGCAGGGGCCTCCGGTGAAGTGGTAGGCGTTCACCGCCGTGACGATCCGGCCGTCCTGGGCGCGGGCCGCGGCGGCCATGGTGTGGTTGTCGCCCCGGCAGCGGGTGCGGGCGACGTGGGCCGCGGCCTCGATGAGTTCGTGGTCGACGTGGTGGGTCTGTGCGGTCATCTTCCCTGCCTTCGTACGTGCTGGACGGCCCGTCCCGGGCCTTCCCCGCGGTGTGGTTCCTTCCGTGAAACCGACGGAGACCGCGGCGCTCACCTCCCGCGCCGCGGTCCGCTCCCCGATCCGGGCCCCTCGAACCAGTAGCCCGAGCTCAGCGCAGGCCGGCGAAGAGGTCGTCCTCCGGCAGGGCGGCGCCGGTGCTGTCGTGGACCCGGACGAACGTCTCCACGCCCATCAGCTCGGTGAACCGCTCCTTGCCCATCCGCAGGAAGAAGATGTTCTCACTCTGGCTGGCGTGTGCGGCCAGGGCGTCGAACTTGTGACCGCCGAACTCCGTGGTGTCCACCCACGTGGTGATCTCCTCGTCGGGCAGCCCGATGTCGGGCACCGCACTGTCCCCGGAGCCCTCAGAGCCCCCGGAGGAGTCCCCGGACGGAGCCGGCTCCTCCCAGTCCGCGCCGAACTCGCGCATGATCTCGCCGAACTTCTGCATCATCGAACGCGGCGCCGTCGTCCAGTACACCTTCTGCGCCAGCCCGGTGAGCGCCAGCGCCGCCATCGTGATCCGGTTCGCCTGGATGTGATCGGGGTGACCGTAGAACCCGTTCTCGTCGTAGGTCACCACCACGTCGGGCTGGTAGCGCAGCATCAGCTCGGCCAGGCGAGCGGCCGCCTCGTCCACGGGGGTGCTCCAGAACGATCCGGGCGCGTCGTTGGCGGGCCAGCCCATCATTCCGGAGTCGGCGTACCCGAGCAGCTCGAGGTGGCTGACGCCGAGAACTTCGCAGCTCGCCTCGAGCTCACTTCGACGCATCGCGGCGACGGCGGCGGCATCATGGCCGGGGTCGCCGGGCTTGATGCCGCCCGGACCGTCGCCGCAGCCACCGTCGGTACACGTGACGAGCACCGTGCGGATGCCCTCCGCCGCGTAACGCCCGAGGACACCCCCCGTTCCCGTCGCCTCGTCGTCCGGGTGGGCGTGCACTGCCATCAGCGTCAAGGGCCGGTCAGCCATCGAAATCCATCCTCTGGTCGGTCGAGCGATCGGCCCCAGTCTGCGGCACCGCGGCAGGCGGCCGCCCACAGGGCCACCGAACTCGTCCGGCATCCGCCTGGACGGCGTCGTGGAACTGACCATACGTCAGCTCTCCGTACGGCTCGGTGCTCGGCGCCGCCCGAGGTCAAAGGCAGCGCGGTGGCAAGCCGCCTGGCTGTATCCTTCCGGTGATCAACTGGGTGAACCGTATGACAGGAGGCAAGGCGTGGCAGGCGTGAAGCAAGGCGATTGGGTGGTCGCGGCAGCGGACCAGGTGATCGCCGAGGCGAAACGCCGGGGCTCTGCCGGGCCGCTGGTGTGCGCGTCGGGGATCAGCCCGTCCGGGCCGATCCACCTGGGCAACCTGCGCGAGATCATGGTCCCGCACTTCGTCGCGGACGAGCTGCGCCGCCGCGGGCTGGACTGCCGGCACATCCTGTCGTGGGACGACTACGACCGGCTGCGCAAGGTGCCGGCCGGCCTGCCGGCCTCGTTCGCCGAGCACATCGGACGCCCGCTGTCGGCGGTGCCGGACCCGTGCGGCGAGCACGAGAGCTGGGCGGAGCACTTCAAGGTCCCGTTCCGGGCCGCGCTCGCCGAGCTCGGGGTCGAGGTCACCGAGATCAGCCAGACGCAGATGTACACCTCGGGTGCCTACCGCGAGCAGATCCTGCACGCCATGCGGAACCGGGAGAAGATCGACGCCGTCCTCGGCCGCTACCGCACCGCGAAGAAGCCCGAGGACGCGCAGGCGCCGGACGAGGACGGCGAGGAGGAGGTCGCGGGCAGCGGCTACTACCCGTACAAGCCGTACTGCGCGGCCTGCGGCCGGGACACCACCGCGATCGACTCCTTCGACGAGGTGACCAGCGCGATCCGCTACCGCTGCGAGTGCGGTCACCAGGACGGTTTCGAGCTGGCCGGCGCCGACGGCGGGAAGCTGGTCTGGAAGGTCGACTGGCCGATGCGCTGGGCCTACGAGGGCGTCACCTTCGAGGCCGGCGGCGTCGACCACTCCTCGCCCGGCTCCTCGTTCACCGTCGGCTCCCAGGTGGTGCGCGAGATCTTCGAGGGCCACCCGCCGGCCTTCCTCGGCTACAGCTTCGTCGGCATCAGCGGGATGGCGAAGATGTCCGGCTCGGCGGGCGGCGCGCCGACGCCGACCGATGCCCTGCAGATCCTCGAAGCACCGCTGATGCGCTGGGTGTACGGCCGGCGCCAGCCCCGGCAGTCGATCACCGTCGCGTTCGACCAGGAGATCCTGCGCCTGTACGACGAGTGGGACGCCCTGGGCCGCAAGGTGGCCGCCGGGACGGCCGAGCCGACCGAGATCGCGGTGCGCGAGCGCTGCCTCCGTACGGCCTCCCGGACGCTGCCCACGACCCCGCGCCCGCTGCCGTTCCGCACGCTGGCGTCGGTCGCGGACATCACGACGGGTGACCCCGAGCAGACCCTGAGGATCCTGCGGGACTTCACCATCGAGGAGCCGCTGGCCGATCTCGACGAGGCTCGGCCGCGGCTGGACCGCGCGCAGGCCTGGGTGAACGGTTACGTCGCCGCCGGGGAACGCACCCAGGTGCGCACGGCGCCGGACCGCGAGCGACTGGAGCAGCTGGCGCCGCAGCAGCGGGAGGCCATCAAGCTGCTGCTCGACGGTCTCGACGAGCACTGGTCCGTGCCCGGCCTGACCACCCTGGTCTACGGCGTGCCCAAGCAGCAGGCCGGTCTGCCCCTGGACACCCCGGCGACCCCGGAGCTGAAGGCGGCGCAGCGGGAGCTTTTCGTCCTGCTCTACGAGCTGCTGGTGGGCCGGGACACCGGTCCGCGGCTGCCCACCCTGCTGCTGGCGCTGGGCGCGGAGCGGATCCGGACGCTGCTGACCGTGGCCTGAGGCCGGTGCGGCGGCGGGGCCGATGGGCTTCCCCGCCGCCCCCGCCGCCGGTCCGTGCTGGACGGCGCGCCGCCCAGGGCCCGGTGTGCAACCTTGGAGAGAGGGTGAACAGACCATCTCTACGAGAGGAGTGGCCATGTCATCGAAGCGTCGTCGCAAGAAGAAGGCACGCTGCCGGCACAAGGCCAATCACGGCCGCCGGCCCCAGTGCTGAGTGTCCACCCCTGCACGGCCGGGCCGGTCGGCCCGGTCGTACAGGGGTGGACGATCTCCGCTGAACGGGACCACCGCGACCCGCCCCGAGCCTGGTGGTGCGCTCCGTCACCGGCGGCTCTCGCGACTGACACCTCGTCACACCGGTTGTCGGCCAGGGAGCTCGACTGCGGGGCGGTCGGTGGGGCCGGCGGGAGCGAGTCCGCGCAGGCCGCGGTGGGCGGCAATTCGCACGGCGCCGGCGCGGGGAGGGCCGCGATCATCGCCCGCGCGTCGCGTGCGCGCGTGCCTGGCCTGCCGAGGCCCTGCGCTGCGGCGGGGCCCGGCTCGGCCTAGCGTTGAGCCGGCGGGGTGATCCCGGACGCCGTCGGCGGAGGTGTGTGATGGGAACCGGCCAAGCAGGCGAGGCGCTCAAGCTGCTGGAGGAGTGGCGGCAGGCGGCCGACCGCCACCTGACCCCGACCAAACGCTCGCTGGTGGTGACCTGGGCCTCGTTCGGGGCGACCTTCGGCACCGTCCGGGTCATCACGCACGGGATCAGGGGCGGCTGGCTGCCCTGGGGGAACATCTCGGCCGGTGGCAAGCACCTGCACCACTACAACATCGGCATCGCGGCGCTGGCGACGGTCGGGCTGGTCGCGGTCCGCGGCGACCGGCAGGCGGTCGGTCACCCCGCCGTCGCGGCGGTCTACGGCATGGGCGCGGCGCTGATCAGCGACGAGTTCGCCCTGCTGCTGGACCTACAGGACGTCTACTGGGCCAAGCAGGGGCGAGTGAGCGTCGACGTCTCGATCGGCCTGCTGGCCGGGCTCGGCGTCTACCTGACCGCCGCGCCGTTCTGGCACGAGGTGGTCCGCACCACCCGCCGCCACCTCGCTCGGGGGTGACGCCCGCTGACGACCGCCCGGGCAGCCGTGCACGGTCGTCAACTGGCCGTCCCCGGCGGTTCCGTGCCTTCCAGGGCGCTGAGGCGGGCCGCCACCGCATGGGCTTCGGGGGCGCCGATGCGTCGGTAGCAGGCGGTGGCCCGGCGCAGGTCGGCCAGCGCTCCGGCCAGGTCGCCCAGCGACTGCGCGCAACGGGCGGCGCCTTCCAGCGCCCGGGCCTCCTCACGGGGGTTGCGGGTCTCGCGGGCCAGGTGCCGGGCCTGCCGGTAGAGCGCCCGGGCTTCGCGCGGGCCTTCGGTGTCGGCGACCAGCGCGGCCAGGTCGATGCGCAGCAGGGTCTCGCCGAGGCGGCTGCCGATGTCCTGGTAGATCGCCAGGGCTCGCCGGTAGAGCGCCGCGGCGGCGGTGACCTCACCGGTCGCGTGCCGGACCCGGCCCAGGCAGCGCAGCGAGTCCGCCTCGCCCTGGCGGCTGCCGATCTCCTGGCAGATCGCCAGCGCCTGCTCGTGCAGCTCGGCCGCGGCCAGCAGGTCCCCGGTCGCGTGCCGGACCCGGCCCAGACCGCGCAGGGCGTTGGCGCGGCCCTGGCCGCTGCCCAGATCCTGGTAGATCGCCAGGGAGCGCTGGTACGGGTCGGCGGCGGCCATGAAGTCGCCGGTCTCGTCCAGGATGTAGGCCAGGTCGTGCAACGCTCCGGCCTCGCCTCGGCGGTCGCCGAGCTCCTGATAGATCGTCAGGACACGTACGGTCAGCTGGACGGCGGCGGGCGAGTCGCCGAGCGAATGCCGTACGCGGCCCAGGTCGCAGAGCGTGCGTGCTTCTCCCAGGCGGTCGCCGAGGTCCTGGAAGATCGCCAGCGCCCGCTCGTGCAGGTCGCCCGCGGCCAGCAGGTCCCCGGTGAGGAGCCGGATCCGGCCCAGCTCGTGCAGGCCGACCGCCTCCCCCGCACGGTCGCCGAGGTCCTGGTAGATGGCCAGTGCCCGGTCGTAGAAGTCGCCCGAGGCCCGGTAGTCGCCGGTCGCGTGCCGGATGCGGCCCAGATCGCACAGGGCGCCGGCCTTGCCCGCGAGGTCGCCCAGCTCGTGGGCGGCCGTCGCCGCGGCCTGGTGCAGGGCCGCGGCCCGGGTCCACGGGCCGTCCATCAGGAGGACGGCGGCCAGGGCGGCGGTGATGGCGATCGCCCGCGGGTGCCGGGCGTCGGCGGCCTGGGCGATCAGGTTGTCCCGCTCGGCGCGCATCCAGCGCAGCGCGGCGTCGCGATCGGGCAGCCGGGGTGCCACGGCGGGTTCGGTGCCGGTCGCCGGTGCGCCGCCGCCGCGGGTGCGGCGGGCAAGGTGGCGGTCGGCCTGCTCGGCGGTGTGGCGGTAGTAGTCCCCCAGACGTTCCAGTGCGGCCAGACGTTCCAGCGCGGCCTCGCGGTCGTCCGCCCGCCCGCTCTGCTGGTCGCTCAGCGCCCGCGCGTACAGTCCGACGAGGTCGTGGAAGCGGTAGCGGCCGGGAGTGCGCTGGGTGAGCAGGCTGTGCTGCAGCAGGGACTCCAACAGGCGTTCGGCCGTGCGGTGGTCGCCGCCGATCAGGTTGGCGGCGGCGTAGGCGTCGAAGTCCGCTCCCGGGACCTGGCCGAGGAGGACGAACAACTGCCGTTCGGCCCAGGGCAGATCGGCGACGGAGGTGGCGAAGACGGCGGCCAGACTGCGGTCCTCGTCGGCGAGGTGGTCCAGGCGGTGGTGCTCGTCGCCCAGTTGCGCGACCAGGTCCTCCAGGCGCAGGGCGCGATGGTGGCGCAGCCGGGCGGCGGTGATGCGGATCGCCAGTGGCAGGTTGCCGCACAGGGCGACCAGTTCGGCGATCGCGGGGTGGTCGGCCGGGATGCGGCCGGGGCCGGCGGCCTCGTGCAGCAGCATGACGGCTTCGGGCCCGGAGAGGACGTCCAGGGCCAGCAGGTGCGCGTCGTCCAGTCCGGTGAGGCGGCTGCGACTGGTGATCAGGACCAGGCAACCGGGCGTGCCGGGCAGCAGGGGACGGACCTGGGCGGTGGTCGCGGCGTTGTCCAGGACGATCAGCGTGCGGGTGTCGGCGAGCCGGTCGCGGTAGAACGCGGCGCACTCGCCCAGGTCCTGCGGGATCTGCTGCGGCGGCACGTCCAGGGAGCGCAGCAACCAGCCCAGGGCGTCGGCGGCGGTGAGCGGTGGGCGCCCGGGCGTGTGGCCGTGCAGGTCGACGAAGAGCTGCCCGTCCGGGAACTGGGCACGCAGGCGGTGGGCGGCGCGGACGGCCAGGGCGGACTTGCCCACGCCACCCATCCCGTCGATCGCGGAGACCACCACCATGCCCGCCGCGCTGCCGGCGGGTGCCGCTGCGGCCACCGCGAGCAGTTCGTCGAGTTCCCGCGAGCGACCGGTGAACAGCCTAGTTTCAGCCGGAAGTTGACATCGACTCCGGATGCGGCTCGGCGCCGCTGACGGGCTGGCGCCATCAGCTGCCGCTGTGTCACCATCCAGTGTCGTCGAGTCAGATGTTCGGGCAGCCGCGAGTATTCGGCGGCGGTCCTCCGGATCGAGTTCCAGAGCTGCCGCCAGCCGGGCCACCGACGAGAGCCGCGGGCGTCGACGTCCGCTCTCCAGCACGCTGATCGAGTGCACGGACACCCCGGACCGGTCCGCCAGCGCGTCCTGCGTCAGTCCCGCCCGAAGGCGGCTCTCCCGGAGCAGGGCTCCGAAGACAGTGTCAGCCACGTGCTCTCCCTGGATGCCGACTCGCCTGCGGGCACCATAACCGCGGACAGGGTCGCAAGCACCAGGAAAACGTCAACCCAACGTCATGGAGGCACAGACCGGTCCAGTTCGAGGATGGGGCTCCCAACTGTTTTGGTGATCCGAGGAACTGACATGCAACTGGGGATACTCGGTCCGTTGTCGGCGTGCGAGGACGGA
Organism: Kitasatospora sp. GAS1066B; assembly: GCF_041262605.1. Lineage (NCBI taxonomy): Bacteria > Bacillati > Actinomycetota > Actinomycetes > Kitasatosporales > Streptomycetaceae > Kitasatospora > Kitasatospora sp. GAS1066B. The sequence goes on from NZ_JBGCCO010000023.1 coordinate 126,256, forward strand.
CGCGAGGTGGTCATCACCGGCGACCGGCAACGAAATCTGCTGGCGGCGCTGCTGCTCCGGGCCGGCGCCACCGTCTCCTTCGACGCCCTGGTGGACGCGGTCTGGGACCGCCGCGCGCCGCAGGGCGCCCGTGGGGCCCTGCACACCGGGCTCTGCCGGCTGCGCCTTCAGCTCGGCCCGTCGATCGCCGCCCGGCTGGTCACCCGGCCGCCGGGCTACCGCTTCGAGGTCGGCCCGCACGAGCTGGACCTGCACCGGTTCGAAACCGCCGCCCAGGACGGCCGAGCGGCGCTCGCGCGAGGCGCCTGGGCGCAGGCGTACCGGCTGCTGTCGGAAGCCACCGGGCTGTGGCGCGGCGCGCCGCTGGAGGACGTGCCCTCGATGACGTTGCGCGATGCCTGGCACGAGCCCCTGCGGCAACGGCACCTGACGGTGCAGCTCGACCGGACCGACGCGGGACTCCGGCTCGGCCGGCAGGCGGACCTGCTCCCCGAGCTCGATCAGCTGTGCCGTGAGCACCCGTTGGACGAGCGGGTCCACGAGCGGCTGATGCTCGCTCTGCACCTGGACAACCGGACGCCCGAGGCGCTGGCGGCCTTCCGCAGCACCCGCCGCCTGCTGGTGCGCGAGGTGGGCGTGGAACCGGGTCCGGCGCTCCAACGCCTGCACGACCGGATGCTGGCCCGCGCCCTGTAGGCGGGCAACCCCTGGCTCCGTGCATGTTCATCCTTCCTCCCGCTGCCCGACCCGAGCAGCGTGGCGTGAGCCCCTTACCGATGGCTTACCTCTCGAGCCGCAACCCGGCTGAGCAGGGAGCCCGCGAGCGCGGCGTGACGGTTCGGTCACGATTGGAAATCGCTTCGTCGTCGGCGGCCGATATCGCCGAAACCGGTTTTGGCCCGACCTCGCGCTGTCGATAGGGTCGCGGCTTCGGCTGCGCAGCGCGGCCACAGTTGACGTTCACTCACCACGGGGGATCCACCTTGTCCACTCCGCCGCCCTCGCACGGGCTGCAGTCGCCGCCGACTCCCGCGGGGCCGCCGCCCGCCGCCTTCGGGCCGCCGCCGGGCGGGTACGGACCGCCGGCGGACGGGTACCCCGCTCCGGCCGGCGGCTACGGCGCTCCGATGGGCGCGCCGGTGCCCGCCCCGCAGGCCTACGCCCCGCCGCCTGCGCAGGCCTACGCCGCGCCGCCCGGTGCCCAAGCTCCGTACGGCTACGGCGGGATGCCGCCGCAGCCGGGTCCGCAGGCCTGGCCGACGGGCAACCCGCAGGCCCAGGGCGGGCTCAGCTGCCGTTTCTGCGGCTCGGTCCCGGCCGTGGAGGCCACCATTCGCGGCCACCAGGGGTTCCTGGTGATCATGCGCTTCCTCAAGCTCCGGGGTCCGTTCTGCCGCGACTGCGGCATCGCCTCGCACCGGTCGATGACCGCGAAGAGCCTGTGGCAGGGCTGGTGGGGCATCGCCTCGGCGATCATCAACCCGATCACCATGCTGATCAACCTGCCGCAGCGCGCCAAGATCAACAAGCTGGCGCCGCCGCTGCCCGGTGCTCCCCGGCAGCCGATGAATCCGGGTCGCCCGATCTTCGGGCGCCCGGCCGTGCTCGGTTTCCTGGTCCCGCTGCTGGCCATCGGCCTGCTGCTCTGGCCGACCCCGAAGAGCCCGGACTCCGCGGCCGTCGGCGACTGCGTGCACAACCGGGCCAGCGCCACGGTCGCCGGCAGCACGGACGACCATCCGGACGTCGAGGTGCTCCCCTGTTCGGATCCGTCGGCCGATGCCCGGGTGGTCGGCAAGGTGAGCGGCTCCGGCAACCCGGACGACAACTGCCGGAGCTACCAGGACTCGGACGGCTACTACCAGCACCAGGGCGCGGACTCCTACACGCTCTGCCTGCACTTCTTGCACTGACGGCCCGGCCAGCGCCCACGCACCGTCAGCTGACGGTGCGTGGGCGCGGGCGCGCCATCGGGGCGCGCGAAGGCGGGCGCGGCGGAACGGGACGGCGAGCGCCGTGCCCGTCCGGGCCCGCTGGACGTTGCACAGCACGTGACCCGACCTGCCGACACCGGCCAGCGCCCCGACCCCCGCGAGCGGTGGCCGCTGCGCCTGCCGCCGCCCACCCAGCCGCAGCCCCAGCCCTCCCCCTCGCCCCACCCCTCCCCGAGCACGTCGCCGAGCCCTCCGGCGCAGACCGACACGCTGCTGGTGGACGCCAACGCCATCCGCTGGGCCGAGCTCGCCGCAGTGCTGGCCGACGCGGACGTGCCGTTGGAGGTCGGCGACGTCGCGGCGCTGCGGCGGCTGTCCAAACTCGACAGCGAGCTCGTCGCGGTGGTGATCCGCTGGATCCGCACCGCCCGTCCCGGCCACCCGTGACACCCGTGGCACCCCGACCCGCGCCGTGACCTGTCCCGGCGCCGCCACCCGGCCCCGGCACCCGGTCATGGCGCGGTCGGCGCGCGCCCGTTGTGGATGGAGCGCAACGACGTCACCGCCGTCGCGCCCAGCAGCAGGGCCGCCGTCCCCGCCGCCACCCGCAGACCGGTGGCCACGCCGAACCCGGTGGCCGAGATCAGCAGACCGAAGACCGTGACGCCGAGGACACCGCCGGCCTGCCGGCAGGAGCTCAGCAACCCCGAGACCACGCCGGCTCGTTCGGCCGAGACCGCTTCGAGCAGCGCCGTCATCATCGGCGGCGAGGCGAGGCCGCCGCCGATGCCGATCGGCACCATCGCGAGCAGCAGCAGCCAGGTCGGCCCGTGCGAGCCGACCAGCAGGACGCCCAGGAACCCGACGGCTTCGAGGGCCTGGGCGCCTGCCATCGGATAGCGCGGGCCGATCAGCCGGGTGAGCCTGCCGGAGAGGATGTTCGAGGCCAGCACGAAGATCGTCAGCGGCAGGAAGGAGAGGCCGGTCCTGATCGGCGACCAGCCGCGCTCCTGCTGGAAGATGAGCGAGAAGACGAACATGATCCCGTAGTAGGCGAAGTTCAGCGCGAATCCGGTGGCGAGGCAGGAGGCGAAGACCGGCGACCTGACCTCGCGCAGGTTCACCATGGGGGCGGCACCGGTCGATTCGGCCCGCAGGAACCAGAGCACGGCGACGATCGAGACGAGCAGCGGGAGGAGCACCACGGGCGAGCCCAGGCCCTTGGGCGCGATCTCGATCACGGCGAAGGTGAACCCGGTGAGCGCGATGATCGCGGCGAGCTGGCCGGCCGGGTCGATCGAGGAGCGCCGCGGCACCGACCGGGCGGCCCGGGCGACGCCCAGCATGGCCAGCAGGCCGAACGGCACGTTGACGAAGAAGATGGCCCGCCAGCCGAGCCACGCCGTCAGGAACCCGCCGGCCACCGGACCGGCCGCGACCGCCGCGCCACCGCCCGCCGCCCAGACCGCGATCGCCTTGGCCCGGGCGGCCGGGTCCGCCAGCGACTGCCGCAGCAGCGCCAGCGAGGCGGGCAGCACCGCCGCGGCCGCCGCGCCCTGCGCCACCCGGGCGAGGACCAGGACCACCGTGTCGGGCGCGAACCCGCAGGCCGCCGAGGCGATCGAGAAGGCCAGCAGCCCGTAGCCGAACAGCCGGGTGGCGCCGATCCGGTCGGAGACCGCACCGGCCGAGAGCAGCAGCCCGGCGAAGGCCAGCGTGTACCCGGCCACCACCCACTGCAGACCGGACAGGCCCGCGTGCAGCCGCAGGCCGATGTCCGGCAGCGCCACGTTCACGATGGTGGCGTCCAGGTTGATCAGGAAGAAGCCGAGGCAGCAGGCCAGGACGACGGTGCCGGTCCGGGGCCGGGCAGCCGGCAGGGTGGCCGGTGCACCCTCCTGCCGGTCCAACGAGCTTGCGGTCATGAGCTGTTCAGCCTTCCTCACGCTGCGTCGTGCGCGCGGTGTCCGCAGCCTCGATGTCCACCCGGTTGTCCTGGTAGACGGCGCCCCGCCCCAGGTCGGCGTCGCGCTCGGCGACCGTGGCGTTCACGCCCGCCCCGCCGGTCAGCTTGGACCAGTGCCCTTTGGTCGTCGCGGCCACCCCGGGCCGCACCGCGTCGCTGATCTCCACCACGGCGGCGAACGAACCGCGGTCGTTGAACACCCGCGCCCGCTGCCCGTCGACCAGGCCGCGGCGGGCCGCGTCCTCGGGGTGCACGGCCACGCTCGGCGGCCCCGCCCGCTTGGCCAGGCCGGGCCGGTTGGCGAAGATCGTGTTCATGAAGTAGTGGGACGCGGCCGAGACCAGGACCAGCGGAAAGCGCCGGGCCAGGCCGGGGTCGGCGACCTCCCGCGCGGGGGTGTAGCCGGCCACCCGGTCCAGGCCCGCCGCCTCGGCGGCCGCGGAGACGAACTCGAGCCGGCCTGACGGGGTCGGGAAGCCGTCCTGGAACAGCACCTGGTCCGCCGGGTGATCGAGCCGCACCCACCCCTCGGCGCGCAGCCGTTCGACGGTGATGCCGACCAGCGACGGGTGCCCACCGGCGAGGAGTTGGCGCGCCAGCTCCTCGTCCGAGTCGAACAGGCACGGCTCGGTCAGCCCCATCCGCCGGGCCAGCCGCCGGAAGATCTCGGTGGCCGGCAGGCACTCCCCCGGCGGTGCCACGGCCGGCTCGTTCCAGCCGAGGTAGAGGTGGCCGTAGCCGGTGTGCAGGTCCAGGTGCTCGGTCTGCATGGTGGTGGGCAGCACCAGGTCCGCGTAGTCGACGGTGTCGGTCGGGAACTGGTCGACCACCACCGTGAACAGGTCCTCGCGGGCCAGACCGCGCAGCACCCCGGCCTGGTTCGGGGCGCTGGCCGCCGGATTCGCCCCGTAGACGAAGAGGCATCGGACGGGCGGGTCGGCGCGTTCGAGCAGGCCTTCGGCGAGCCGGGTCATCGCCAGGGCGCGGACCGGCGCCCGGCGCAGGTCGTCGCGACGCAGCGCGGCGAGGTCGCCGCCGAAGGAGCCGCCGGTCGAGTAGGACAGGCCCCCGCCCAGGTACCGCCAGTCCCCGGTCACCCCGGGCAGGCAGGCCAGCAGGCGCAGTGCGGCGCCGCCGCCCGCGTGCCGCTGCATGCCCATGCCGGCCCGGATCGCGGTCGGTCGGGTGCGGGCGAGCCGCTCGCCGAGCTCGACGATCTGCCGTTCGGGCACCCCGGTGACGGCGGCGGCACGGGCCGGCGGGAACTCCAGGATGCGCCGGCGGAACTCGGGCCAGCCGACCGTGTGGTCGGCGAGGTAGTCGCGGTCCTCCAGCCCGAGGTCGAGGACGACGTGCAGCAGTCCGAGCGCCAGGGCGCCGTCGGTGCCCGGGATCGGGGCGCAGTGCTCGTCGGCCTGCTTGGCGGTTCGGCTCAGCACCGGATCGATCGCGACGACGTGGGCGCCGTGCTGCTGCGCCTCTTTGATGAAGCGCCAGAGGTGGTGTCCGGTGGTGAGGGTGTTCACGCCCCAGAGCAGGATCAGCCGGGCGTGCGCGAGCGACTCCGGGTCGATGCCCTGCTTCGTGCCGGTGGCGAACGTGACACCTTCGGTGCCGGCGACCGAGCAGATGGTCATCTGGTGCTCGGAGGCGCCGAGCACGTTCCACAACCGCTGGCCGGCCGGGCCGCGCATGCCCTGGAGGTGGCCGAGGCTGCCGGTGCCCCAGTAGGGCCAGATCGCCTCGCCGCCCCAGGTGCTGCGGATCTCGTCCAGCCGCTGGGCCAGCTCGTCCAGCGCCTGGTCCCAGCTGATGCGTTCGAAGCGGCCCGCACCCTTGGGTCCGACCCGGCGCAGGGGATGGTGCAGCCGGTCCGGCGCGGCGGTGTGCTCCAGGTACTGGTTGACCTTGACGCAGAGCGTGCCGTGCGTGAAGGGGTGGTCCCGGCGGCCCTCCAGCCGTACGGCGACGCCGTCCTGGACGGTCACCGTCCAGCTGCACCCGTCCGGGCAGTCCAGCGGGCAGGCGCCGGGCGTCCGCACCAGCGGGAGGTCGCGGCCGGCGGGTCGGTCAGCGCCCACGGCAGGCCGCCGCCATCCGCAGCCGGGCCCGCACCGGTTCCAACTCTGCAGCGAGGTCGGCGACTTGATCGGGCGCCACGGTCCGGGGAAGCTTCAGGTGCCGTTCGGCGGCTTCGCGGACCCGGTCGGAGAACTCGGCGTACCCGTGGCGGTCGACGGCCACCCCGTCCCGGCGGCCCCACCGCGCCTGGAGGTCGAGCGCGGCCGCCTCGTCGACTCCGGGCGGCAGGTCGAGGGTGATCCGCCCGTCGGCGAGCCGCACGGGATACCCGCCGGGCAGGCCGAGCGGCCCGGGCACGTGCGTGCTGACCGCGCGTTCGCGCAGCAGGTCGCGCACCAGCAGCGCGGCGGTGTGCCCGGTCAGCGCGTGGAGCATCCGCCGGTCGCAGGCCCGCATGGGCGCGAGGCGCTCGGTGACGTCGGTGGCCTCGGCGCCGTCGATCCAGACCCGCGCCTCGTCCTGCGGGTGCTCGGGCGTCGACAGGTGGTGGTGGTGCCCGAGCACCCGCAGTCGCTCCGGCGCGGTGGCGCCGGCCAGCGAGGCGGCCACGGTGGCGATGTTGCCGACTCCGCAGTGGATCGGGCCGCCGAGCGCCGCCAGCACCGGGTTGACGGCGTCGGGCAGCGCCGCGTTCAGGAACAGCGTGCCGGGCCCGCCCGCCCGGGCGACGGCGTCGGACAGTCGCGCCGCGAAGCTCGCGTGGAACGGGAAGGCCAGCGCGATGCCGCCGGCCCTGACCAGTTCGGTCCAGCCGGACGGGCGCTCGTGGACCTCCGAAGGGGAGTGGGTGGAGGCACAGTTGAGCACCAGATCGGCGCCGACCGCGCCGACCAGCGCCGCCAGCGTCTCGCCGGGCCGGTCCGCGTCCAGCCGGTGCGCGGTGAAGCGGACCGCCGAGCCGAGCAACGCCGCCCGGCAGGTCGCCACATGGGCCATGGTGCTGAGCCGGTCGAGGGATCGGGCGACCAGATGGACGGCGGTGGGCCCGGGATCGGTGTCGGCCAGCGCGTACACCGTGCTCCGTGCCAGCGCGCCGCTGCCGATCACCACCGCCGTCCGCAGCGGCGCGTCCGGTGGCACAACCGTCACCGGCCGGCCTCCACCGCGCGGCGCACCGCCTGGTAGAAGTCGTCGACGCCCTGGACCGGGACGCTGTGCGCGGGGCTGAGCGCGGTGTAGTCGTCGTCGCCGTAGCTGCCGGACGCGTGGATGAGCACGTCGCGGTCGCCGACCAACCCCCGGTCGATCCCGTTGAGCACCCCGGTCACCGCCATCACCAGGCTCCACTCGCGCAGCCTGCGCGGATCGGCCGGCAGCGTCACGCCCCCGGCCACCGCGATCAGGTCGCGGACCTCGTTGTAGCGCTGGAGGCACTCGTAGAGCGAGACGACGATCCCGGCGCCGCCGTTCTCCCGGATGATGGTGTTGATCCGCGGCGAGGTGACCGGCGTCCTGGAGTAGAAGGTCGCGTCCAGGTGCTCGGCGGGGTCGAAGGTGACCGCGGGGAAGTGCGGGTCCTCGTCCTGGACGTAGAGTCCGTCCAGCTCGCGCCGCCGGTAGGCCGGCACCAGGTCCGGGTCGAAGGAGTCGTGGTAGAGGCCGAGCACCATGTCCGGCGTGCCCAGGTGCTGAACCAGCATCAGCTGGAGGGCCGGCAGGTCGACGCCGAGCTTGGCGAGTTCGCGGTGGCCGAACTCCAGCCCGAGCAGGCCGAGCGCGCTGGACACCGCGTGCGCGTGGACCCGGCCGCGACCGCTGTCGGGCATCAGGTCGTGCTCGGCCAGCGCCCGGACCATGTCGGCCACCATGTAGTTGCGCAGTTCGAGGGTGTGCCACAGCCGCACCCCGTAGCGGGTGTGGAACTCCTCGCTGTGCTGGGACATGAACTCGGCGATCATGAGCTTGACGTGCACCGGGACCTCGCACGGCAGCACCGCCATCGGGTTGAGCTCCCGCAGCCGCGGGTCCTCGCTCATCGCGGAGGACCAGAGCTTGTGGCGCGACGCCTCGGGGACCGCCGTGGCGATCTGCAACTCGGTGTCGCGCACCAGGCCCACCGTGACCGCCCGCTCGACGGCGCTGCGCAGCGCGGTCGCCTTGTTCCCCGACGAGGGCGTGATGATGACGACCCGCTCGCCGGTGGTCCTGATGTGGTGGACCGCGCGCGCGACGTTGATCATCGAGCCGAACGTCTTGGTGGTCCGCGTCCCGGGGTTGCCCATCAGGTTCAGCAGGTGCAGCGAGCAGTCGCCGTAGGCGCCGAGTTCGGCGACGCCGATGACCGAGGGTTGGAGGAACTTCTCCATGGTCGTGTCGAGTTCGGGCAGGTCGAAGGCGGGCAGGAACTGCTCGGCGGGGACGAACTCCGCCGACTGCTGGTAGCCGTTCATGGCGCGCTTGAGGACGTCGTAGTAGTGCGCCAGGGCGTTGTCGATGCTGTTCACGCAAGCCTCGCTGGTCGTCGGGTCTGGCCATGGGATGTCTGCGGGGTCACCGGCCCGGGGCTGGTGGACCGGCCGTCGAAGGCGGCCCAGAAGCCGTCCAGCCACCCCACGAGCTCGCGCATCACGACGTCGTTGTGGTGCGGACGCAGCGCCGAGAACTGGTACGTGCCGCGGGCGGCGGCGGCCGGGCCGAGCACCGTGACGGACTCGACGGGCCTGCCGTCGTGGCCGATCGGCCGGGACAGCCGGTCGAGATCCAGGAAACCGGGCACGAAGTCCCGGTGGCCCGGCGTGCTGTTGCGCCAGAGCCGGACCAGCCGCCGCCGCACCAGGTTGCGGTAGAGCGGTCGGAGGTCGCGCGCCGCGTCGAAGGGGTGCACCCGGCCGTCGAGCAGCACGTCGAGCGGCGCCCGCAACCCGCTCTCCCGGCCGTGCAGGACGAACCGCCCGCGCTCCTCGTCGAGCAGCACGGTGGCCCGCGGCCCGGCCGAGACGTCCAGCACACCATGCTCGATGAGCGCCCGGATCTTCGCCATCACCACGGGTGCGGCGCCGCCGGAGAGCTTGTTCTGGGCGCGGCGGTGCTCGTCCAGGAACCGGCGGTGCGAGTCGGCGCTCAGCCCGCCGCCGTCCACCGCGTGGCTGATGACGAACCGCAGGTCACGCCAGACGCAGTCGACGCCCGCCTTGAACGGGTTGTCCAGGCTGCCGTGGTTCGCCCACCTCAGATCGCGGTCCAGGAAGTCCAGGTACGCCGCCCTGAACTCCTCCGGGGTGCCCCCCGGCCGGGTCCGCAGGGGCTGCAGCAGCGTCTGCCAGTCGAACCGGTTGAGCGTCGGATCGGTCTCCAACCGCCAGGGGGAGCCCGGCGGCAGCGCCACCGGCGAGCGCCGGTCGGCGTCACGGACCGACCAGCCGGCCGGCTCCGGCCCGAACACCACGCTCAGCCAGTGGGTCAGCGAGCCCGCGGCGTCCCAGCCGGGCACGGCGCGCGCGGCCTCGGTCCCCGACAGCCGCCCGGCCAGCACCTCGCGCAGCAGCCGGCCGACCAGGTCGGCCACCGCGTCGGCGCCCGGCAACAGCCGCTCGACCGTGCCGGGTTCGCTCAGCCCGCCGAGGAAGCGTTCGTACTCCTCCTGGACACTCGCGGCGATCAGGTCGCCGACCGTCGGCCCGAACAGCGTGCGGTAGTGCACGTACGCCATCTCCAGGACGATCAGCGGCAGCACCTGCGCCTCGAAGTCCAGCCGCGGACGCTCGCCCTCCCCCGCCGGCAGGCCGGCCGCCGCGCGCAGCCGGTCGATCGCCTCCCTGGTCAGGAACCGTCCCTGGTGCGGGCGGTCCTTGCGGCTCAGCGGTCGGGTGTACGGGAAGACCCCGCTCGCGCTGAACGCGTACACCGTCGCCGGCTCCGCACCGCAGGCCTGGTAGCGCAGCCGGTCGCCGTCGGGCAGGAAGCGCCCACCGCGCCCCTCGGTCAGGTAGAGGATCTGGTCGATCGCGGTCAGGCCGAGCCCCGCGCAGCCGACCGTGGCCCCCGGGACCAACGCCTGCGGCGGCAGGCGCTGTTGCAGCGGGTAGGCGCTCGGCACGTAGCCGGCGCCGGTGCGCCGGGCGAACGCGCGATAGGCCTCGGGCCCGGGCTCACCCGCGCAGTCGTTGCTGGAGTGCCCGGTGACCAGGAGCACCTGATCGGCCGTACAGTGCACACCGGAGGTCGAGACCACGTCCAACCGGCCATCGGCGGCGGGCACCAGGTCGGTCACCTCCTCGGCGTGCAGCGCGACGGTGACGCCGGGCACCCGGCGCAGCTCGGCGACATAACGGTCGAACATCTCCCGCAGCGCCAAGCCGTGTTGACGCCGCTTCGGCGAGTCCGCCGGCGCCAGGTCGAAGGCCGGGTCGCCGGTCGCCTCGAACCGCCGGCGGCACCACTCGTACAGGGTCGGCCGCTCCTGCGCGGGCCGGATGCGCTCCGCGCCCGCCACCGTGGGGTCGGCCGCGAAGGCGACCTGCGAGCCGGCCCGGTTGAGGTAGCTGGTCTGCGGTTGGTTGACACTGTGCACCTGCCCCGCGCCGAACTCGCCGCCGAGCTCGTAGACATGGACGGCCAGCCGGCGGCCGGCCAACCGCCCGACGGTCGCGGCGAGCCGCTCCAGCGCGTAGGTCGACCGTGGCCCACCGCCCACCACCGCGAGCCGGAACGCCTCCGGGCGGCCCGGATTCGATTCGTCCGTCACGTGCGCGCCACCCGGCCGAAGCGGGCGGCGACCTCGGAGGGCGCGAGCGCCGGGCGGCCCAGCGCCGGGTCGGAGCCCGCCCTGATCCGGACCCGCACGAAGTGCGGACCGGGCGTCGCCTGGGCCCGGCGCACCGCCGCGCCCAACTCGGCGAGGTCCTCGACCTGTTCCTGGCTGCGGTAGCCGCAGGCGGCGGCGATCAGCGCGAAGTCCACCCCGGCGGACTGCGTGGGCTGGCCGCCGGTCGACTCGTAGGACTCGTTGTCGAGCACCACGTGGGTGAACCGGGCGGCGGCGCTGCGGCCGATCGTCGCCATCGCCTCCATCCGCATCAGCACGGCGCCGTCACCGTCGATCACGGTGACGAAGCGCTCGGGAGCGTTCAGCGCGACGCCCAGCCCGATGCTGGAGGCACAGCCCATCGAGCCGACCACGTAGAGGTTGCCGGCCCGGTCCCAGTCCCGCTCCAGCTCGCGCGCGGTCTTCCCGGTGGTCGCGACCAGCAGCGTGTCCGGATCGGACGCCTGCACCACCGCGGCGATCGCCTCGCTGCGCAGCGCCAGGGCGCCGAGCGCGTCCGCCGGGGCGGTGGCTTCGGCAGGCCGGGCGTACGGCGCCAGGGTCCCCTTCGGGACGACGAAGGCGAACGGCAGCCCGGTCTCGCGCATATGGTCGCTCGCCCGCCCCAGCGCGGCGGCCAGCTGCCCGGGGTCGGTCGGGAAGAGCTCCCAGCGGATCTCCATCGCCGTCAGCAGTTCCGGGGTGATCCGCCCCATCAGCTGGTGCTGCGGCTCGTCCGGCTGCCCGGGCCGACCGCGCCAGGTGACCAGCAGCAGCGCCGGGGTGCGCAGCGTGTGGCAGAGCGAGGTGAGCGGGTTCACCGCGTTGCCGAGCCCGGAGTTCTGCAGGATCACCACGGGCAGCCGGCCGGCCAGCCGCGCCCCGGCGGCCAGCGCCACCGCCTCGCCCTCGTTGCCGGCGGCCTGGTACAGCCCCGGGTGCCGCTCCCCCAGGACGCTGATCAGCGGCCCGAGGAACGAGCAGGGGACGCCGTAGAACGGCCCGTAGCCCGCCTCGATCAGCGTCCGCGCGACCGCGCCGGCCTCCAGGGGCGCGGCGGGGGCGGCGGGCGTGAGGGGTTCGGCGAGCGTCGACCCGCTCATCGCGTCGCGCTTTCGGGCTGTGCCTTGCGGTGCACGAAGCGCTGCTCGGCCTCCAGGAACTGCCCCATGCCCTGAAGGTCGAAGACGGTGCTCAGCGGCGTGATCCGGTCCTCGATCCCGGTGGTGCGCCCCTCGCGCAGGATGGTGTCGAAGGCCTCGGAGACCGCCGTGATCGACGCGCGCAGGCCGTGGTTGGCGTAGATGACCAGCTTGGCGCCGGCCGCGGACAGCTCGTCGGCGGTGACCGTGTGGTAGGTGGTCGGCACCACCGCGACCGGCTGCGGCATCCGCCACAGCTTGAGGAAGTCGAGGACCGGCTGCGGCGAGTCGCCCTTGGCGTGGATCAGCACCATGTCCGCGCCGGCCTCGGCGTAGGCCTCGCCACGGCGCAGCGCCTCGTCGAGGTCCCAACCGGCCACCAGGGCCTCCAGCCGGGCGATCACCACCAGCTCGTCCCGGGTCTGCGCGCTCTTCGCCGCGGCGACCTTGCCGCAGAACTCCTCGGCGGCGACCAGCTCCTGACGTCCCGGGATGAAGCTGTTCACCTTCGGGTAGCACTTGTCCTCGACGCAGACCGCGGCGATGCCGGCGGCCTCGTAGCGACGGACCATGTGCATCACGTTGCTCGCGTTCCCGTAGCCCGCGTCGCAGTCGGCGATCACCGGCACGCCGACGCTCACGGCCATCGACTGTGCCACCGCGAGCAGTTCGCTCATGGTGAGGATGTCGGCGTCCGGCAGTCCCTGCGAGGCGGAGATCTCCAGGCCGCTGGACCAGACCGCGTCGAAGCCCGCGCGCTCGGCGAGCCGGGCGCCCAACGGATTGTGCGCGCCGGCGGCCCGCACCGGACCGGGGCGCTCGAGCAGGTCCCGCAGCGCCGCGGCGCCACTCGCTCCGACCCCCGCCGCACGCTCGGCGGACGCCATTCCTGGGAGCTGGTGAGATCTCAAAACGCCCATTCCTTTCCACGCCGCGCATCGCACACGCGACAGCCGATGTGGTGAAGTCACCAGCGCAGCAAGAGTTCTGACCGAGCGTCAGATCGACCTGCGGATCGCCCCCCGGAGCCGCACCGGTATTCGGATCCTTCCCGCCGCCGTCTGTTCGCGTCAACGCGTTCGTTGCACACCGGCCACACTCCGTGCACTTAGCGGCCGTCGTCGCCACATCGCGGTGTCGGGGCGGGTGTCCGCCCGGCACGGGCATAGCCTGGGGCGGTGACCTTTACCGGCTGGCAGGACGAGGCGCTGGAGTTCTACGAGCGCCTGGAGATCGACAACTCGAAGACCTTCTGGGCGGAGCACCGGGAGGTCTACGACCGCGCGGTGCGCCAGCCGATGGTGGAGCTGCTCGACCAGCTCGAGCCGGAGTTCGGCCCCGGCAAGATCTTCCGTCCCAACCGGGACATCAGGTTCAGCGCCGACAAGGCCCCGTACAAGACCCACATCGGCGCATACCTGGAGGCCGGCGGCTACATCCAGCTCTCCGCCGACGGACTGGCCTGCGGCAACGGCATGTACCAGCTGGCCGCCGACCAGCTGGAGCGCTACCGCGCCGCGGTGGCCGAGGACGTGACCGGCGCCGAGTTGGAACGGGTGATCGCCCGGGTCGCCAAGGCCGGCCCCGTGGTCACCGGTCGCAACGCGCTGAAGACCGCCCCCCGCGGCTACCCCAAGGACCACCCGCGGATCGCGCTGTTGCGCAACAAGGGCCTGATCGCCTGGCAGGAGTGGGAGCCGGCCGACTGGCTCGGCACGCCCGAGGCCCACCGGCGGATCACCACCTTCCTGCGCACCTCGCGGCCGCTGAAGGACTGGCTGGACGGCCACGTCGGCCCCAGCGAACTCCCGCCGCGCTGAGCCGCCGGGCCTGAGGATACCGGGCATGGGCAGTTCGCCTTGGTGCTGCGCGCGCACCACGCCCTGCTGGACGGTGCCTCGCTGTTCCCGGCTCACAGCGCTCGTGCGCTGCCGGCTCCCGCTCAGCTGCCGGCTGCCCTCCCGTGCGGGGTGGAGCGGCGCAGGTGCAACCGCATGGCGAGCTGGTGCGGTGCGCGGACCGCCTGGCCGACGGGGCGGATGCGCCGGCCCGGGACGGGACGGAGCTGCCAGCGGGCTGCGACGGTGGCGAGGGCGAGCGTGGCCTGGACGCGGACGAAGGTGTCGGCGACGCACTTGCGCGGGCCGCCTCCGAAGGGCACCCAGGTGCCTGGTGGGGGCTGGTCGATGTCCTCCCAGCGGTCCGGGGCGAAGCGTTCGGGGTCGGGGTAGCTGTCGGGACGTCGGTGCAGTTGATAGGGGCTGAAGGCGACGGTCGTGCCGATCGGCAGCGGGTGTCCGCCGAGTTCCGTGTCAGTGGCGGTGGTCCGGGTGAGCAGCAGCGAGTCCGGCGGATACAGGCGCAGGGTCTCGGTGACGATCCGGCCGGTCACCTCGAGGGCGTCCAGATCGGTGAGCCGGGCGGGACGGCCGGCGAGCACCGCGTCGACCTCGGCCTCGAGCCGCGCCTGGACCTCGGGGTGGGCGCCGATCAGGTACCAGGCCCAACTCAGTGTGATCGCCGTGCTTCCCACCCCGGCGAGCAGGAAGGTGACGACCTGGTCGTGCACTTCGGTGTCGCTCAGGAACGCCCCGTCCGCGTCGGGGGCCAGCAGCAGCGACATCAGGTTGTCGTGGTCGGCTCCCGTGGAGCGGAGGTCGGCGATCAGCCCGTCCGTGAGGTGGCGTACGTCGCGACGGGCCCGTGCGTAGCGGCGGCTGGCGGGCGTGGGGAGCTGGTGGACCAGGGGCAGCGGCCACGTCATCCGTCGGGTGATGCCGGCGACGAGGGCGTCGAGGCTCGATCGCAGAGCGAGGAGGCCGAATGCGTCGGCACCGGGGTCGAACAGACATCGGACGACGACCGCCGTGGTGAGACGGTGCATCGCAGCGGGCACGTCGAGGAGTTGGCCGTGCTGCCACGACGAGGTGAGTGCCGCGACCTCCTGCCCCAGCACCTGGGCGTGGCCGGGCATCCGGTCACGCTGGAAGGCGGGCTGGACGAGCCGGCGCTGTCGCCGGTGCACTGCGGCGGGGCAGGTTCCCACGCCGTTTCCCGCGATCTCCCGCAACCTGTCGTAGATGGGGCCGCCTTTGTCGAACGTGCGGTCCGCGATCAGGAGTTGGTGGACCAGTGTGGGGTGGCACACCACGTACGCCGGGTGCGTCCCCAGCCTGATGTGCACCAGATCGCCGTGGGTGGGGAGCGCTGCCAGAAAGCCGACCGGGTTACAGGCGAACTGTGGTGCGTGGCCGAGGAGCGGAAGCGCTCCCGGGAGGGCCGTCAAGGTGTAGGAGGACGGGAGGGCCGTCGCCGTCGCCTGCACGGCGCCGAGTCGATCCGGCGCGCGGTCGTCACTTCGCATGGGGGTGGCGGTCCTCCGCTCGGACACGAGCCGCGACGGCGTCGTGTGGGGTGTGCGCGCTTGACTAACGCGGCGGCGCCGGGCGCGTCACGCTCCTGGGCTGATCGGCGAGCCGGAACGTGACCTTTTCCGCCGGCGGGCGTTAGCCGTGTGTAGTCCCAGGTCCTGTCCGGTCTGCCTTGGGTGACCACGATGACGCAACGCCCGAACCCGGTCGACGGCTGCTTCCTCCGATATGAGAGGGAACACCACGGTGTCCGCCCCTACATCGGCGTGGTCCTGCACGCGACCGGCTCAGCTCCGAAGCTCAGCGTGGTGCGACAGCAGGTGGCCGACCGCATCGAGCGAATGCCGACGCTGTCCTGCAAGGTCACCAAGCAGGGCCGGCGGACGGTGTGGGCGACCGACGCCGCCTTCGATCCGTACGACCACGTCCATGAATTCCGTCTCCCCGCAGGCAGCGCGACCCTCGACACGACGGTGGCGGCCCTGCTGGCCGTCCCCCTGCCCGAGGACGCGCCGCGCTGGGGAATCTGGCTGATCCACGGCTATGCGGATCACGAGTACGTGCTGTTCTACCGCGCTCATCACGCCGCCCAGGACGGGCAGGCTCTGCTGGACGCGGTCACGGCACTGTTCGGGACGGGGCCGCCTCTCGCACCCCGCCCTGCCGTCACCGCGCGAGCCGTGCGCCGGCCCTGGCGGCAGAAGATCCCCGCACGGGCTGTGGCCCGAAGCCTCGCGGATGCGGTGCGAGGCCCCGCGCTGAGCTGGCCGACGCAGGACACCCTGACCGGCGAGCCACGGCTGGCGTCGGCGGCCGTTCCCGTGTCGTGGCTGCGGGAGACCGGGCGGGCGCTGGGTGCCAGCGCGAACGATGTCTGCCTGGCCGCGCTGGCGCACGCGCTGCGCGCCTGGGTGCCCGCGGGATGGATCGCGGCCGATCAGCGTGGGCGTGATCTGCAGGTGAGTCTGCCCGTCAGCCTGCGCGAGCCGCAGGAGAGGTTCGCGGTGGGCAACAGGCTCTCGGCCGTGCGCATCCCGCTGTCGTTCTGGGAGGACTCCCCGACCGCTCGGGTGGCCGCCATCGCCCGTGCGACCGGTAGGGCCAGGGCTGCGGACACGCGACGGGTGTTGCAGGCCCAGCTGCGCCTGCCGGAGAGCGCCGTCTACCGCTTCCTGCGGCAGGGGCGCCGGATGCGCAACGGTCTGGACACGTCCGGCCTGCTGCAGCTTCACGGCCGGCTGGCGCTGGGAGCGGACCCGATCGAGACCGCGGTGGCGACCCTCTTCCTGCACGGGGACCACCCTTTCGCGGTGTCGTTCCTCGGCTATGCCGGGCAGGTCGTCGTCTGCTTCACCATCGACCGCGGTTTCGAGGACGTCGGGAACCTCGCCGCCCTGTGGGCTTCCGCCGTGGAACGCCTGTGGCACCAGAACGTCGCGAAGAGCACTGCGGCACAAGGGAGTCAACCATGACAACGGCTCTGGTCACCGGCGCGAGTTACGGGATCGGCACGGACATCGCCCGCGCACTTGCCCGGCGCGGCCACGATCTCGTCCTCACCGCGCGCAGCGGCGAGGCTCTTGACCGGCTCGCCGCCGGCCTGGCGGCCGAGCACGGCATCACGGCGCGTCCCCTGGCCGCCGACCTGACCGTCGAAGCCGAGCTGGAACGGGTGGCCGAAGCGGCGTGCGAGGCGGACATCCTGGTCAACAACGCGGGCGCCGGCCTGAACAGGTCCTTCGAGCACACCACTTGGGCGCAGGAGCAGCGGATGCTGATGCTCAATGTCGTCGCGCCCACCAGATTGCTGCACGCCGCGCTGCCGGCGATGCTGCGGCGGCACAGCGGGCGGATCCTGAACATCTCCTCGGTGGCCGCCACCGGCCCGGTCTGGCAGGGCACCACCTACGGTGCGTCGAAGGCGTTCGGCCTCGCGCTGACCGAGTCCCTGGCCTACTCCCGCCGCCTGCGTGATGCGCCGGTGACCGTGACCGCGCTCGTGCTGGGACACACCACCTCGCGGTTCCACGAAGTCGCCGGGATCGCCCCGTCACCGCCGCTGCTGACCCTCGCGTCGCCGTACGTCGCGGAGCGGGCGGTGCGGGCTCTGCACCGGCGCCGCCCGCCCGTCCTGTGCGTGCCGAGCCTGCGCTACAAGCTGGTGGCCGGCCTGCTGCGGCACCTGCCGCGTCGGCTCCTGACCCTGCCCGGCCTGGCCGACGACTTCACCGCCGTCCCGTCCCAGGAGACCGGCCCGACCGCCTTCCACTCGGCGTCAGTCGGGGGTGATGGCGAGCACGGCGTTCTGGCCGCCGAAACCGGTGGACACGGAGAGCGCGAGCGGTAGCCGCCCCTCGCGGCACTTGGTGGGGATGTCGAGCGCCACAGCCGGATCGAGGTCGTCCAGGTTGGCGGTCGGCGGCACCAGGCCCTGCTCGACCGCCAGGACCGTCAGGGCCGCCTCCACCGCTCCTGCCGCGCCCATCAGGTGTCCGGTCACCGCCTTGGTGGACGTCACCGGGGGGCGGTGGGGGAACAGCACGGCCAGCGCGGCCGCTTCGACCCGGTCGCCCATGGGCGTGCCGGTGCCATGGGCGTTGATGTGCGAGACGTCCTGCGCCGATGCGCCCGCGCGGGCGAGTGCCTCGCGCAGCGCCAGCACCAGCCCGGCACCGTCGGTGCTGGGCTTCACCACGTGGTGAGCGTCCGACGAGGCACCGAACCCCCGGATGCGGGCCCGGGCCCTCGCCCCGCGGGCCCGGGCGTCGGCAGTGCGCTCCAGGACCAGCATCCCCGCACCTTCACCCATCACGAACCCGTCACGCCGGGCATCGAAGGGGCGCAGTGCCCCGGCAGGGTCGTCGAAACGAGTGTGAGAGCGCACCGACACGGTCGAACCCGGCGATGTTGTACGGCGTGATCGTGGCATCCGCGCCGCCGACCAGAGCGATGTCACAGCGCCCCAGGGCCAGCAGGTCCAGTGCCGTGCCGATGGCGGTCGCCCCGGACGCGCAGGCGGTGTTGACCGTGTGACTGGGGCCCATGGCGCCCAACTCGATCGTCAGCTGCGCCGACACGGAGTTGCCCAGCGAGGCCGGCACCGCATACGGCGACATCTCCTGCGCGCCCTCGCCCAGCAGCGCGCGGTGCTCGGACTCCAGCGTCCCGATCCCGCCGCTGCTGGATCCCACGATCACCGCGACGCGCGTCCCGTCCCAGCGTGCCGGCTCCAGCCCGGCATCGCTCAGCGCCTCACGGGCGGCGAGCAGCGCCAACTGGGTGCAGCGATCGGGCCTGCGGGACCGGGCCCGGCCGAGCCGAGCCGGGTCGAAGTCCGCGACCGTACACGCCAGATGGGCGACCGGCGCCGGCGGCCCCAGCGCCGCGGTCGGCAGCCCCTCGCACACCCGCTCCCAGGTGGCCTGCCAGCCGTCGCCGGCCGGCGTCACCATGCCGAGACCGGTGACAGACACGTCCGGGACGGTCACCCGGAGGATCACCGAGCCGCCACGAGCGCAGCCACGTCCGCGACCGTGGCGGCGGCTGCGAGCTCCTCCTCCGTCACCACCAACCCCTTCTCCCGGCGCAGGACCAGGGCGAGTTCCACCACGGCGATGGAGTCGAGTCCCGCGTCCTCCCGGGCGGCGTCCAGCCGGATATCCGACTCGGGAATCCCAAGAGAGACCATAATATTTTTCAGTTCATCGAATGACATATTTTTCTCCCTTGAGCGAAGCCATGACGACAGTCCCCTAAATTACCATCACCCCTTCGCCGAAGATCTTCTCCGGAAACCGAGTTGGTGCGCCGATGTCCCGGGGTGACATATTGCTGGCGAGCATCGAAGCCCAGCAAGCCACGCGGGCCGAACACCGCCCCGAGTCACCTTGGAGATCGTGCGGATGGACGTGTTGGAGCAGTGCCGCTCGTGGACGGCAGAACATCTGCGCACTGGCGGGGGTGACTGCTACTACCGGGCGATCAGCGGCACGTCCGACGGCACGGAGGTCGAGTTCGAGGGCAAGCGGGTGATCATGGCCGCTTCCCACGACTACCTCGGCCTCTCCGCCGACCCCCGGGTGCGGGAGGCCGCGGTCGCCGCCGTACGGCGTTTCGGCACCTCGCTGGGCGGATCACGCGCGGTGAGCGGCTCCCTGGACCTCCACGAGGAGCTGGAGGATCGACTGGCCCGATTCCTGGGGCACGAGGCAGCGGCCGTACTTCCGTCCGGATACCAGGCGAATCTGATGCTGGCTCCGCTGCTGACAGCAGGCCGGTATGTCTACAGCGACCTTTTGAATCATGCCTCGCTCGCTGAGGTAATCCGTCTGGGTGACGCCGCGGAACGCAAATTCCTGCACGGCGACATGGACCACCTGAACGAACTTCTCACCGCCGCCTCAGGAGCGGACGGAGCGGACGGAAAAATCATCCTCACCGACGGGATCTTCTCCGTCGGCGGAGACATCTGCGAACTCCCGGACTTGATGAAGCTGGCCGACGCCCACGGCGCACACGTCGTCGTGGACAGCTCCCACGACCTCGGGGTGCTCGGGCCCAACGGCGCCGGCGCCGGGGACCACTTCGGGCTGCGGCCCCTGCTGGTCACCAGCGCCCTCTCCAAGAGTCTCGCCTCCGTGGGCGGCGTCATCGCCGGACCGGCCGAGGTCATCCACTACCTGCGCTTCCACGCCCGGACGGCGCTGTTCACCGCGGCGGCCGCACCGGCCAACGTCGCCGCCGCACTGGCCGCACTCGACATCCTCCAGAGCGAACCGGAGCGCCGCGCACGGGTGCTGGACCTCGCCGAGCAACTCCACCGCGGTCTGCGGGCGCTGGGTTACGACACCGGCACCTCGCTCACCCCCATCGTGCCCGTCCTCACCCGCGGCCGTGAGCGCTGCCTGCGCATGTGGCAGGAGCTGTGCGGAGCGGGAGTGTTCACCGCCCCCATGACCTATCCCGCGGTCCGGGCGGGCCGTGAGGTCCTGCGCATCACGCTGACAGCCGCGCACACGGATCAGCAACTGGTCCGGGTGCTGGCCGCGTTCGAGGAGGTGGGGCGCAAGGAGGGCCTCGTCCCCCCGGTCCCCACCCGGCGGACCGCACCCGACACGGGCGGCCGTCCGGCGGTGATCCCACCGACCAGGACTCGTGCGTTCACCGGTTAGGGCCTCGCTCCACTCCCCGGGCCGGGCACCGGCTTCGCGCCGCCTTTGGGACACTGGGGTGATGGACAAGGACGAGAACCACGCGGACGGCCACCACCTGTTGCCCCCGGGCCTGCATCTGGGCGGCGTCATCCGCACCCGCCAAGCCATCGTCACCACGACGCTGGCGATCTCCGGGCTGGTGGTCTCCACCTACTACGGCGGCCTGCTGGGCGATCCGACCTCCCGCCACCACCTCACCGACCGCGGTATCGCGGTGGCCAGCGCGGTCGTCTTCCTCGTCTTCGCCCTGATCGCCGTCCGCGGCGCCACCCAGGACCTGCTCAAGCTCGTCCCCAATCGCTTCGGCGACACCCGCATCGTCGCGCTGCGGATGCTCTGCCTGCTCACCGGCTACGCCCTGGTCATCATCGGCGCCCTGAGCCTGCTGCACGTGCCGTGGAGCAGGCTCATCCTCGGCGGCGCGCTGACCGGCGTCATCGTCGGCATCGCGGCCCAGCCGGTGCTCGGCAACATCTTCGCGGGCCTCGTGCTGCTCACCGCCCGGCCCTTCCAGCTCGGCCAGAGCATCAGCATCCAGTCCGGACCGATCGGCGGCCGGATCCAGGGCGAGGTCAGCGACATGACCCTGCTCTTCGTCAAACTCCACACCCTCGACGGCCCGATGCTGCTCCCCAACAGCGCGGTGCTCAACGCCGCCATCACCCCGCTGGCCCCGGGCAAGAGCTGGCCGGATCCCGCCGCCGGGCCGGCCGGCCAGGAGCCGACGGCGAACGAGAGCGCCTGAGCCACCACCCCCGCCGCAGACCGCGGCCGTGACTCGAACAGCCGTGTAAGCCGGGCCCCGGCGCCCGTTCTCGCTCAGGCTTGGCCGTGTACGGCCTTCCGAGGCACCAACTCAGCGGCGGGAACCGGTTTCCATGACGGGCAGTCACACGGCAGCAAAGATCGCGCACAGCCCCACCAGACTCCTCCTCGGCGAACTCAGCGCCGAGTTCGCCGGGACGATGATCCTCATCCTCTTCGGCACCGGAGTGGTCGCACAGGTGGTGGCCGCCGGTATCGGCAACCACGACAGCATCGCCTGGGCCTGGGGCCTGGGCGTCGTGCTGGGCGTCTACACCGCCGGGCGGATCAGCGGCGGGCACCTCAATCCGGCGGTCACCCTCTCCCTGGCCCTCTTCAAGGGCTTCCCCTGGCGCAAGGTGCTGCCGTACGTCGCGGCCCAGACGGCGGGCGCGTTCGTCGCTGCCCTGCTGGTGCGCTGGAACTACACGAACATCCTGAAGGCGGTCGACCCCGGCCACACCCTCAAGACCCAGGTCGTGTTCTCCACCCTCCCCGGCAACGGCGTCCTGCCGATCAGCGACTGGGGCGCGCTGCGCGACCAGATCATCGGCACCGCGATCCTGGTCTTCCTCGTCTTCGCGGTCACCGACGTGCTCAACTCGCCGCCCGGCGCCAACCTGGGCCCGTTCATCGTCGGCCTGATCGTGGTGGCCATCGGCATGGCCTGGGGCGCCTGCGCGGGGTACGCCATCAACCCGGCCCGTGACCTCGGCCCGCGCCTGGCCAGCTACATCACCGGCTACTCGCACGCTTGGCGGGACCAGTACGGGCATCTCTACTTCTGGGTGCCGATCGTCGGTCCGCTGATCGGTGGCGTCGTCGGTGGCGTCCTCTACCGGTACCTGATCACTCCGCACCTGGGGATCGGCGAGCCGGAGGAGCCGGGCCGCGCTCCGCTCGAGCCCGTGAACTGATCCGCACCCGACCCACAACCAGCCCACTCAGCAGAGGCGGCAGTCATGCCAGAGTTCGTCGGAGCGGTGGACCAGGGGACCACGAGCTCACGATTCATGATCTTCGACCACGACGGCAACGAAGTGGCGAAGCACCAGCTGGAACACACCCAGATCCTGCCCAGGCCCGGCTGGGTCGAGCACGACCCGGTGGAGATCTGGGAGCGCACCAACTCGGTGATCCAGAACGCCCTGCGGCACGGCGGCCTGTCGCCGGCCGACCTGGTGGCGATCGGGATCACCAACCAGCGCGAGACCACCGTCGTGTGGGACCGGCGCACCGGCCGGCCGTACTACAACGCCATCGTCTGGCAGGACACCCGGACCGACTCGATCGCGGCCGCCCTGGAGCGCGAGGGCCACGGCGAGGTGATCCGCCGCAAGGCCGGCCTGCCGCCCGCCACCTACTTCTCCGGCGGCAAGATCAAGTGGATCCTGGAGAACGTCGAGGGCGTCCGGGCCGACGCGGAGCAGGGCCACGCGGTCTTCGGCAACACCGACTGCTGGGTGCTGTGGAACCTCACCGGCGGCCCCGACGGCGGCATCCACGCGACCGACGTGACCAACGCCAGCCGCACCATGCTGATGAACCTGGAGACCCTCGACTGGGACGACGAGCTGCTGGCGCTCTTCGACATCCCGCGGGCGATGCTCCCGAAGATCAATCCGTCCTCGCACGCCGAGGCCTTCGGCACCGCCCGGACCTCCCGGCCGCTGCGCACCGCCATCCCCATCACCGGGGTGCTCGGCGACCAGCACGCGGCCACCGTGGGACAGGTCTGCTTCGCCCCCGGCGAGGCGAAGAACACCTACGGCACCGGCAACTTCCTGGTGCTCAACACCGGCACCGAACTGGTCCGCTCCCAGCACGGCCTGCTGAGCACCGTCGCCTACCAGTTCGGCGACAGCCCCGCGGTGTACGCGCTGGAGGGCTCCATCGCGGTCACCGGCTCCGCCGTCCAGTGGCTGCGGGACCAGCTGAAGATCATCACCGACGCCGCCGAGAGCGAGCGGCTCGCCCGCAGCGTCGACGACAACGGCGGGATGTACTTCGTGCCGGCCTTCTCCGGCCTGTTCGCCCCGTACTGGCGTTCCGACGCCCGCGGCGCGATCGTCGGCCTGGCCAGGTACAACACCAGCGGGCACCTGGCGCGGGCCACCCTGGAAGCCATCTGCTACCAGAGCCGGGACGTGGTGGAGGCGATGGAGCAGGACTCCGGCGTCCACCTGGACGTGCTGAAGGTGGACGGCGGCGTGACCGCCAACGACCTGTGCATGCAGATCCAGGCCGACGTCCTCGGGGTCCCGGTCAGCCGCCCGGTGGTGGCCGAGACCACCGCGCTCGGAGCCGCCTACGCCGCCGGCCTGGCGACCGGGTTCTGGCGGGACACCGACGAACTGCGCTCCCACTGGCAGCAGTCGAAGCGCTGGGAGCCGTCCTGGTCCGAGCAGCAGCGCGCCGACGGGTACGCCGGCTGGAAGAAGGCCGTGACGCGCACCCTCGACTGGGTGGACGTCAAATAGCGCCTCCCGGCACGTAGACCCTCACTCAGCAGAAGGGCTGACTCATGGTGAAGCCAGTGGCACTATCCCCGCAGGCCCGGGCCGAAGCGCTGACCCGGATGGGAGAGCGGGAGCTCGACGTCCTCGTCGTCGGGGGCGGCGTGGTCGGCGCGGGCTCCGCGCTCGACGCGGTCACCCGGGGCCTGAGCGTGGGCCTGGTGGAGGCTCGCGACTGGGCGTCGGGGACCTCCAGCCGGTCCAGCAAGCTGATCCACGGTGGGCTGCGCTACCTGGAGATGCTCGACTTCCGGCTGGTCGCCGAGGCGCTCAAGGAGCGCGGCCTGCTGATCCAGCGGCTGGCCCCGCACCTGGTCCGCCCGGTGCCGTTCCTCTACCCGCTCACCCACCGGATCTGGGAGCGGCCCTACGTCGGGGCCGGCGTGCTGCTCTACGACACGATGGGCATCACCTCGGGCACCGCCCGCGGGCTCCCGCATCACCGGCACCTGCTGAAGCGCCAGGCCCTGCAGGAGGCACCGGCGCTGCGCTCGGACGCGCTGGTCGGCGCCGTCCAGTACTGGGACGCCCAGGTGGACGACGCCCGGCACACCATGAACATCGTGCGCACCGCCGCGAGCTACGGCGCGCACGTCGCCAACCGCAGCCGGGTCACCCGCTTCCTGCGCCAGGGCGAACGCGTGGTCGGCGCGCTGGTCCGGGACCTGGAGACCGGGCTGGAGGTGGAGGTCCGGGCGAAGCAGGTGATCAACTCCACCGGTGTGTGGACCGACGACACCCAGAGCATGGCCGGCACCCGCGGCCAGTTCCACGTCCGGGCCTCCAAGGGCGTCCACCTGCTGGTCCCGCGCGACCGGATCAACTCGCGGACCGGACTGATCCTGCGCACCGAGAAGAGCGTGCTCTTCGTGATCCCGTGGGGCCGGCACTGGATCGTCGGCACCACCGACACCGACTGGGACCTGGACAAGGCGCACCCGGCGGTCAGCTCCAAGGACATCGGCTACCTGCTGGAGCACGTCAACAAGGTGCTGGTGACCCCGCTGACGCCGGAGGACGTCGAGGGCGTCTACGCGGGCCTGCGACCGCTGCTGGCCGGCGAGGCCGCCGACACCAGCAAGCTCTCGCGCGAGCACCTGGTGGCCCATCCGGTCCCCGGCCTGGTGGTCGTCGCGGGCGGCAAGTACACCACCTACCGGGTGATGGCCAAGGACGCGGTGGACGAGGCGGTGCGCAACCTGGACGAGAAGGTCCCCGAGAGCACCACCCAGGACGTGCCGCTGGTCGGCGCCGAGGGCTACCGGGCGCTGTGGAACGCCCGGTACGCGCTGGCCGCCGAGTCCGGTCTGCACGTGGCCAGGATCGAGCACCTGCTGCGCCGCTACGGTTCGCTGGTGCACGAGTTGCTCGCCCTGGTGGCCGAGGACCCCTCGCTCGGCGAGCCGCTGCCGAGTTCCGACGACTACCTGCGGGTGGAGGCCGTCTACGCGGCCACCCACGAGGGGGCCAGGCACCTGGACGACGTGCTGGCCCGGCGCACCCGGATCTCGATCGAGTCCTGGGACCGCGGGGTGGACGCCGCCCGCACGGTGGCCGACCTGATCGCCGGTCCGCTCGGCTGGCGCCAGGACCAGATCGAGCGGGAGGTCGACCACTACGCCAAGCGGGTGGAGGCCGAACGCGAGGCGCAGCACCAGCCGGACGACCAGACGGCCGACGCGGTACGGCTCGGCGCGCCGGAGATCGTTCCGCTGACCTGACGCCGCGCTCGCCGGGACCGAACGGTCCGGGCCCAGCGGTCCGGACTTGGACCGCTGGGCCCGGACCGCTGAGGTGACCGCGCCGGGATCAGACCGCCGGGGCCGGGTAGGTCGGGTACTCGACGCCCGAGACGTGCTGGACGACCCGGATGACCTGGCAGGAGTAGCCGAACTCGTTGTCGTACCACAGGTAGAGGATCGCGTTGTCACCCTCCACCTTGGTGGCACCGGCATCGACGATCGAGGCGTGGCGCGAGCCGATGAAGTCGCTGGAGACCGCGTCGGGAGCGCTGATGAAGTCGATCTGGCGCCGCAGCGGCGAGGTCAGCGAGACGTTGCGGAGGTAGTCGAGGACCTCCTCGCGGTTGGTCTCGCGGGCGAGCTGCAGGTTGAGGATCGCGATCGAGACGTCCGGCACCGGGACGCGGATCGAGCTGCCGGTGATCGTCGCCTTGAGCTCGGGCAGCGCCTTGGCGACGGCCGAGGCGGCGCCGGTCTCGGTGATCACCATGTTGAGCGCCGCCGAGCGGCCGCGGCGGTCGGAGCTGTGGTAGTTGTCCAGCAGGTTCTGGTCGTTGGTGTACGAGTGGACGGTCTCCACGTGGCCGCGCAGCACGCCGTACTCGTCCGCCATCGCCTTCAGCGGCGGGACGATCGCGTTGGTGGTGCAGGACGCGCAGGACAGGATCTGCTCGTCCGGCTTGATCGTGTCGTGGTTGACGCCGTGCACGATGTTGGGGACGTCGCCCTTGCCCGGTGCGGTCAGCACCACCTTGGCGATGCCGGGGCGCAGGTGCTTGGAGAGGCCCTCGCGGTCGCGCCACCGGCCGGTGTTGTCGATCAGGATGGCGTCGTCGATGCCGTACGCCGTGTAGTCCACGGTGGTCGGGTCGTCGGAGTAGATCACCGTGATCTCGTGACCGTTGGCGATGATCTTGTTGCTCGCCTCGTCGACGGTGATCGTGCCGTGGAACTGGCCGTGGATGGAGTCGCGCCGCAGCAGTGAGGCGCGCTTGACGATGTCCTCGCCACCGCTGTTGCGGACGACGATGGCCCGCAGCCGCAGGCCGTTGCCCGAGCCGGCCTTCTCGATCAGCAGGCGGGCCAGCAGGCGGCCGATCCGGCCGAAGCCGTACAGGACCACATCGCGCGGTTCGCGGCGGTCCAGCTTGTTGGCACCGGTGGCGCCGGCCACCTTCTGCGCGGTGAACTCCGCCACCGACAGGCCGCGGTCGTCGGTCTTGTACGTCGCGGCGAGCATGCCGATGTCGATCTGGGAGGGGCCGAGATCGAGTGCGGTGAGCGCGTTCAGGAACGGCAGCGTCTCGGTGACCGAGAGCTCCTCGCCGGCGATCTGGCGAGCGAACCGGTGAGTCTTGAGGATGCTCACCACCGACTTGTTCACCAGGGAGCGGCTGTGCAGCAGGACGGTGACGTCCCTCTCCCGGTGCAGTCTCCCGATGATCGGAATCATCGACTCCGCGATCTCCTCGCGGTTCTTCCAGTCCGTGAACACGTCTTCATTGACAGTCACAAGTTCATCTTTCGAGCTAGGCGATTGCTCTCATATTAGCTTTCGACAATTTCGCCTGATCACCCGGACCGGCCTTGAACACCGCGGCCCGCTGCGGTAAGCACCCAGGTCAGGCGACCACTCGGGGTCCGGCGGCGCGTGCCGGTCGACGCCAACTGGGTTGACCGGCAGGTGCGGTGACGCTCTGTCAGCTCGTCGGGCGCGGCAGCGCGAGTGGAACGGTGTGCCAGATGTCACGATTACGCAGACATTGACATGGGCACGCAACGTTGCCTTAACCTGTCAGGCACTACCCGCCGGTAGCGTCCCATCCTGAACCGGACAGCGGAACCACGCAATGGCGCCCTCGAATCCCCGCGAGGGCGCCTGGTGACGCCTGTGCCGGGAGTCGCTCCTGCCCCGACTGCGCCGTGACTCATCCCCGGAGAGCCAGCATGAGGCCCAACGCATTACCGCTGACCGATCTCGTCATCGGGATCACGCCGTTCCAGGAACCGGACGCCGGGCTCGCCGAGGCCGTGTGCCGCGCGGGAGCCCTGGGCGTGCTGGACCTGGGGAGCGGTGACCGCCAGGCGCGCGAGGAGTTCGCCAGACTCCGCTCCAGAACCCCGGGCCGCTTCGGGGTCCGGATCGGGCGCCACTGCCGCCTGACTCCCGCTGACCTGGGCCCCCAGGACGGGCGAGGGCCCGACACCCTGCTGCTGGCCGTGGACACTCCGGGCTGGAACCCTCCCGGCTCGGACACTCCCGGCTCGAACACTCCCGGCTGCGCCGCTCCCGGCTGGGACCTCGCGGCGCTGGCCGACGAGTACCGCCTGCTGGTCGAGGTGACCGACCTGGCGCAGGCCCTGGCCGCGGTTCGCGCCGGGGCGCGTGGACTGATCGCGCGCGGCGCCGAGAGCGGCGGCCGGGTGGGCGAGTTGAGCACCTTCGTGCTGCTGCAGCAGCTGCTCGGCGCACCGGGGATCGAGCTGCCGGTGTGGGCCGCCGGCGGGATCGGGCCGTACACCGCGGCCGCGGCGGTGGCCGGCGGCGCGGCCGGCGTGGTGCTGGACAGCCAGCTCGCACTGCTGGCCGAGTCCGCGGCGCCGCAGCAGGCCGCAGCGGCCGTGCGCGGCATGGACGGATCCGAGACGACCGTCGTCGACGGGCACCGGGTGCTGCGCAGGGGCGGCGCCGACCAGGTTCTGACGGTAGGTCAGGACGGCTTCCTGGCCGCCAGGTTCGCCGAGCGGTGGGCCACCGTCGCACGCACCGTGCACGGTGTGCGAACGGCCGTGCTGGATGGGCTGCGCGCGGCCGCGGCACCGGGCGCGGCCGCCGCGCTGCTCGGCCCCGAGGCGCCGCTCAGCGCGGCGCTGGGCACCGGGCTGCCGGTGGCGCAGGGCCCGATGACCCGGGTCAGCGACCAGCCGGGGTTCGCGGCGGCGGTGGCCGCGGCCGGCGCGCTGCCGTTCGTGGCGCTGGCGCTGGCCGGCCCGGAGCAGACCCGGGAGCTGCTCGCGCAGAGCGCTGCCGCGGTCGGCGAACTCCCGTGGGGTGTAGGCGTACTGGGGTTCGCGCCGGAGGAGCTCCGGAGTGCCCAGCTGGCCGAGGTGCTGGCGGCGCGGCCCAGTCACGCGGTGATCGCGGGCGGGCGCCCCTCGCAGGCCCGGGTGCTCGAGGAGGCGGGCATCCGCACCTTCCTGCACGTGCCCTCGCCCGGCCTGCTCGGGCAGTTCCTGGCGGACGGGGCACGCCGCTTCGTCTTCGAGGGCTCGGAGTGCGGCGGACACGTCGGCCCCCGGCACAGCTTCCCGCTGTGGGAGGCGCAGTTGGCGGTGCTGGAGGACTTCCTGGACGCCGCGGCGGACCAGCAGTCGGTGGAGGTGCTGTTCGCGGGCGGCGTGCACGACGAGCGCTCGGCGGCGATGGTGGCGGCGCTCGCCGCGCCGCTGGCCGGCCGGGGTGTGGCCGCCGGGGTACTGATGGGCACGGCGTACCTGTTCACCGAGGAGGCGGTGGCCCACGGCGCGGTGCAGCCGCAGTTCCAGCGGCAGGTGCTGGCGGCCCGGCACACCGAGCTGCTGCAGACCGCGCCCGGGCACGCCACCCGGTGCGTCCCGAGCCCGTTCACCGCGGAGTTCGAGCGGACCAGGGAGCGGCTGCGGGCGGACGGCGTGCCGGACCGGCAGGTCTGGGAGCAGCTGGAGCACCTGAACGTCGGGCGGCTGCGGATCGCCAGCAAGGGCGTCGACCGGGTGGCGGGAGCGCTCGCCCCGGTGGACGAGCAGGGGCAGCTGGACCGGGGCATGTTCATGGCCGGGCAGGTGGCCGTGCTGCGCTCGACCACCACCACGCTGGCCGAGCTGCACGCCGCGGTCAGCACCGGAGCGGCCGCCCATCTGGCGTGCCGGGCCGCAGAACTGACGGAGCGTCTGGGACTGGCGCCGGCCACCGAAGCCGAACCCGCGCCGGCCCCGCTGGAGATCGCCGTGATCGGCATGGCGGGGATGTTCCCCGGCGCGCCCGACCTTCCCGCGTTCTGGGCGAACGTGGTGGGCGGGGTGGACTCGGTGACCGAGGTGCCGGCCGAGCGCTGGGACCCGGCGCTCTACCACGCGGCCGACGGCGGCCCGGGCAGCACGCCGTCCAAGTGGGGCGGTTTCCTGCCGCGGATCCCGTTCGATCCGCTGAGCTACGGCATCCCGCCGACCGCGCTCGGCAGCATCGAGCCGGTGCAGCTGCTGGCACTGGAGGCCGCGCGCCGGGCGCTGGTGGACGCGGGCTACGACGGCGGCGGCGCCGAGGGCGGCCGGGACTTCGACCGCTCGCGCACCAGCGTGGTCTTCGGCGCGGAGGCGGGCAGCGACCTGTCGAACGCCGGGGTGCTGGGCGCGGTGCTCCCGTCCTACCTGGGCACGGTGCCGCCGGCGATCGCCGAGCAGCTGCCGAAGCTGACCGAGGACTCCTTCCCCGGCATGCTCTCCAACGTCATCTCGGGGCGGATCGCCAACCGCCTGGACCTGGGCGGGGCCAACTTCACGGTCGACGCGGCCTGTGCCTCCTCGCTCGCGGCGCTGGACGTGGCCTGCAAGGAACTGGTCGCCGGCACCGCCGACCTGGCGCTGTGCGGCGGCGCCGACCTGCACAACGGGATCAACGACTTCCTGCTCTTCGCCTCGGTGCACGCGCTCTCCCCCACAGGCCGCTCCCGCCCGTTCGACGCCGCGGCGGACGGCATCGCGCTGGGCGAGGGCGTGGGCTGCCTGGTGCTGAAGCGGCTGGCTGACGCGCAGCGGGACGGCGACCGGGTGTACGCCGTGGTCCAGGGGGTCGGCAGCGCGAGCGACGGCCGCTCGCTGGGCCTGACCGCGCCCCGGCCCGAGGGGCAACGGCTGGCGCTGGAGCGCGCGTACCGCGGCAGCGGGGTCGCGCCGGCCGAGGTGGGCCTGCTGGAAGCGCACGGCACCGGGACCGTGGTCGGTGACCGCACCGAACTCGCCACGCTGACCGCGGTCTTCGCGGAGGCCGGGGCCGCACCGGGGAGTTGCGCGCTGGGGTCGGTCAAGTCGCAGATCGGGCACACCAAGTGCGCGGCCGGGCTGGCCGGGCTGATCAAGGCCTCGCTGGCGCTGCACACCGGTGTCAAGCCGCCGACCCTGCACCTGGCCCAGCCGAACGCGGCCTGGCAGGGGCAGCAGAGCCCGTTCGTGTTCCACGCCGAGGCCCGGCCGTGGGCCGCGCCGCCGGCGCAGCGGGTGGCCGGCGTCAGCGCCTTCGGCTTCGGCGGCACCAACTTCCATGCCGTGCTACGGGGTCATGACGGTCCGGCGGCGGTGCACGGGCTGCAGGAGTGGCCGGCCGAGCTGTTCACCTTCCGGGGCGGCGACCGGGCCCGGGCACTGCGCGGGGTCACCGAGTTACTGCGGCTGGCAGTGGCGGAGGGCTCCCCCTGGCGGCTGCGCGACCTGGCGCTAGCCGCCTCCCGACGGGCGGAGTCGACTCCCGGCCCGGTGCAGGTCGCGGTGGTGGCCTCGGACCTGGCCGAGCTGACCGCGCTGCTGGGCCGGGCGCTGGACGGGGAGCACAGCCCGGCCGACGGGCTGCAGCTGGCCGCCGAGGACGACGGCGGCACGGGCCCGGTCGCCTTCCTCTTCCCCGGGCAGGGCAGCCAGCGGCCCGGGATGTTCGCCGAGCTCTTCGCGGCGTTCCCTGGCGTGCAGCGGCACCTGCGGCTGGGCGGCGCGTACGCCGATGTGCTCTACCCGCCGCTGGCCTTCACCCCCGAGGCGCGCGAGGCGCAGCGCACCGCGGTGACCGACACCCGGGTGGCCCAGCCCGTGCTCGGCATGGCCGGCCTGGCCGCCTACGAGCTGCTGGCGCTGGCCGGGGTCCGTCCCCAGCTGGCGGGCGGCCACAGCTACGGCGAGCTGGTCGCGCTCTGCGCGGCGGGCGCGCTGGCGGCCGAGGAGCTGCCCGGGCTCGGCGCCGAGCGGGCCCGGGCCATCCTGGACGCGGTCGGCGAGGGCGAGGACCCCGGGTCGATGGCGGCGGTGACGGCCGGCGCCGTGGCCGTCGAACAGCTGCTGGCGGCGGCCGGCCTGGCCGGGCGGGTCGTCGCGGCCAACCACAACGCGCCGCGCCAGACGGTCATCTCGGGCGCCACCGAGGAGGTCGCCGCCGCGACCAAGCTGCTGCGGGAGGCCGGGCACGAGGTGAAGCGGCTGCCGGTCGCGTGCGCCTTCCACAGCCCGCTGGTGGCGGGGGCCGGCGAGCGCTTCGCCCGGGCGCTGGCCACCCGCAACGTGCGGGCGCCGGAGTTCCCGGTCTTCTCGAACCGGACCGCCACCGCCTACCCGGCGGACCCGACCGGGGTACGGGCCGAGTTGGCGGCCCAGATCGGCGCACCGGTGCGCTTCGTGGCCCAGGTCGAGGCGATGTACGAGGCGGGCGCGCGGGTCTTCGTCGAGGCCGGTCCGGGGTCCGTGCTGACCCGGCTGGTGTCGGCGGTGCTCGGCGAGCGGCCGCACCGCGCGGTGCCCGTCGAGGGACGCCGGCGCGGACTGCCCGGTTTCCTCGACGCGCTGGCCGAACTGGCCGTCGCGGGCGTCCCGGTGCAGACCGAACGGCTGCTGCGCGGCCGGGACGCGGTGGACCCGGGCCGGGCGCGGGCCGCGCGCCGGCCCGGCTGGACGGTGGACGGGCAGCTGGTGCGCACGGCTGCCGGAGAACTGCTGCCCGGTGCGCTGGCACCGGCCCGACTGGTGCCGGAGGCGCTGATGACGACGGAGCACACACCGCAGCCGACCGCCGGGGACGCCCTGGTCTCGGAGTTCCTGCGCAGCAGCCGGGAGTTGATCGCGGCTCAGCGGGACGTGCTGATGACCTACCTCGGCGGGACGAGCGGTGGGCCCGTCCCGTTCGCCCCGCCGCCGGTGGCGGCCGGGGCGGTGATGCCTGCGGCGCCGGCCGCGGCTCCCGAGCGGCCGGCCGCCGCTCAACCGCCCGAGGTCACTGACCTGCTGGGCCTGGTGGTCGAGGTGATCGGCGAACGCACCGGCTACCCCGCCGACATGATCGAACCCGACCTCGACCTCGAAGCCGACCTCAGCATCGACTCCATCAAACGCACCGAGATCATCGGCCAACTCGCCCACCGCCTCGGCGACACCGCCGAACTCGGCCAACTCACCGACGACCAGATCGAAGAACTCACCCGCGCCCGCACCGCCGCCGCCATCACCGACTGGCTCACCACCCAGCTCGGCAACCCCGCACCCGCCGCCGCTCAACCGCCCGAGGTCGCCGACCTGCTGGGCCTGGTGGTCGAGGTGATCGGCGAACGCACCGGCTACCCCGCCGACATGATCGAACCCGACCTCGACCTCGAAGCCGACCTCAG